>DASWRT010000303.1:0-3849 GCA_036403035.1 Allostellaceae bacterium | reverse complement strand
CTGGGCTGCTCACCGGCACGGGCGGCGGCGCGACGGCCGCGCTCGGCGGCGCGCTGATGCTCTACGCGGCGGTCGGGCTGATGTCGGTAAGGGTCGCGGTGCCGGTCAGGGCGGAGCCATTTCTCTCGCCGCTGATCGGCGCCGCGACGGGGCTCGTCACGGCGGCGACCGGCGTGTTCGTGATCCCGGCCGTGCCCTACCTCCAGGCGCTCGGCCTGGAGAAGGACGATCTCGTGCAGGCGCTCGGCCTTTCCTTCACGGTCTCGACGGTGGCGCTGGCCGCCGACCTTGCGAACGACGGCGCGTTCCTGATCCGCGACGGCGCGTTCCAGGCGTCGCTTGCCGGCGTCTCGCTCGTCGCGGTCGGAGCGTCGCTCGGCGGGATGTTCGTCGGGCAAGGGCTGCGGACGCGGGTGGACGCGGCGACGTTCCGGTTCTGGTTCTTCCTCGGCCTGCTTGCGCTCGGCGGACACCTCGCATTAAGTGCGATGCTGTAGCGCGGGTTGTAGGGTAAAAAGAAAAAAGAACGTTCGAACCACTAAGACACCAAGAACACCAAGATGGTCTTCGGCGCGCGAAGCGCACCTGTATTTCCTTGGTGCCTTTGTGTCTTGGTGGTTCAAGTTTTCTTTTTGGTCATCGCCGTCGGCGACTAAGCAGAGTATGGCAGATTATTCCAAGAACGTCGCGAACTCGTCGACCGCGACCCGGTCGGGCTGGAAGCCGTTGATGATGTCGTCGGGGTCGGCGTGGCCGAGTGCGATGCCGCAGACCGCCATCTCGCCCTCGCCGAAACCGAGATGGCGGCGCAGGATCGCCGGGAACTCGGCGATCGACGCCTCCGGGCAGGTGTGCAGGTCGAAGTGCCGAGCCGCGACCATGATGTTCTGCAGGAACATGCCGTAGTCGAGCCAGCTCCCCAACTCCAGCCGCTTGTCGATCGTGAAGACCATGCCGACCGGCGCGCCGAAGAACTCGTAATTGCGGACGCGGTAGGCGCGGCTCTTCTCGATGTCGCCGCGGCCGATGCCGAGCGTCCCGTACAGGCCCCAGCCGCAGGCGCGGCGGCGCGACAGCCAGGGCTCGACGACCGGGTCGGTGTAGTACTTGTACTCGCGCCCTTGGCCGGGCTCATTCGCGAGGTAGGAGCGCGCCATGTCGCCGCGCACGCGGTCGAGCGCCTCGCCCATCAACACGTAGACGCGCCAGGGCTGGATGTTGGAGCCGCTTGGCGCCTGCGCCGCGACGCGGAGGATATCGCGGATCGTGTCCTGCGGCACCGGCGTCGGCAGGAACGCGCGGACGGAGCGGCGGGTGAGGATCGCCTCGACGGCGGTCGCCGCGGGATGCCGGGCCTCGGGCGGGAGTCGCCGGTCAGACATGGTGCTCGCGTCCTTCCGCCGGCAGGCCGCCGGCCTCGACGATGAAGCCGACGATGCGGTCCAGCCCCTCGCCCTTCTTCAGGTTGGTGAACAGGAACGGCCGCTCGCCGCGCATTTTCCGCGCGTCGCGGTCCATCACCTCCAGGCTGGCGCCGACATGGGGTGCCAGGTCGATTTTGTTGATGACGAGCAGGTCGGAGCGGGTGATGCCGGGACCGCCCTTGCGCGGGATCTTGTCGCCGGCCGAGACGTCGATGACATAGAGCGTGATGTCGGCCAGCTCCGGCGAGAAGGTCGCGGCAAGGTTGTCGCCGCCTGATTCGATGAAGATCACGTCGAGATCCGGGAACAGCCGGTTCATCTCGTCGACCGCGGCGAGATTGATCGAGGCGTCCTCGCGGATCGCGGTGTGCGGGCAGCCGCCGGTCTCGACGCCGCGGATGCGCTCGGGCGGCAGCGCGCCGGAGCGCGTCAGGAACTCGGCGTCCTCGCGGGTATAGATGTCGTTGGTGATCGCGACGACCTCCCAGCGGTCGCGCATCGCCTTGCACAGGCTGTCGACGAGCGCGGTCTTGCCGGAGCCGACCGGGCCGCCGATGCCGACGCGGAGCGGGCCGGTGCAGTGTGCAGGGGCAGAGGCGGGAAGACTCATGATCTGAACAGCCTCGTATACTGGGTCTCGTGGTCGATCGAGGAGAGGTCGACGGCGAAAGCGCAGCCGCCGAAATCGCGCGGATCGCGCGAAAGGCAAGCCGTGACGGAGTCATGCACCGCCGGCTCCAGCGCGCGCAAGACCCGCTGTCCGTCGGTCTGGCCGAGCGGGATCAACCGCACGCCGGCCGAGACGAGGTTCGCCGCTACCGCATGAAGATAGGCAGTGAGCGCTGCCGTCAGCGCCACGCCGCCGCGCGCCGCGGCGACCGCGACGGCGACAGCGTAGGCCGGCGGGCGCTCCAACGCGGCGAGCGCCGCCGCCCATTCGTCGAGGAACGGATCGGGCCACGCCGCCCGGCAGGTCGCGAGGAAGGCCGTACCCTGCGCCCGCGATTCGAGCGCGGTCTCGGCGGTACCGCGGTGGATGTCGGCGCGGACCGTGATGGCGTCGAGCGCCGCGACGTCGTCAGCCGCGGCGGCGCGGTGCGCGTCGCGGAACAGGTCGGCGTCGATGCGGCCGGCGCCGTGCCGCACGATCGCGCCGATCCAGCCGGCGAGCGTCGCCGCGTCGCGCACCCGCCCCGCCTCTACCGCCGCCTCGATGCCGTGCGAGTAGCTGAAGGCACCGACCGGGAAGGACGGCGAGAGCCACGCGAGGAGGCGGTAGAGGGAGGCGGCGGGTTCAGGCATGGATGAGCCAATTCCGCCATGTACCATTCCCCCTCTCCCCTTGTGGAAGAGGGCCGGGGTGAGAGGGCAAAGAAGAACAACTTCGGCGCTTTGCGCCGTCACCCCTCACCCTCCGTGCCTTCGGCCGGGCCCCTCCCTCTCCCAAAAGGGGAGAGGGATTTTTAGTGCTCGTGGTCATGCCCGTGCTCGTGGTGATCGCCGTGACCATGCGCATGGTCACGGCCGCCGCCTCCCGTATACGCCCCGCCCTCCGGGTCGAACGGGGCGCGGATGGAGCGTATCTCGGCGTCGAGCCTCTTGAGCATCTCGACGATCACGTGGTCGTCGCGGATGCGGAGCCGGTCCTGTCCGACGATCTGCACCGGGAGATGGCGGTTGCCGAGATGCCAGGCGATCCGGGCGAGCGAGGCGGCGTCCGGCGCGGCGATCTCGACGACCGCTTCCTCGGCGGCGCGGACCAGCAGGAAACGTCCGCTGTCAAGCTCCAGCCCGTCGCCGTCGCGGAGCGAGATGGCGCGCGGCAGGTCGAGCAGGAACGACTGTCCGGCATCGTCGACGAGCCGGATGCGGCGGCGGTGCCGGTCGAGGAAGGCGAGGGTGACGCCCGCGACGGCATCGCCATGCGGCCATGTTCCCGCCGGATGGACGGCGACGGCGCGGCGCATCGCGGGTCAGACCTCGTGCGGGAGCGTCGCGTGTCCACCCCCGCCCCGTCTCTCCCCCGTCGAGCGGGAGGGGGAATTATGGCGCGGCTGAGCAACGCTTGCGCGACCGTTCCCTCCCCCCTTGCGGAGGAGGGGCAGGGTGGGGGGTGAAACGCGTGACGCCGCCATGCGGGCGCTCAATACAGGAAGTACCGCTGCGCCAGCGGCAGCACCGTCGCCGGCTCGCAGGTGATGTGGACGCCGTCGGCGCGGACCTCGTAGGTCTCCGGGTCGACCTCGATCGCCGGCATCGCGTCGTTCAGCACCATGTCCTTCTTGCCGATCCGGCGGATGCCGCGCGCCGGCAGCAGCATTCGTTGCAGCCCCAGCCGCTCGCCGAGGCCGCGGTCGAGCGCCGCCGTCGGCAGGAAGGTCGCGGCGGAGGCGGTCAGCGCCTTGCCGAACGCGCCGAACATCGG
>DASWRT010000302.1:0-8186 GCA_036403035.1 Allostellaceae bacterium | reverse complement strand
AATCGCGGCCCACGGCGAGGCATGGTGGTCATTCGCGTGCTCGAGGACCATCCGCACCGCGCGTTGCCGAACTTCAGGCGAGAACCGGTTTGAAGTCGCTTTCGTCATCGCTCCATCCTCTCAAGGTCTGGAGCCTCCGGCAAACCCGGCGCGGTTCACACGCCGGCTTGCCCACCCTTCAGAACGGGATGTCGTCGTCGAGTGGGTCGTTCTGCGCCGGCCGCCGGCCGCCGCCGCCGCCCGACGAGCCCCCGCCGCCGAAGCTTCCTCCTCCCCCGCCACCGGAATAGCCGCCCTCGTCGTAGCCGCCGCCCATCCCGCCGCCACCGCCGCCGTCGCCGCGGCCGTCGAGCATCGTCAGCTCGCCGCGGAACCGCTGCAGCACCACCTCGGTCGAGTAGCGCTCGGCGCCGGACTGGTCGGTCCATTTGCGGGTCTGGAGCGCGCCCTCGACATACACCTTGGCGCCCTTCTTCAGATACTTCTCGGCGACCTCGACGAGCCGCTCGTTGAAGATCACGACCGAGTGCCACTCGGTGCGCTCCTGGCGCTCGCCGGTGCCCTTGTCGCGCCATGTCTCAGAGGTGGCGATGCGCAGGTTGGCGACGCGCATGCCGCCCTGCGTCGAGCGGATCTCCGGATCGCGGCCGAGATTGCCGATCAGGATGACCTTGTTGACCGATCCGGCCATTGAAGAAACTCCTTCAACCTTCTGCAATGTTTATGCTTTTTTCCGTCGAGATCAGGTTTCTCGGCAGGGCGGGGTGCATCTTAACGGATCACGGACGGCTCGACGAGTCAGAACGCGCGCGGCAGCGGCGATGCGCGCCGGTTCTTCCGGCCGCCGCCGGTCCTCATCATGGCCGCGGCGGTGCGGCAGCGGCCGAGGGCGCAGCCCTATTCCGCGGGCGTCGGGAAAGCCGTCGCGGCGGCTCCGGCGGCGGTGCCGGTGCGTTCGAGCCAGCGCCGCCGCATCGGGCTGAGCACCAGCAGCGCGAGCAGCGCCGTCAGGACGTCCATCCCGATGACGAGCGCGAAGACCGGCATCCAGCTTCCGGCGCTGTCGTGGATCAGCGCGGCGACCGGTCCGCCCAGCACCGACCCGACGCCCTGCGCCATATAGAGGAAGCCGTAGTTGGTCGTCGCATGCCTCTCGCCGAACGTATCGGTGAGGGTCGACGGGAAGAGCGAGAAGATCTCGCCCCAGCCGAAGAACACGACGCCGGACAGGAGCACGAAAAGCGGCGCGTTGTCCCGGAAATAGAGCATCAGCGACACCGACGCGGCTTCCAGCAGGAAGGCGATGCCCATCGTCTTCTCGCGGCCGATGCGGTCCGACACCCAGCCGAAGAACGGCCGGGTCAGCCCGTTCGTGATCCGGTCGAAGGTCAGCGCGAACGGCAGCGCGGCGACGCCGAACACGACGACGTCGGCGACGCCGAAGTCGCGCATGAAGGCGGCGAACTGCGAGATCACCATCAGGCCGCCGGTCGACATCATCGTCATCATCACGAAGAGCAGCCAGAAGATCGGCGTCCGCAGCATCGTGGCGGGCCTGACGCTCCCTCCCCCCGCGCTCCCGGCGGAGACGACGGCGGCGGCATGGCCGGCGGGCGGGAGGCGCAGGCCGAACGCCGCGGCGACGCCGACCACGCCGAGAATGATGCCGAACACCAGGAGCGTCTGCTGGTGCCCGGCGGTCTTCAGCATCGTGTCGATCGGAAAGGTCGTCAGCATGGCGCCGAAGCCGTAGCCGGCCGCCACCGCGCCCGTCGCGAAGCCGCGGCGGTCGGGGAACCAGCGCACCATCAGCCCGACGACCCCGACATAGACGATGCCGGTGCCGATGCCGCCCAGCACGCCGTAGGTGAGGTACAGCATGCCGACGCTTCCGGCCTTGGCCGAGAGGATCCAGCTGAGGCCCGTCAGCGCCGCGCCGATCGTGATCAGCAGCCGCGGCCCGAATCGATCGACCAGCCAGCCCTGAAGCGGCGATAGCCACGTCTGCAGCACGATCAGCAGCGAGAAGGTGATCTGGAGCGCCGGCAGGGTGGCTCCGAGCGTCGTCTGGAGCGGCTTCAGGAACAGCGTCCAGACATATTGCGGGCTGGAGATCGCCATCATGGCGATCACGCCGAGGGCGAGTTGAATCCAGCGCTGCCGGCCGGATGTGGCGGCGGCGCCGGCGACGGTATTCTCAGCGGTCGGCATGGTTTTCCCTCGATGTCCCAACGGTAGGCCTCCGCCGGGTCGAGAAGCAAGACGCATGCCGTCGCGGAATCGGCGCCGTGCCGCTACCACCGCCAAACGCGACCGGACGCCGCCGTTCTCCGGCGCCCTGGCGTGTACCGCTCGGCGCGCGTCAGGCCCTGCAAGGGAGAACGCATAAGGACGCTTTCCCTGATCGCTGAAAGCGGGAAAGAACGCTTCTTCCGCAACGGCCGTCTGTCGCCGGGGTAGGCTTGGCCATTGCGTTTATTGCATTGTACACGAGCCGCTTGGGCGCTCATACCTGCGGCCGATGACAGGTGACACGCCGGCTCGCTCGGCGTAGACCGATTATAGTGCTATGAAAAGGGGTATCGCTGGCGTGTTGCGGCCAGGGCTTGCGAAGGCGGAGGATTGACGGTGCAGCACCGGTTCGACAGCGTCGAGGATGCGATCAAGGCCATCGCCAACGGCGAGCTTGTCGTCGTGGTCGACGACGACGACCGGGAGAACGAGGGCGACCTCATCATGGCGGCGTCGAAGGCCACGCCGGAGCAGATCGCCTTCATGATCCGCCACACCAGCGGAATCCTGTGCACGCCGCTGCTGCCGGACCGGGCGAATCGCCTCAACCTGAACCCGATGGTCCACCGCAACGACGCGCCGCTCCAGACCGCGTTCACCGTGTCGGTCGACTACCGCGTCGGGCTGACGACCGGCATTTCCGCCGAGGAGCGCACCGCCACCGTCCGCGCGCTGGCGAACGGCAACACGGTCAGCGACGACTTCGTCCGGCCCGGACACATCTTCCCGTTGATCGCGAAGCCGGGCGGGGTGCTCGTCCGGTCCGGCCACACCGAGGCGGCCACCGATCTCGCCGCCCTCGCCGGCCTGCCGCCGGTCGGCGTCCTGGCCGAGCTGGTCAACGATGACGGCACGGTGAAGCGTCTGCCGGAGCTTTTCGCCTTCGCGGCCGAGCACGGGCTGCGCATGATCTCGATCGCCGCCCTCATCGCGTACCGGCAGACCCGCGAGCGGCTGGTCGAGCGCGCCGCCGAGTTCACCGTGCAGACCGAGATCGGTCCCGCCCGCGCCATCGCCTTCTCGACCGCCTTCGACACCGTGCAGCATCTGGCGCTGCTCGTCGGCGACGTCGAGCGCGCCTCCCGTCCGGTGCGGGTCCGCATCCACCGGCAGCGGGTGATCGACGACGTCTTCGCCCCCCGCGACGAAGCGGTCGTCTCGCGTGCCCTGGCGCGGATCGCCGAGACCGGGGCGGGCGCCCTGATCTATCTGCGCGAAGGGTCGGCCGGCGTCCAGGTGCCGCCGCTTCATGCGCAGGCGGCGCAGCGCTCGGAAGGCTGCGAGGAGGCGCGCGTCCGGCACTGGCGCGAGGTCGGCGTCGGCGCGCAGATCCTGCGCGACCTCCGGCTGACCTCGATCGTCTTGCTGACGACGCGGCCGCCGGTCGATTATGCCGGGTTGCGCGGCTTCGGAATCGAGATCGCCGGCACCGAAACCCTGTAGCCGGCCGGCCTACTCTACTGGGACAAGCCCTTGGCCGCATCGAGCCCCGGATCGAGCGTGAACAGCTCCTGCGGCCGCCCGACGCCGCGCAGCGCGTAGCGGCCGACCGAGACCAGCAGGCCGCGCCGCGCCGCGTCCGGCGACGCCCGATGGAACGCGTCGGCGAAGGCGGCCGAGAGCAGCAGGTCGCGGTCCGCGGAGCGGCACATCGCGGCGATCCGGCTGACCTCGTTGACTGCCGGGCCGACGACGGTGAAGTCGAGCCGGTTCTCGCTGCCGACATTGCCGTAGAACACCTCGCCGACATGCATGCCGAGATAGAGCCGCGAGGTCGGCAGTCCCTCGTCCGCGCGCCGCCGGTTCAGCTCGGCGACGCGGCGACGCGCCTGCTTCGCCGCGGCGAGCGCGCTGCGGCAGGCGGTGCCGCGGTCGCCGGCGGTGAAGATCGCCAGCGTGCCGTCGCCGATCAGCTTCAGCACGTCGCCGCCGCCGTCATGCACGGCCGAGACGACGGCGCCGTGATAGTCGTTGAGGAACGGGATGATCTGCTCCGGCGGGGCGCTGTCGGTGATCCGGGTGAAGCCCTGGAGGTCGCTGAACCACATCACCGCGTCGATGCGGTCGGCGACGCCGCGCTCGATGCGGCCGCTCAGCACGCGCCGCCCGGCGTCGCGTCCGAGATAGGTCTCGACCAGCGTCTCGGCGATCCGTGTCAACGACGCGCACTTGACCGCCAGCGCCAGGAACGGCGCCAGCCGGCGCAGCGCCGCGATCCCGCCCTCGCCGAACCCGTCCGGCCTGTCGGTCGACCACGAGGAATAGACGCAGTCCATCTCGCCGATCGTGCCGTCCGCGGCGAACCGGTTCACCAGGGCGAGATAATCGGTCATGCCTTCGGCGTGGTGCTCCGCGACGATCGGGAAGTCCGCGGGATCGCCTGCGCAGAGGCAGCGCCGCAGCTCCGACCCGCCGCTTTGCAGCAGGTCGTAGAACGGGCTGCGCTGCCAATTGGCCAGCGCGTCGCCCTCGTTGGTTCGCCCGTATTCGACGACGGCGGGATCCCCCTCCCCGCGCCGCCAGCGGAACGCCCGCCCCTCGTAGATCGGGTGCAGCGTGTCGATCACCACCGTGACCCGCGCGAGCCCCATCCCAACCGCGTCCAGCCGCTCGCAGAAGCCGCGCAGCAGCGCCCCCTCGGACAGCCCCGCCAGTCCCGCCTCGGTGATCCAGGCGGAAAGCTCCGCCACCTGTGCGTCGTTCATGCGCCGCAATATGGCGCTGCGGCCGACGGGAAGACAGGGTGGCGACGCGTCTTCGTGGGCAACCGCCGGATAAAGACCGCCGCGCCTTGCCGCAAAGGCTCAATCCGCCATCGCGTGCCGGGCAGCCTCTTCATCCAGTCCAGGCCGTTGCCGGAGCGGTCGGGGATCAAGGCGTGCCCGCTCTCGACGCGGTTAGGCGCTCTTAGCGCCCCGCTGCCCGGCGTCATATAATCTGAGAAAGCTTGCGAAACTTGCCGCACCGGCGAAGGCGCTGCCGACCCAAAGCGCGGCGATAGCACCTCTTCCTCCTGCAACGATGAAGCAAGCGGCCACGATCGCGGCGCCTGCCGCCTGTCCGATCAGGCGCGCCGTCGGAATGATGCCGCTCGCAGCGCCGCTGCGCTCGCGAGGTGCGCTGGCCATCAGCGCCTTTAGATTGGGCGACTGGAAAAACCCGAACCCCGCCCCGCAAACAGCCATACGCCACGCAATGTCGGTCACGGTCGGATCGACCGGCAGAAGGGCAAGCAGCGACAGACCGAGACAAAGCCCGACCAGACCTATGCCTCCCAGTAAGGCAACGGAATAGCGGTCCGATAGCCGGCCGGCTATCGGTGCGACGATCGCGACGACGACAGGCCAAGGGGTCATCAGGAACCCGACTTGCACCTGCGACCAGCCCAACACCTCACTGAGTAGAAAGGGCAGCGAGACGAACGCCAGCCCTTGAGCCGCATAGGAACAGATTGACGTCGCTACGGAGAGGGCGAAAAGCGGCCGCCGGAAAAGATCCACGGCGAGCAATGGCGCGGGATGCGACCGCTCGCGGTAGCGCAGCAGAATGAAGCCGACCGCCGACGCGACCAACTCTGCCAAGACGCGGATCGGTTTGGCATCGTGCGCAGCCTCTATGAGGCCGAGCACGAAGAAAGTGAACGTGCCGCCGAGCAACAGGGCGGCGACGGCATCGAACCGGCGCGGCGTCCGGTCGGCGGAGGGCAAAGTCCGCAGGGCAAGCACGACGGCAAGGACGCCGAACGGAATATTGATCAGAAACAGCCATGGCCACGTGGCAACGGAAAGGATGCAGGACGCCGCCGTAGGTCCAACGGCGAAGAAGATGGCAACGGTGAGCGCATTGAGGCCTTGAGCGCGCCCGAGCTGCCGGCTCGGATAGATGAAACGAATGAGCGCGTTGTTTACGCTCAGTATCCCTGCCGCCCCAAGTCCCTGCAGCGTGCGCGCTATCGTCAGCGTCGGCAGCGACCAAGTCAATCCGCAGGCGAGAGATGCCAGAGTGAACAGGACAAGGCCTGCGATATAGACGCGCCGATGTCCGACGATGTCGCCGTAAGCGGCAAGAGGCAGCAACGTCGCCACCATCGCCAGTTGATAAGCGTTGACGATCCAGATCGAGGCCTCGGCACTCGCCTGCAAGCCACCGGCGATGGTCGGCAGCGCCGTATTGGTGATGGCGGTATCCAGCGTCGCCATCGCAATTGCCAACACGAGTGTCGTCATGGCCCAGAACCTCTGCCGGCTCGGGAGGCCGTCGCTTTCGGTCCCTTGCTGGCTCAGACCACCGGGCATGGAAATGGCCGACGCACGCATAGTAATTGTCGTGTCTTCTATGGTCATTAGTGAAACGGCTTTGGATAAATACCACGCTCCGTTGCGGCAGCACAGATCAGATACGCTGGAGATATATTCATGTTGGTATTACTTCCCGTACCCTCGCAGCTCGACCCTCAGGTATGACGCCGTGCAGGCCCGACAAACGGCCGATGAGTGAAGCTCAACGGCCGTTTGTATGAGCTCCATCTTCATGCCGGCTTGAATCGAGGTCACGCGCGTCAAGTGCGCCGCGCGCATTCCATAATACCGAGCCTGCCCAGCCATTCTGCGCCGGGCCTGCGGTTCATGGCGCGGTTTGCCCCGGCCGGAAGCCGATGGCTGAGACCATCTGTCCGGCTAAATCTTCGCTCATGCGGATAAGGCTGCCCGAGCCGAGCCGGACATCGGCATCGTGCTTTTTCCCGCCATGCCGGTCTCGATCGCGGCGGTTCTCACGGCCGCAGCGACATCCGGCACGACTCTGGGGTCGAAAATGCTGGGAATGACGTACTGCGCGTAGAGCGACTCCGGGTCGATCACCCCGGCGATCGCGCGAGCGGCGGCCATCTTCATCTCGTCGTTGATGCCGCGGGCCCGGCAATCCAGCGCGCCACGGAACAGGCCGGGGTAGCAGAGGCCGTTGTCGATCTGGTTGGGGTAATCGCTCCGGCCGGTGGCGATCACCGCCGCAACGCCGCGGACCTCTTCGGGCAGGATTTCCGGGTTCGGGTTCGCCAGGGCGAAGATGATCGGATCCCTGCTCATTCTCCCGACGTCTTCGACGGTGATGACGCCGGGGCCGGAAACGCCGAGAAAGACGTCCGCGCCGGCAATGACGCTGCCGAGGCTTCCCTTCTCCTGCTCCGGGTTCATGTTCTCGGCGAACCAGCGCTTCGCCGCGTTGAGATCGTCCCTGTCCCGGTGCAGCGCGCCCTTCCGGTCGCATCCGACGATGTTGCGCACGCCGAGCTGCCGGAACATCTTCGCGCAAGCCGTGCCCGCCGCGCCGACTCCCACCACGGCGACCTTGATGTCGCCCGCCCTCTTGCCGACCACATTGAGCGCGTTGATCAGGGCCGCCGTCGCGGACACCGCGGTCCCGTGCTGGTCGTCATGAAAGACCGGGATCGCCAGTTCCTGCCGCAGGCGCTCCTCTATCTCGAAGCATCGCGGCGCGGAGATGTCCTCCAGCATGATCGCCGAGAAGGTCGGCTCGATGCACTTCACGACGCGCACGATCTCGTCGACGTCCTTCGTTCCCAAGCAAAGGGGAAAGGCGTCGATGTCGGCGAAATGCTTGAACAGCATCGCCTTGCCTTCCATCACCGGAAGCCCGGCTTCGGGGCCGATATCGCCCAGTCCGGAGACCGCGGTGCCGTCGGTCACGATCGCGACCGCATGCGCCTTGATCGTCAGGCGGTAGACTTCGTCCGGGTTGCGGGCGATCGCCTTGGCGACATGGGCGAACCCCGGCGTATAGAGCATCGCCAGATCGTCCCGCGTCCGCAGCGGAACCTTGTTCCGGATCTCGATCTTGCCGCCGGCATGCAGGCGGAACGTGGGATCGTCGGTATG
>DASWRT010000301.1:0-4841 GCA_036403035.1 Allostellaceae bacterium | reverse complement strand
GTCGGCACCGCGATCACCATCGTCGCCGCCGTGAAGTAGGCGCGGGTGTCGACGGCGAGGCCGGTCGTGAACATGTGGTGCGCCCACACCACGAAGCCGATCACGCCGATCGCGACCATGGCGTAGGCCATGCCGAGATAGCCGAAGATCGGCTTCTTCGAGAAGGTCGAGATCACCTGGCTGATGATGCCGAAGCCCGGCAGGATCAGGATGTACACCTCGGGGTGGCCGAAGAACCAGAAGAGGTGCAGGAACAGGATCGGGTCGCCGCCGCCGGCCGGGTCGAAGAAGGTCGTGCCGAAGTTGCGGTCGGTCAGCAGCATCGTGATGCCGCCGCCGAGGACCGGGAGCGAGAGCAGCAGCAGGAACGCGGTGATCAGCACCGACCACACGAACAGCGGCATCTTGTGCAGGGTCATGCCCGGCGCGCGCATGTTGAAGATGGTCGTGATGAAATTGATCGCGCCCAGGATCGACGACGCGCCCGCCAGATGCAGCGAGAAGATCAGCATGTCCATCGCCGGGCTGGGATGCCCGATCTTGCTCGACAGCGGCGGGTAGAGCGTCCAGCCGGTGCCGGCGCCGCCCTGCACGAAGTCCGAGCAGAACAGCAGCAGGAAGCTCGGGACGAGCAGCCAGAAGCTGATGTTGTTGAGGCGCGGGAAGGCCATGTCCGGCGCGCCGATCATCAGCGGCACGAACCAGTTGCCGAACCCGCCGATCATCGCCGGCATGACCATGAAGAAGATCATGATCAGGCCGTGCGAGGTCACCAGCACGTTGTAGTGCTGGTAGTCGGTGCCGAGGATCTGCATGCCCGGCGCCTGCAGCTCGGCGCGGATCAGCACCGAGTAGAAGCCGCCGATAAGCCCCGCGATGACCGCGAAGATCAGGTAGAGGGACCCGATGTCCTTATGGTTCGTCGAGAACAGCCAGCGCTGGACGAAGGACGGGTGGTGCCCGTGCTCGCCGTGCGCGGCGTGGTCGTGGGCCGTCGTGTCGTAAGCCATGGGTATTCCCTCGTAACCTTACTGCGGCGCGGCGGCTGCCGCGGGGCCGCCGCTCTGCGCGACCTGAACGGCAGCCGGTGCGGGCGTGCCATTATGGGCGAATTTCTTCTTCGCGTCCTCGACCCAACGCTTGAAGTCGTCCTTGGAGACCGCCTCGACGACGATCGGCATGAAGGCGTGATTGACGCCGCAGATCTGGTTGCACTCGCCGCGGTAGACGCCGGGCTGCCGGATGTTGAACCAGGTCTCGTTCAGGCGGCCGATGACCGCGTAGATCTGCACGCCGAGCGACGGCACGAAGAAGCTGTGCATCACGTCAGAGCCGGCGACGAGCACGCGCACGTTGGTGTCGACCGGGACGACCAGCCGGTTGTCGACGTCGAGCAGGCGGAGCTGGCCGGGCTTGAGGTCGGACTCCTGGACGATGTTGCTGTCGAACGTGATGTTGTCGTTGTCCGGGTACTCGTAGGACCAGTACCACTGGCGGCCCGTCACCTTGATCGTCATCTCGGCGTTCGCCGTCCTGTCCTGGAAGTAGAGGAGCTTGAAGGACGGGATCGCGATGATGACGAGGATCAGCACCGGCACGACGGTCCACAGCACCTCGATCACGGTGTTGTGGGAGGTGCGCGACGGCGTCGGGTTGCGCCTCTCGTTGAACCGCACGATCGCGTAGAGCATCAGCGCCAGCACGAACACGCTGATCAGCGTGATGATGACCAGCAGCTCGTCATGCAGCGCATGCTGCCGCTCGGCCACCGGCGTCGCCGCCGCCTGCATCCCCATCTCCCAGGGACGCGGCGCGTCCGCCAGGACGCCGGTCGTGGCCAGTACCAGCACGGCGAGCGTCACGGCGCCGCCGATGCCGAACGAGCGCGTCAACCTTCTCAGGAACGACATGCGTTCTTTAGCCTTTCGCTTCGAATGTGCGGAACGGTCCGATGGCCGCCGGCAGCGCCGGGTCGACCGACAGTCCGGCCCGCTGCCGCCCGCGCGCCGCCAAAGGCGGGAGAACGCGCCGCGGCACGTCAAGATCGCTGCGGACCCTACACCAACGAAATTGGCCTCTCAACCATGACAACCAGAGGCGCTCACTTCTTGCGGCAAGCCGCCGCACGGCACTGCCGCGCCGGCGGATTTCCGTTTGCGGGCCGGCTTTTCCACGGCGTCTTCCCGCCGCGCTTGTTGCGCCCATATGAAGGGAGGTCTCATATCGTTTCGTCCGCCCGTATCGCGCCGGACGGCGCGCCGTTCCGCCCGTCCTGCCAGGAGTCAGCCGCCCATGACCAATCTCGCAGCCACCGACGACCTCTTCTTCACGCGCGCCGGCATGGACCGGACGCGCGTCGAGCGCCTCGTCGGGGAAGCGCTCGCCGGCATGGACGATGGCGAGCTGTTCCTTGAGTACAGCCTGTCCGAGAGCATCGCGCTCGACGACGGCAAGATAAAAAGCGCCTCGTTCGACACGGCCCAGGGCTTCGGGCTGCGCGCCATCTCCGGCGAGGCGACCGGCTTCGCGCACGCCTCCGAGCTGTCGGAGGAGGCGATCCGCCGCGCCGGCGAGACCGTGCGCGCGGTGCGCACCGGCCGCGGCGGCACGCTGATGGCGCCGCCGCCCGGCACCAACCGCCACCTCTACACCGACACCAACCCGCTCGGACTCGTCGATTTCTCGGCTAAGGCGACGCTGCTCGCCGAGATCGACGCCTATGCCCGGTCGAAGGACCCGAGGGTCCGGCAGGTGATGGCGTCCCTTTCCGGCGTCTGGCAGGCGGTGCAGATCATCCGCGGCGACGGCGCACGCGTCGCCGACATCCGGCCGCTGGTCCGGCTCAACGTCTCGATCGTCGTCGGCGAAGGCGACCGCATGGAGAGCGGCTCGTCCGGAGCCGGCGGGCGCGTCGCCTACGACCTCTATCTCGACCCGGCGCAATGGCGGGCGCAGGTCGACGAGGCGCTGCGGCAGGCGCTCGTCAATCTCGGCTCGGTGCCGGCGCCGGCCGGCGAGATGGCGGTCGTGCTCGGCTCCGGCTGGCCGGGGGTGATGCTGCACGAGGCGGTCGGGCACGGGCTGGAAGGCGACTTCAACCGCAAGAAGACTTCGGCCTTCTCCGGCCTGATCGGCCAGCGGGTCGCCTCGCCCGGCGTCACCGTCGTCGACGACGGCACGATGAAGGACCGGCGCGGCTCGCTGACCGTCGACGACGAGGGCACGCCGTCCGGCTACAACGAGCTGAT
Organism: Allostellaceae bacterium; assembly: GCA_036403035.1. GTDB lineage: Bacteria > Pseudomonadota > Alphaproteobacteria > ATCC43930 > CGMCC-115725 > DASWRT01. The sequence continues at coordinate 1,593 of DASWRT010000301.1, read as the reverse complement.
CGAGGACGGGATCCTGAAGGGCTACATGCAGGACCGTATGAACGCCCGCCTGATGGGCGTGCGGCCGACCGGCAACGGGCGGCGGCAGAGCTTCGCGCACGCGCCGCTGCCGCGCATGACGAACACCTACATGCTGGCCGGCGACAAGGACCCGCAGGAGATCGTCGCGTCGGTGAAGCGCGGCCTCTACGCGGTCAATTTCGGCGGCGGGCAGGTCGACATCACCTCGGGCAAGTTCGTCTTCTCCGCCTCCGAGGCGTACCTCATCGAGGACGGCAAGGTCGGGCCGGCGGTCAAGGGCGCGACGCTGATCGGCAGCGGCGCCGAAGCGCTGACCAAGATCACGATGATCGGCAACGACCTGAAGCTCGACGACGGCATCGGCACCTGCGGCAAGGACGGCCAGGGCGTGCCGGTCGGCGTCGGCCAGCCGACGCTGCGGATGGACGGCCTGACCGTCGGCGGCACCGCGAGCAGCCGGCCGAGCTGACGGCACGCCGGCGCCGCCGGCCGCAATAGTGCGGACGATCTTTGCAAATCCGCAAACCCCTCGCCTCCCGTCTCCCTCTCCCGCTTGCGGGAGAGGGCCGAGGTGAGGGGGAGTTTCTTTTTACCTTAAACGGTTTATGCCGGAGAACGGCTGTTGCCGGCCCTCACCTCCGCCCTCTCCCGCAAGCGGGAGAGGGAGTTCGGGGCTGATGTTGCGAACCGCCGGCATCGCCGCCGCCGCCGCGGCGCTGACGCTCCTTGCTGCCGGTCCCGCCGTCCGCGCCTGCGACTTCGACGCCGCGCCCTCGGCGCGCTGGTCGCTCGCGACCGGCGGCGGCCCGGACTGGCTCGTGACGCCGTGCGGCGACCGCTTCTTCTCGCTCGGCGTCAACGCCGTCGCCGGCGAGGTGCCGGCGCGCGAGCTGCCGGAGCGGGTCCGCTACGACTGGCGGCGGCAGTACCCGTCTTTCGGCGATTGGGTCGCGGCGACGCGCGGCCGGCTCGCCGCCTGGGGCTTCAACACGGAAGGCGGCTGGTCGCTGCCGCCGCCGGTGCTGCGCCTGCCGGCGATCGTCAATCTGGAGCTTGGGCGCCAAGCCAGGTTCCACTGGTTCGATCCGTTCGATCCGGCGACCGAGACGGCGACGCGCGAGCAGGCGGTCGCGCTGACGGCGCCCTATAAGGGCAGCCCGTACCGGATCGGCTACTTCTCCGACAACGAGGTTGGCTGGTGGGGCGGCGCGCTCTTCTTCTGGTACTCGATGCAGCCGGCCGAGAACCACACCAAGCGGCGCTGGGTCGAGATGCTGCGCGCGGCGTACGGCGACGACTGGAGCCGTTTCGCGGCCGATTTCGTTCCGCCCGCGGGCGTCGCGTCGTGGGACGCGCTGCTCCCGGCGTGGCAGCCGACGCATCTGCGCGCCGGTGGGCAAGGTATCCAGGCGGTGGGGCGATGGACCGGGATCGTCGCAGAGCACTATTACGCGATGGTCGAGCGTGCGCTGCGCGCGGCCGATCCCGACGCGCTGATCTTCGGCGACCGGCTGCCGATCTACTACGACCCGTCGGCGGTGCGCGCGATGGCGCGCCATGTCGACGCGATCG
>DASWRT010000300.1:0-11356 GCA_036403035.1 Allostellaceae bacterium | reverse complement strand
CCTCTAACTTACGCCCATGCAAAGCCGCCAAAGCAGCCAAATGCACGAAAAGAATCTGGTCGAAAGCTGAAGCTGATAGATCAGGCTGGATGGTAGCTGGTGGAAGATTAAGAGCCTGTCCGGGAAGATCATGTTTTTGCTGAAGCTCTTGCGATGCGGCGAAGCATGACGCGAATGAGAGCAAGGCGGAGGAACGCGAGCGCGGTGCGTGTGCGGTTCTCGAAGTCCTTGGCCAATCGACGGCAGCGACCAAGCCATCCGAACGTTCTTTCGACAATCCACCGCTTTGGTAAGACTTCGAAGCCGGTCGCCTGGTCCGAGCGCTTGACGATCTCCAGTTCCCAACTGCCCAGGGCCTTCACGGCGGCGGCTGTTGCGGCTCCTTGATAGCCGCCGTCGGCGAAGATGCGCTCGATGAACGGGAACAGGCGCCGTGCCTCCTTGAGCAACGGCAGAGCGCCATCGCGGTCTTGGGTGCTCGCCGGATGGACATCCGCCATCAGGATCAGGCCGAGGGTGTCGACCAGGATGTGGCGCTTCTTGCCTTTGATCTTCTTGCCCGCGTCATAGCCCGACGGGTCGATGCCCGTGCCCCCTTTTCCGCGCCTTTGACGCTCTGGCTGTCGAGGATCGCGACACTCGGGCTCGCCTCGCGGCCCGCCAGTTCTCGCGCTTGCATGAACAGAGCATGGTGCAGCCGCGCCAACGTGCCGTCCCATTCCCAGAGCTGAAGGTACTCGTGAACCGTGCTGCGCGCCGGCAGATCCGTCGGCAGCGCGCGCCATTGGCACCCGGTCGCGAGGACGTAGAAAACGCCGTCCAGGACCTCGCGCACGTTCACCGAGCGTCGGCGCCCGCCACGCTTGGCGGGTGGGATCAGCGGCTCGACCAGGGCCCATTCCGCATCCGTCAGATCACTCGGGTACCGCAGCCCCTTGCGCTCGTACGCCCGCCGGTTCTCTGCTGTCCACATCGGCCACCGTCCCGCATCAGTATCGACGACACGGACAGAATCATAACCGATTCACCAAATTCAACATCTTCCCGGACGGACACTAAAACAAATATCTATGGCTTATATGCATCGGAACGGCGCACAGTAGGAAGCGACCACGGGACGCTAATCTGCAACGGTGGGAATCCGCACTTCAGACACTTCCAGGGGCGGGCATTTGCGTGCCGCTGGTTGCGCCGCAATTGGAGATTCCCATGAACGATGCCGCACCCGCGCCGCAGCTTCCGGCGGATCAGCCGCTCCTCGACACGACCCCTTACGGCTCCGGCCCCGACGATTCGGTGACGGACGCGACGGAGAATGCGGCGGTTACGCAGCACAGTGCCGTCGTCAGCGGCAAGACGATCTCGTATACCGCGAGAGCCGGGCATCTGGTCATCGACGATCCTTTGAGTGCGAAGCCAGTCGCAAAGATCTTCTATGTTTCTTTCACCGCAAACGTCGCCGCTCCGTCGATGCGTCCGGTAACCTTCTTTTACAACGGCGGACCCGGATCGTCGGCGGTCTTCCTGCTTCTCGGTTCGTTCGCACCACGGCGCATCAAGACACAGATGCCGGATTTCACCCCGCCGCCCTATTCGCTCGAGGATAATCCGGACAGCCTGCTCGATCGCAGCGATCTAGTGTTCATCAACCCGGTCGGCACGGGCTACTCGGCGGCGATCGCGCCGAGCAAGAACCGCGACTTCTGGGGCGTCGACGAGGACGCGCGGTCGATCAAGCAGTTCATCAAGCGTTACTTGACGGCGTTCGATCGCTGGAACTCGCCGAAGTTCCTGTTCGGAGAGTCCTATGGCACCCCGCGCACCTGCGTGCTCGCGTGGCTGCTTCACGAAGACGGCGTCGACCTGAACGGCATCGTCCTGCAATCCTCCATTCTGGATTACTCGCAGGCCAGCAATCCCATTGGCCTCCTGCCGACGCTCGCGGCGGATGCGTGGTACCACAAGAAGGTGACGGTCTCGCCCCCTCCCGCCGATTTGCCGAGCTTCATGAACACGGTGGAGGATTTCGCACGTGGTCCGTATGGGCCGGCAAAGGACAATTTCCCGAAGATCGATCCCGCGGCACTGCAGACCTTGAGCGATATTTTGGGAATACCGCCCACGGTCCTGATTTACTGGGGGCTGGACGTGTCGGCGAGCAACGCTATCGGCTTGCTCTTCTTGACGACGCTCCTGCAGGACCGCGGCCTCGCCCTGGGTGCGTATGACGGCCGCGTGACGGCGGTCGATACCGGCATCGCGGGATCGGTCGACCCGAACTCGGGCGGCAATGATCCGACCATGACGGCCGTTGCAGGCGTGTATACGGCCATGTGGAACGTCTATTTGAACGACGAACTCAAATACACGTCGACATCGCCGTTCACGGATCTGAACGACCAAGCTTTCAAGTACTGGAACTTCAGTCACATCGACCCGACCGGAGCGCAGAAGGGCAAGGACGTAAACGGCAACATCATCCTCTACACGGCCGGCGACCTCGCCGCGTCGATGGCGCTGAATCCGTTCCTGAAAGTGTTCTGCGCCAACGGCTACTATGATTCGGTCACGCCCTTTTTCCAGACGATCCTGAATTTGGAGGCCATGCCGCTGAACGACCCAAAGGCGCGCGCAAATCTCACAATTCGGAATTATCCGTCCGGCCATATGATCTATCTGGACGGTGCTTCCCGCACCGCGATGAAGGCGGATCTTTCCGGCGTCTACGACAGCGTCAGGGTAAGTTACGTCGCCAGATCGCAGGCGATCCGGTCGCTTCCGAAATGCCGACCCTATTTCGTTTTGGCGTCGAGCCGCGGCCGCGGCGCCGCCGAAACGGTGTCATGGAGCGTCCCCGATCTCTGCAAGGCTTACGACTGGCCGACCGGGCTTGCGGGCGGCGGCGTCATCGCGATCGTGGAACTCGGCGGCGGATGGGTCCAGGAGGATATGACCGCTTATTTTCAGTCGATCGGTCAGAAGCCTCCGCGGATCGTCGACGTCTCCGTCGGCGGCGGCCAGAACCGGCCCAATCAGCATGCCGGCGAGGATCGCGATCCCGACGTGGAAGTCACCCTCGATATTCAGATTGCGGCAGCGGCTTACTACGCGGCGACAGGCCGCCCGGCATCGATCCGCGTCTATTGGGCCGGCGCAGAGATAGGGTCGATCGCGGCGGCCGTCCGCGCCGCCGCAGCCGACGGTTGCGACGTTTGCTCGATCTCCTGGGGAGCGGACGAGGCGATTTGGCAGTCGGCGGGCCAACAGACCGGCACCAACTATGCCGAGCAGATGGAGGCCGCGGCGCAAACGGCGACGGCGGCAGGAATGGTCGTCTTCGCCGCCTCCGGCGACAACGACTCGAGCGACGGCGGGCCCAATCCCGCCAACGTCGACCTGCCGTCGTCCTGTCCGCACGTCATCGGCTGCGGCGGAACGACGAAGACGAAGCAGTCCGAGACGGTCTGGAACAACAGTCCGGGGAACGCCGACGGCCAAGGAACGGGAGGAGGGTTCTCGAGGCTGTTCCCGCCGCAGCCCTGGGAGGCCGGCGCGCCGCACGGGCCGGGCCGGATGGTGCCCGACGTCGCCGGCGACGCCGATCCGAACACCGGCTATCGGATCTTCGTGCATGGCGCCGAGGCCGTCGCGGGCGGAACCAGCGCCGTCGCGCCGCTCTACGCCGGGTTGTTCGCCGCCTTTGGGACGAAGCTCAGTTTCGTCACGCCGCAGCTCTGGGCCAACCACCTCGGTTTCAACGACATCACGCAAGGCGACAACGGCTTCTATCGGGCGCGCATCGGACCGGACCCCTGCACGGGGATCGGATCGCCGATCGGCAGCAAGCTCGCCGACCTGCTGTCGCCGAAGCAAAGCGCGGCGGTGGCGCTGTCGGCGGCCGCGCTGCCGAAAGCGATCCCCCAGGGATGGAACGGGACCGTCACGGTGGCCTACCGCAGCGGTGTTCAGGCCGGTGAGCCGGTTTTCAAGACCGATCCGCCCGGCCGGTGTGGCCGGCGCTCGCTGTCGTTGTCGGACTTCGAGTAGCCGCCGGACATCTCGTCCCGGTCGGACAGGCATCGGCGCTGCTTTCTTGAGCGCCGGCTTCTGTCCGGCCCGGCGAGCGTCGCAGTGTGGGCGCGTCCGGCGGTGGCACCACCGCGGCGGCTCGCGCGTTAGCCCTGCGTGACGACGGTTCGGACCCCCTCGGCCCCGGCTGGGCTTTCCACCGCCGCTCCCGCGGCAGCGCCGTGGCGGCGGCCCTCGCGCGTCCGCGTGCTCCTCAATGCCGACGGCGGTACGCTCCGGCGCGAGGGCGCCGACGTCATGCGCGAGCGCGTCGCCTCCGCCTTCGCCGAGCGCGGCATGGCGGCCGAGATCGCGCTGGTCGGCGGCGGCGAGATCGGGCGGGAGGCCGAGCGGGCGGCTGCCGATGCCGCCGCCGACGCGCAAGACCGCCGCCGGTTCGACGGGGTCGTCGTCGGCGGCGGCGACGGCACCGTCGGGACCGTCGCCGGCGCGCTCGCCGGCACCGGCATGCCGCTCGGCGTCCTGCCGCTCGGCACCCTCAACCATTTCGCCAGGGATCTCGGGATCGCCGCGCTCGACGACGCGGTCGACGCGATCGCGTCGGGCGCCACGCGCCAAGTCGACATTGCCGAGGTCAACGGGCGCGTCTTCGTCAACAACTCCTCTGTCGGCGTCTACCCCTACATGGTCGTCGACCGCGAGCGGCGGCAGGAACATTTCGGGCGGAGCAAGTGGGCGGCGATGTCGCTCGCCTTTCTGCGCATGCTCCGCCGCTTCCCGCGCCGCCGCCTCTCGATCTGCGTCGAGGGCGCGGTGCATCCCTGCGTCTCGCCCTGCGTCTTCGTCGGCAACAACGCCTACGAGACCGATCTCTTCGACTTCGGAAAGCGCGCGGCGCTCGACGGGGGCGAGTTGTGTCTCTACCTCGCCAAGGCGACGAGCCCCGCAGGGCTCGTCTCGCTCGCGTTCCGCGCCGCGTTCGGCGGCCTGGACCAGGCGCACGATTTCGAGACGATCAAGGCGCGCACGCTGGAGATCCGCTCGCGCGCCAGCCGCCTGCCGGTCTCGCGCGACGGCGAGGTCGAGTTCCTTGCGCCGCCGCTCCGCTACCGGATCCGGCCGAAGGCGCTCGCCGTTTTCGCGCCGGCCCCGGACCCGGCCGCGCCGGAGCCGGCGGGCTAGCGGGACGAGGCGCCATGCGGACGATCGTGCAAATCTCCGACCTGCATTTCGGCCGGCACGACCCGGACGTGGTCGAGGCGCTGCTTGCCGAGCTGCGCGATCCCGCGCCGGACCTCGTCGTCGTCAGCGGCGACCTGACGCAGCGCGCGCGGCGCGGCGAGTTCCGGCAGGCGCGCGCCTTCCTCGACCGGATCACGGTGCCGGTCGTCGCGATCCCCGGCAACCACGACGTCCCGCTCTACGACGTGGCGCGCCGCTTCCTGCGGCCGCTCGCACGGTTCCGGCGCTACGTCTCGGCGGAGCCGATACCGTGCTATGCCGACGCCGAGATCGCCGTCCTCGGGCTCAACACGGCGCGCTCCCTCGCCCTCAAGAACGGCCGCGTCTCGGTCGAGCAGATGGACGCGATACGCCTCGCCTTCGGCCGCCCGCCCGGCGCGCGGTTCCGCGTCCTCGTCACCCATCATCCGCTCGTCGCGACCGACGATCCCGGCCAGGAGCCGGTCGGGCGCTGGCGGGGCGCGCTCGGCGCGGTGGCGGAAACCGGCGTGCGCCTGCTGCTCTCCGGTCATTATCACCATGCCTACGTCGGCAGCGCCGCGGCGCGGTTCGCCGCCGGCGGGTCGATCCTGGTCGTCCACGCCGGCACCGCGGTCTCGCGCCGCACCCGCCGCGAGACCAACACGTACAACCGGATCAGCATCGGGACCGACCGCATGCTGTCGCTGGAGGTGCGCGCCTGGAGCGGCGGCGGCAGCGGCGGCTTCGCGACCGACCGCACCGCCTCCTACCGGCTGCTCGGCGACCGCTGGGCGCCGGCGTAATACCAACGGCCATTGGTCGAGCCCGCCCGGCATCGGTCAATGACCGAAGCCGACGGTATGCGACGACCGCCGGGTGCGCCGCCGCGGAACTCGCGGCGTCCCGCCGCGGTTCTCATACGCCGCGGCCGACGCGGTCATTGCTGCTGGATGATAGGTGAACGTCATGCGCGTCGTACCGGTCGGAGTCAGCCTTCTCCTCTGCGCCGCCGCTACCGGCGGGCTCGCCGCATGCACGCACGGCTTCGCGGGATCTGCAGCGCCGCAGCAGACCGCCGAGATGCAGCGATGCGACGGCCCGGCGAACGAAGGCGTCGATCCGTGGAAGCTCGATCAGGCGATCGCGAACGCCAAGCCCGGCACCACCAAGATGGCGGACTTCGTCAACCTGCTGGGCAAGGCGCCCTCGACCCAGCCGATTGCGATGGCCGGTCAGGAGGAGGCCGCGCCGGCCGTAGGCGGCGGAGGCTCCAATGCCGCCAGACGCTCCAGGAGCGGCAGACGCGCCAGGGATGACAGCGCCGCCACGAGCGGCCGCGGCGCCATGAGCGGCAGCCCTACGCGGCTGATCTATTTCGCCGAGCACCGTGATTCCGCCGGCCCTGGGGCGCCGTCCTGCGGCGCGGCGGTCGCCTTCGATTTTCAGCGCAACGGCGTTTATCAGGGATGGAGCGTCGCCCCGCTTGCCGACGTTCGCTAGTCCGCGGTCGGGGGCAGGGGCGGGGGCACGTCCGCAAAGCCCCGGCTCGCGGAGGCCCGAATGATCAGATCAGTCCCGGCAGCGACGATCGCGGCGGCGGCGGTTGTTCTCGCCGTCCTCGTTGCGCGGATGGCGGGCGCTGCGGATGCGCCCGCACCGCCCCCCTCGTCTCCGCCCCAGCCGACGCCGACCCAGCCAGCCCCGGCCGCGCCGTCGCCGGCCGAAAGCGACCAGCCGCCGCCCGCCGCTTCGCCACCGCCGGCCGCCGCGCCGCCCGCCGCCGCGCCGACGGAGGACAAGGGCGCGGACATGGTCCCGCTCGAGCATGAAGACGCGCTCGGCCTGATCGGCAAGAAGATCACCAGCCGCCGCGGCGAAGATATGGGGCGGATCGTCAATGTCGTGGTCGACCGCGACGGGCGGGCCCGCGCCGCGGTGATCGACTTCGGCGGTTTCCTCGGCGTCGGCAACCGCCGGGTGGCGGTCGACTGGAATGCATTGCACTTCTCGGTCGACGGCAAGGTCCACCGCATCACGCTCGACCTCACCCGGAACGAGGTGAAGGCCGCTCCGGAGTACAAGGACAGCGACAATCCCGGCGACCGCGTCGTGGTCGTGGCCCCTGGCAACCCTGCCGATGCCGCCGCCGCCGCTGCTCCCGGCGCGGCAAATCCGCCCGCTCCGGCCGAGGGTACGCCGTCTTCGCCTACGCCGGAGGCCGTGCCCGGCGCCGCTCCGGCCGAGGCTGGTGCCCCGGCTCCCGCTCCGGCGCCCGTTCCGGGGGACGAGGCGCCGGCCGATCACGGCACTCCCTCGCCGTCCCGCGGCGGCGGCAGGTAGGCGACATCGGCGTGACCGGTTCCGAGCGGCGCGACGCCGCGGGACGGCGGCGGAAAGGGTCGGCGCGCAGTCTGCGCGCGCTCGACTGGCTCAACTTCTTCGTCGCCGACGTGCAGACCGGCTTCGGGCCGTTCGTCGCCGTCTATCTCACCGAGGCGGCCTGGACGCAGTCGGACATCGGCGCCGTGCTGAGCGTCGGCACCATCGTCGTGATGCTGGCGCAGATGCCGGTCGGCGCGCTGATCGATGCCGCGCGGTCCAAGCGCGCCGTCGCCGGCGCCGCGCTCGCCGGGATCAGCGTCAGCGCGCTTCTGTTCGCGGCATGGCCGATCTTTCCGGTGGTGCTGCTGGCCCGGGTGCTGCACGGCTTGGCGAGCTGCGCGCTCGGCCCGGCGATCGCGGCGATCAGCCTCGGGCTCGTCGGACACCGGGCGGCCGGCGAACGGCTTGGCCGCAATGCCCGGTTCGCCTCGATCGGCACCGGCATCGCCGCGGCGGTGATGGGCGCGACCGGCCATTACGTGTCGAGCGGGGCCGTGTTCCTGCTGACGGCCGCGCTCGGCGGCCCGGCACTGTGGATGCTGATGCTGATCCGCGCGGAGGAGATCGATCCGGCGGCGGCGTCGGGCGGCGTGCCGTCGTCACCCGGGTCGTCGTCGGCGCCCGGTCATCCCGTCCCGGTGATCCGTCTCCTCCGCAATCGCGGGCTCCTGGTCTTCGCCGCCGCCGTGGCGCTGTTTCAGCTCGCCAACGCCGCGATGCTGCCGATCATCGCCGGTGCGGTGACGAAGCGTTCCGCCGACTGGGCGACGGTGCTGATCGCCGCGTGCATCGTCATCCCGCAGCTCGTGGTCGCGCTGCTCTCGCCCTGGATCGGGCGGCAGGCGGAGCGGGTGGGGCGGCGGCCGCTTCTGCTGCTCGGCTTCGCCGTGCTGCCGTTGCGCGCCGCGCTGTTCGCGCTGGTGACGAGCCCATACCTCATCGTCCCCGTGCAGGCTCTCGACGGCGTCGCCGCCGCCGTGCTCGGCGTGCTGACGCCGCTCATCGCCGCCGACGTCACCCGCGGCGCCGGCCGGTTCAACTTCGCCCAGGGGTTCATCGGCGTCGCGCTCGGCGTCGGCGCGTCTCTCAGCACCGTTACCGCGGGCATCGTGGTCGACCGCTTCGGCGGGGCTGCCGGTTTCCTCTGCCTTGCCGTCGCAGCCTGCGCCGCGCTCGCGCTGGTCGCGGCGGCGATGCCGGAAACGCGGCCGATCCGCGACGACGCCATTGCGGAGCCCGCATCGCCGCCACGCGATAAAGCCGCGCAGTAAATCGAATCTGTTGGGTTTCGATGTTTTCCGTATATGGTAAAGAAATTAACACGTCCGAAACACCAAGACACTAAGGCACCAAGAAATTCTAAAAAGCGACGCGCGCCGACAGCATTTTCGTGATCTCGACGCCTTGGTGTTTTAGTATCTTGGTGGTTCGAACGTCGTTATTTACTTGAAGATAGTGCCCCGATCGCAAGCTGCAAAATAAAAGTGCCCCGCCGACTATGCGGCGGGGCGAGGCGTTTTGGGGGTTGAGACGGAGCGCGGGGAAACGCTCTCCGGCCCTGAAGAATTCTACGGACCGCCAGCATTTGCGGGTGTGGCAATGCTGAGGCTTTTTGCCCTTGCCGGCTGCTGCTTTCGCCGTCGCCGCTCCGTCACCGCCAGCTCTCGATCGCCCCGCGCCGTTTCCAGGTGCGCCTCCTTCCGGCGGGCGGCGCCCATTGCGCAAGGTCCGGCGACGGCTTCCCGAACAGGTATCCCTGGGCATAGTCGAGGCCGAGCCGTTCCAGCCGGTGCGCCTGCGTCTCGTCCTCGACCATCTCGCCGATCGTCGCGACTCCGGTCTCGCGGCAGAAGGCGAGGATCGCCTGCAAGAGGCTCCGGTCGCGCGGGTCGGCGAGCGCCGCCCGGCCGAACGCGCCGTCGATCTTGACGAAGTCGACGACGAAGCTGCGGAGGTAATGGAACGAGTTTGCGCCCGCGCCGAAATCGTCGAGGCAGACCCGGAACCCGCGGCTGCGCAGCACCTGGATCGCGGCGTTGACCTCCTCCGCCCGCGTGATCACCGCCGATTCCGTGACCTCGAACAGGAGCCGCCCCGTCAGCGCCGCGTCCTGTCCGTCGAGCAGCGCCATCAGCCGCCCGCGGAACAGCCGGCTCTCCAGCGAGCGGCCCGACAGGTTGACCGCGATCGGCGGCGGCGGGGCGGCCGTCCCGGCGGCAGCGGAGGCGCTTCCGCCGACCATGGCGATCACCCGCTCGCAGACCGCGAGGTCGAAATCGGCGATCAGCCGCACCGCCTCGGCGAACGCGACCGTGCCCGCGGGCGATTTGTCCGCCGCGAAGCGCGACAGCGCCTCGACGTGATGCACGCTGCGCGTCCTAAGGTCGACGATCGGCTGGAACACCAGCTCGAACGCACCGTCGGCGACCGTGCTGCGCAGATGGGAGACGCGGGCGACGGTGCCCGACAGGGCGCGGTCGAGCCCGTCGCGCAGCGAGGCGACCGAGAATGCATCCGTCTCGCTGTCGGCGAATTGGTTGAGGCAGTAGATCAGCGCGCGGGCGGCGTCGCCGCCGTTCATGCCGCTCTTGTCGAGCGCCATCGTCGAGGTGCGGAGCCGCACGCCCTTGCCCTCGGGGTCGATCGACCCGGCGATCGTCTCGATCCCGTCGCGCAGCCGCGTTTCGTCCAGCGCTTCGCGATGCAGGACGCCGAACCGCTCGCCGGCAAGGCGTCCGGCCAGTTCGATGCCCGGCGCGCTCGACACGAGATACCGCTCGATCGTCGCGGCGAGCCCTTGTCCGACCTCGTCGGTGAGCCGGCTCTGCAATTCCTCCAGCTCGTCGACTGCGACAAGCGTGAGCTGGTACGGTGGGTCTGCGTCGGTCTCCAGCAGCCGCTGCGTCGCGGCCGCGGCGAAGTCGTCGCCGTCCAGCACGGAAGCGGGCGCACCCAGGGCGGCCGCGCTGGCGGCCGGCACCGAGGCGGACAGCGCGACGAAGCTCGTGCCGGGGCGGTCCGGCAGCCGGCAGCCGCCGAACGTCACGGCCTGGGCATCCGTTCGGGCGAGGCGCAGCGTCACCGGAACGAAGCGCCCGCCATGCTGGATCGAATGGAGCAGGGCGGCGGCAACCGGCCGGTCGCCGTCCGCCAGCAGCTCGTCGAGCCGCGTGCCGATCAAGCGGTCGGTGTCGCGCCCGTAGAGGCGCTGCGAGGCGCCCGCCGCGAAGGTGACGACGCCCGCATCGTCGACCTCCAGCAGCAGGTCGGCCGCCGCGAACGCGAGCGCGACGAACCGGTCGCGCTGGCGGCGCAGCGCCTTGACGGGGTCGTTCGGTTCGCCGGGAATCTGTCTCGCCGGAACTTGCATTCCTCCGACTCTCCCGGAATCCCGTAAAGAAGGGATTTAAAGGAAAAGGAGTTTTTCCGGCAAAAGAGGGGCAGGCGAGCGCACCAGACCTGCGTTGCACATGCTGGACAGCGCCGGCCGGCGGGCCTTTTAGGCCAAGGGATGAAAAGAAATAAAAGCTTCCGTTACCGCGGGGGAGGCGCGGAGGACCGCAGACCAACCGGCTGTGCGCCTGCGGCGCGCGAGAAATCGTACCTCCGCGGATCTCCGCGGTTTTCTGCGTCCTCCGCGGTAAAAGTTGTTCGTTAGCGAGCCCTAAGGCGTGAGCCCCGAACCGGTCAGTGCGGAGCCGGTGAAGCGGCAGGTGTATTTCGCATAGCTGTCGCCGTACGA
>DASWRT010000299.1:0-2698 GCA_036403035.1 Allostellaceae bacterium | reverse complement strand
GGAGGACCGCTCCCGATGCGCCGTCATGTACGAATCCTACCGCTGTTGCTTGGCGTCGTTCTCCTGCTGCCGGCAGCGCCGCGACCGGGCCTGTCGGCCCTGTCGACGTGCCCGGCGCACTTCGTCGCTGGCGACGACCCCGCAATCGTCAAGCCGCGGCTCGCCCAGGACACGCGCGAGATCTGCTATTCCGGCTATGCCGTGCTGCACAGCGGCATCACGCGGACGCCGCTGTGGTCGGCGGAGCACCTGACGCGTGATCGCGTTGCGGACGCCGAGGCTATGACGCGCGAGAACGCCTTCCACCCGGAGCCGAGCCTGCCGCCCGCCGAGCGCGCCGAGCTGAAGGACTATCAGCGTTCCGGCTTCGACCGCGGCCACATGGCGCCGTCGGGCGACATGCCCGACCCGCAGTCGCAGCAGGAGAGCTTCAGCCTCGCCAACATGGTGCCGCAGAACCGGGAGAATAACCGCGGCCTGTGGGCGCATATCGAGATGGCCGTGCGCCGCCTCGCCGAGCGCGACGGCGATCTGTACGTCGTCACCGGCCCGGTCTTCCGCGGCGAGACGTTGCAGCGCCTCAACGGCCGCGTCCTCGTCCCGACCATGCTCTACAAGGCGGTCTACGACCCTGCCCGCCGGCAAGCCGGCGCCTACCTCGTCCGCAACGAATCCGGCGACGAGTACGAGACCGTCTCGCTCGCGCAGCTCAAGGATCTGACCGGCATCGATGTGTTCCCAGCCTTGCCGCCGGAAGTGAAGGCGGCGGCGATGCCGCTCCCGCCGCCGGTCGACGAACGGCAGCGCCGCCGTGGCCGCCCCACCGCCGGTGGCGGCGGGCGCGGCGGTGCGGAGGGCAGCGGCGCCGAGGGGAGCAGCGCGCCGTCGCAACGTTAGTCAGCCATGCCGTCGAGAAGGGACCCTCCGCCATGCCGACATCCGCCAAGCCGAAGTTGCAGCCCTTCGCGAACGACGCCGACAGCTTTGAGATCGCCGGCCTCACCATCGAGAACGGCGCCGACAGCATCGCCGTCTACGGCAACCTCGACCTCACCCGCGACAAGCCCGGCCTGGAGAAGGCGCGGACGCTGAAATCGATCCTCGACGCCGTCGTGCAGGCGCTGGAGGCGGATAAGGCGCTGCCGGACAAGATCGAGCCGCCGAAGAAGCCGGACGAGGTGAAGAACCCGTTCGGGTGACGGCGACTCGAATAGTATTCGTAGGCGGATGCTCAGGATTTCAGCGCCAGTCCTGACGCTCAACCGGAGCAGGTGACGGTGTTAACGCCATAGAAATTCATCCGCCGGTCATTGGTGACGAACGAGAGATCGTCGGCCAGCACCTGCGCGGCCAGCAGATGGTCGTACGGATCGCGGTGGTGCGGATCGACGGGCATCGCTTCCAGGCGCGAGAGGTGGCGCGACTCGATCGATAAAAATGCGAAGCCGGCGGCGCGGCTTGCGGCCGCGATCTGCTCGGCATCCTTGCCCTTCAGCTTGCCGATGCGGCGCTTGAGCGCAATTTCCCAGAGCGAGACGATGCTGACGAGAACGTCGTTCGACGGATCGAGAATGGCATCGCGTGTGCTCTCGCCAAGCGCGGGCGGATCGGCGAGCGCCCAGATGAGCGCGTGCGTGTCGAGGAGGAGCCTCACCGGTGCGAGACCTCCTCCTCATCGTCGCCTTCCATCGCGGCAATGATGTCGGCCGGCGTCTCGTCGAAATCCGGCGCCGTCCAGATCTCGCCCGTCAACAATCCAAGCCGACGGCGGACGGGCGTTGGCGGGCCGAGCCGCGCCACTTCGACGCCGCGATTGGTTACGATGATCTCCTCGCCGGCCTGAGCACGCCGTAGATAGTCCGCCAGATGTTCGCGCAACTCGCGATAGCTCGCGGTTGTGACTGTCGACTGATCTGACATGGTGCTCCTGCGTACTTCAGTGCGTACGCAACAAGCGGCGTACATTATGATCGCGGTCAAGCATCCCTTGTCCGCAGCCTGACCGGAACGCGGCAGCTGACGCTTCTTGGTGTGATCGTCTTCACAGCCGCCGGTTGCTGCCCTAGCTATGCTGGCCCCTGCCGTCGCTCTTGACGGCTGCTGCCCTGCACGGGAGGCCCGTCATGCTTCCTGAGGAACCGAGGATCTGGCTGCTGGCGGATAAGATCGTCGGCCGGCACGGCGCCGCCGCCCCGGCCGTCATCCATGCCCGGGCGACCGGTGCGCTGACGCGTGACGATTTCGGCGAGTATCTTGTCTGGATGGACGTCTTGACCGCCGTGGCGGCGATGTTCGCTCCACCGGCCGCGGGCGCGACCATTCACTGAACGAGCGGTCCGCAAGGCCGGACCGGGACGCAACGCGAGCCTGAGACGGGCCGATGCCGGCGGCGAAGTGGCTCGCCGCGTCGACCCGTCAGGGATCGCGGCGGGCCGCGAGGCGTTGATCCGCTCGGCGGCGGCACGGAGGCGATTGGGGCCTGGTGGCCCTCCTGGTCTTCAAAACCAGCGGCCCGCCAACAGCGGGCGGTGGGTTCGATTCCCATCCGCCTCCGCCATGCGCGCCGCTCCGCACGCGGAATCCCGGCGTGCGGAGCGGGTGCCGCCGCGCGGGCTTGGCTAAGAGCCTATCCCAGTAGGCCGCTGTGGTCTGCGTTGCGCTCCGACGCCCGGCGGTTAGGCGCGTGGCCGCGGGCGAT
>DASWRT010000298.1:0-8519 GCA_036403035.1 Allostellaceae bacterium | reverse complement strand
CCTGCCGCTCGCCGGGTT
Organism: Allostellaceae bacterium; assembly: GCA_036403035.1. Lineage (GTDB taxonomy): Bacteria > Pseudomonadota > Alphaproteobacteria > ATCC43930 > CGMCC-115725 > DASWRT01. Next base: position 8,501 of record DASWRT010000298.1, on the reverse strand, counting down.
CTTCGGCAACGGCGAGATCTGCAACGACCGGCTCTACACCTATACCGGCGTGCTGACGCTGTTCGGGTAAGCAATTAGCGTTATATTCCAAGTTATTATAGCGAAGTTGGTCTCGCTTCCTGCGATGCTGCCGATGCGCGATAAATGCCGCCTCTATGTGCGCGGGCTCCAATGCCGAAATTGGGAAGCCTGTATCGGTTGAAGAAGAATGTTCTGGGGCGTTGGCTGGCTTTGCAGCTTCGGCTGGCGGTGTTGACGCGGATTGTAGGTAAAGTTGTAGGGCGGCTCCGTTTTTTAACCATGGCTTTCACGCTCTTGCAGTTCAATAACGAATACGTTATATGAGGGGAGGTGAATGGGGAAGCTTTACTGGGCCAGAGCAGTCGATGGCTCCTACGACGCTTACGCCGAAATCCACGCATCGCGTGCGAGAAGCCGCTATGACGGGGCAATGTTGGCGGCGAGGCTGAAGAACGCTTTGGAATTTGGTTCCTCGGCCTTCGACGAGGACCGGATGCTTGGTAGCCCGTTCTTCTTCCATAAGGAAGGCAGAGAGGGTGTGTTCTACCTAATTGATGACCAGCCCATCGGCGCTGATGTGACCGTCGTCTGGGTCGGTGACGTATCCGTTATTGGCATTGGCGTCGCAGAAACTGAGGCAAAAAGACGGTTGGCCGAGCTGCCCTAGCGGAGAAGCGAAATGGCGAAATCCGAGCGCGTTGAAAGATCGTTTGATGAGCTGATCGGCACCGATCGTGAGTTCGCGGCGGACATCCAGGCGATTGAGAATGCGTCGGCGGAGGCTGCCCGGTTTGTGAAGGGAATGCGCGAGCACGCTAGCCTCACTCAGAAGGAGTTAGCGCAGCGTCTTGGTATTTCCCAACCCCGGGTCAGTGCGATGGAGAAGGGGGCTGGGCCTGAAGGTCCGACCTACGGGATGCTGAAGCGTATTGCCCGGGCTTGCGGTGTCTCCTGGTCCCTGGAGGCGGGCCTCCAAGCGAATCGGCCCGAAGCGACGGCCGGTGTAATGCATCAGCGCCCCACGATCGATCCGTTGGCAGCTGGAGCCTTCGGTTTCCTTGCCGGCGCAATTGGGATGGCCTTGTTGCGTTCCAAACCCTCGAGCGGGCAGGCGGAAGAGGCTTATGGCCGCCATGAGGCGGAAGGGTACTTCGGTGAACGCGCTCGAGCGGAGGGCGCCGGTTACGGCGCGGGCCAGCGCAGCGGCGTCACCGGCACGAACGAAACCGCCTCGCAAAGGCGGGGCGAGGCCAAGGCGGAAACAAAGTCTGCTATGTCTTGAACCTGCTGCCGGCAACCCACGAACACGCCTTGTCCCGCCACGAGCTAGCCGACCTTTTGGGATTCGCCAGCGCAGCGGTCGCGGTCGCTGCGGCACTCCTGCTTGTTTTTCCGCTTTTTCACCTATTGCGGGCGCGAGAAGCCATTGAGGACCTCGAAACCGACTCGGGATCGGATATGAGCGCCGAAGATCGGCAATTATTCGAGGACGCGCGGAAGGATCTCAAACAATATGTCCGGCGACGGCGCAAGACGGCGACGCGTGTCGCCGTCGCCGGTACGGTATTGTTAATCGTGGCGCTTGTCCTTCTTGGGCTTCAGGGGAATTATCTTTTTCGCTGAGTTCTGTTCCCGAAATTGGCCCAACGATTGAGCGGGTCTAAAGCGGCCGGCGCGAACGCAGGGCCGCGGTCAGCGTGCCTTCGTCGAGATAATCCAGTTCGCCGCCGACCGGCACGCCGTGCGCCAGCCGGGTGACGCCGATGCCGGGATGCCCGGCGAGGCGGTCGGTGATGTAATGCGAGGTGGTCTGGCCCTCGACGGTCGCGTTGAGGGCCAGGATCACCTCCTTGACCCCGTCCAGCCGCCCGAGCAGCCCGGCGATGTTGAGGTCTTCCGGCCCGATCCCGTCGAGCGCCGAGAGCGTGCCGCCGAGCACGTGGTAGCGCCCGCCGAACGAGGCGGTGCGCTCGATCGCCCAGAGGTCGGACACGTCCTCGACGACGCAGATCACCGACGGGTCGCGCCGCCCGTCGGCGCAGATCGCGCACGGATCGGTCGTGTCGATGTTGCCGCAGGTCGAGCAGCGCCGGATGCGCTCCGCCGCCGCCGCCATCGCCGCGGCCAGGGGCTGCATCAGCGCTTCGCGCCGCTTGACGAGGTGCAGCGCGGCGCGGCGCGCCGAGCGCGGCCCCAGCCCCGGCAGGCGGGCGAGGAGCTGGATCAGTTTCTCGATGTCGGAATTCATAAGAAAGTGGCCGTCAGCTATCAGCTCTCAGCCGTCAGCTAACGGCCGTCGGAACAAGAGGTTATATGGGCATCCAGAGCTGACAGCCGAAGGCTGAGAGCTGACGGCTTGCGGCTCAGAACGGCAGCTTCAGCCCCGGCGGCAGATTCAGGCCGCCGGTCAGTTTCGACATCTCCTGCGCGACATGCGTTTCGACGCGGGCCTTGGCGTCGTTGAACGCGGCGACGATCAGGTCTTCCAGCACTTCGACTTCTTCGGGGTCGACGAGCGACTTGTCGATCTTGAGCTTCTTGAGATCGCCCTTGCCGCCCAGGGTCACCTGGACCATGCCCCCGCCGGACTGGCCGGTCATCTCGACATTTTCGAGCTGCGCCTGCATCTCGGCCATCTTGGCCTGCATCTGCTGCGCCTGCTTCATCATGTTTCCGAAATTCTTCATGGCATGTCCTCTGTTGCGCCGATCTCGTCCGCCGGGCCGTCGCCCGTTCCCTCGGCCGACGGCGGCTCGGCGTCGCTGCCGGGCTGCGCCAGCTCGCGCACCGCCTCGATCACGGCGCCGGGAAATGTCTCCATCACCGCCCGAACCAACGGGTGCTGCGCCGCCTCGTTCCGCAGGCCGGCGAGGCGTTGCTCCGCCTGCTCGCGCAGCGTCGCCGCGCCGGCCTCGCGCGACACGCTGACCACCCAGCGCGCGCCGGTCCACTCCGACAGGAGCTGGCCCATGCGGTTGGCGAGGTTCTGCGGCGCGCCCTCGGTGGGGCGGAACTCGATGCGGCCCGGCTCGAAGCGGACGAGATGGACGTTGTTGAGCAGGTGCGCGCGCAGCACCGCCTCGCGGCGCTCGTCGAACAGCGCGACGACCTCGTCGAAGCTCTGCGGCGACGGCGGCGGCGGGGCGACAGCCGCGACGGTTGCCGCCTCGGCTGCCGGGGCCGGCTGCGCTGCCACGGTCGCGACGGCGGCGGCGGCGGTTTGGGCGAGCGGCACCATGGCCTCGGCGACCGCGGTCGCGCGGCCCGACGCCAGGGACATGCGTGCAGCGCCGCCGCCGCCCTCGCCGCCGTTGAATCCGCCGCCTTCCATGGCGACGGGACCGCGCGGAAGGGGAGCCGCGAAGCCGCCGCTGCCGCCCGGCGCGGCCGCCGTCATGCCGGAGCCGGCGCCCGACATAGCCTGACCCGCTCCGTTTCCGGCGGGGGCGCTTCCGCCGCCACTCTGCCCGCTGCCGAGCGTCGCCCGCACGATCTCGGCCGGGGCCGGCAGGTCGGCGACGTAGCAGAGCCGCACCAGCACCATTTCGGCCGCCTGGAGCGTGGAGGGTGCTCCCTGCGCCTCGCCGATGCCCTTCAGCAGCATCTGCCATGTCCGGGTGAGCACCGGGATCGAGAGCTTGCCAGCGAGCGGCAGGGCCCGCGCGCGGTCGCCGTCGAGCGTCGGGTCGCCGTCGCCGGCCTGCGGCATGGTCTTGAGCCGCGTCAGGAAGTGCGTCAGCTCCAGCAGGTCCTGGAGCACCATCACCGGATCGGCGCCGCCCTGGTAGAGCGCCGAGAGCTGACCGAGCGCCGCCGCGGCGTCGCCGCGCAGCACCGATTCCATCAGCTCGAAGACGAGGCCGCGGTCGGCGATGCCGAGCATGTCGCGCACCGCGCTCTCGACGACGGCGCCGCCGCCCAGCGCGATCGCCTGGTCGAGCAGCGACAGCCCGTCGCGCACCGAGCCGTCCGCGGCGCGCGCGATGAGCGCCACCGCGCCCGGCTCGATCGTCACCTTTTCCGATTCGGCGACTGCGGCGAAATGGCGGGCCAGCACCTCGACCGGGACGCGGCGCAGCGAGAAGCGCTGGCAGCGCGACAGTACCGTGATCGGCACCTTGTGGATCTCGGTCGTCGCGAAGATGAACTTCACGTCCGGCGGCGGTTCCTCAAGCGTCTTCAGAAGCGCGTTGAACGCGTTCTTCGACAGCATGTGGACTTCGTCGATGATGTAGATCTTGAACCGCGCCGCGACCGGGCGGTAGCGCACGCCGTCGATCAGCTCGCGGATCTCGTCGACGCCGGTGCGCGAGGCGGCGTCCATCTCGATCACGTCGACGTGGCGGTCTTCGGCGATCGAGCGGCACGGCTCGCAGGCGCCGCACGGCTCGATCGTCGGCCCGCCCTTGCCGTCGGCGCCGACGCAGTTGAAGGCGCGGGCCAGGATGCGCGCGGTGGTCGTCTTGCCGACGCCGCGCACGCCGGTCAGGACGAAGGCGTGCGCGATGCGCCCCGTCGCGATCGCGTTGGTCAGCGTGCGAACCATCGCCTCCTGACCGATCAGTTCGGCGAAGGTGGCGGGGCGGTACTTGCGGGCGAGGACGCGATACGGGATCGCGGGATCGGTCATGCGGGCCTGTCGCGTCCGGAACGTCGAGGCCTGCCTGCCGCGCGGGCGGGGGCGGCGCGGCGGGCGGCAAGCAGGAAGATACGGTGGGAGACTGGACGACGACCCGGGTCGAAACTCGTTACGGCTGCTTCCTTCCGGACCTGACCGGGTTGGCGAGGGACCCGTCCGCCGCCAGCCTCCCGAGCGGACTATATCAGGTCCGGGGCACCGGTCCGCAAGACCGAAGGACAGGTCAGTCACGGCCGGATCAATCGGCGAGTTCCCGACGGCAGACTGCTTCAAGGGTGTCGAGGCGTTCGGTCGTCGCAAGCCATATCAGATCGGCATCCACGTCATCGTAATCGTGGCGCAAGATGCTGCCGAACTGCCGCAGTTTATGGAACTCCGCCTCCGGATATTTGGTGTCCAAGGCGTCGCCGATCTTTCGGGCAGCCTCGGCGATTCGCTCGAAGCAACGTTCAACCGCATCCTGGGTCTTTTCATCGGAGAGAAACTGTTCCGCCGTGAAGCCGCTCACGTAACGACGAATGCGCTCGATGTTGGCGAGGATGTCGCGCAGGCGGCGCGGCGGGTCGTTAGAAGGCATTGACCGCATCCCGCAGGGCCCCGGCGGCGACATGGGGCTTCAGCCGGTCCCGCCGGGCGAGATCGACCGGCATCGGGAGCAATTTCTGAATTTCCCCCGCGATCCCCGCATAATCGAACAGATCGATCCGCCGCGCGGAATCCAGTTCGATAAGCAGGTCGACGTCGCTATCGGCGCGGGCGTCTCCGCGCGCGGTCGACCCGAATACCGAAAGGTGCCGTACCCCGAGCTGTCGCAGTCGATCGCCGTTCGTACGGAGGGTTTCAAGCACGGCGGCGAGCCGTTGCTTTCCGTCGCCGAACCGCTCGGCGGGTTGCGCCTCTGCTGGGTTCCGGCTCTGGCGTGTATCGCTCATGTCCATGCGGGGCAAATAGAGAAACCGGATCGTCGACTATGCCGACAACTGTGATGCCGTCGCCGACCTTGCTCTTTCATGCGTTGCGCAAAAGCCGGGCTCGCGTCAAGCACTCGGCAAGTCGATTCGGAGCGGGTGGGCGGGCAGACCTGACGGCCTGCGCGGTCAGATCGGCAGCAGCCCGTCCGTCTTGACCTCGCTCAGGACGAAGAACGTCCTGACCTGCCGCACGCCGGGCAGGGCGAGGATCCGCTCGGCGTGGAAGCGGTTGAAGGCGGGGAGGTCACGGACGCGGACCTTGAGGAAGTAGTCGACGTCGCCGGCGACGAGACTGCATTCGAGCACTTGCGGCAGCGCCCGCGCCGCCGCCTCGAAGGCGGCGAAGCTTTCCTGCGTCGACCGGTCTAGGACGACCCCGACCAGCACGACCGTCCCGAGCTGGACCGCCTCCGGCGAGACGAGCGCGCGGACGCCTTTGACGATGCCGGCGTCGAAGAGACGGCGGGTCCTCGTCCAGCATGCCGACTCGCTCAGCCCGACCCGCCGGGCCAACTCGGCGTTGCTGAGCCGTCCGTCGGCCTGCAACGCACGCAGGATCTTACGATCGGCCGCATCAAGGTCGACGGCATCGGCAGTGTCACCGGCCATTCGAAGATTCCTCTGCTAAGAAGCGAGTTAACCGGAGGAAAATTGGGAATTTCCGGCATCAAACACAAAGAATATCGTATTTCGATCTAAAGATCGGAAGCACCTTCTCGCGTTCCGGCGCTATCCTTTAGGGTCTTCACCATCTCGGAGGGCGCGCAATGGCGCTGCATCTGGAAAGCCGCTTCGCACGGCGGCAGCTCGCTTTCTTTCCCTCGCCGATCCATCGTCTCGACCGGCTCTCCAAGGAGCTTGGCGTCGAGGTCTGGGCGAAGCGGGACGACATATCGTCCGGCCTCGCCTTCGGCAGCAACAAGGTCCGCAAGCTCGAATGGCTCGCCGCCGACGCGCTCGCCAAGGGCTGCGACACGCTCGTCTCGATCGGCGGCGTGCAGTCGAACCACACGCGGCAGGTCGCCGCCGTCGCCGCGGCGCTCGGCCTCAAATGCCGGCTCGTCCAGGAATCCTGGGCGGCGTGGGACGACCCGATCTACGACAAGGTCGGCAATATCCTGCTGTCGCGGCTGATGGGCGCCGAGACGATCCTCGAAGGCGACGGTTACTCGACCGCGGTCAAGGATACGTGGGAGCGCGCGCTGGAGATGGTGCGGCGCGAGGGCGGCACGCCCTACGCGATCCCCGCCGGCGCCTCCGATCACCCGCTCGGCGGGCTCGGCTATGCGAACTTCGCCGACGAGGTCGAGCAGCAGGAGCGCGACCTGGGGCTCTTCTTCGACACCATCGTCACCGCGACCTGCACGGGATCGACGCAGGCCGGAATGGTCGTCGGCTTCCGCGCGCAGGATCGCGAGCGCCGGCTGATCGGCATCGACACGGCCGGGGACGCCGCGATGACCCGCGCCGCCGTGACCAAGATCGCTCGGGCGACGGCCGATCTCATCGGGCTGAACAAGGAGATCCGCGACGAGGACATCATCATCGAGCCGCGCTATGCCGGTCCCGGGTACGGCGTACCGGACGCGGCGACGATCGATGCGATCCGGGTCGCCGCGCGGCTGGAGGCGATGATCACCGATCCGGTCTACGAGGGGAAGTCGATGGCCGGACTGATCGACATGGCGCGATCCGGCGCCATCCCGAAAGGCAGCCGGGTGCTCTATGTCCATCTCGGCGGCGCCATGGCGCTCGACGCCTACCGAAAGGCGTTCGACTGAGGGCACCGCAAACGAAAGGGGCCGCGGAAGACCGCGGCCCCTCAGCAATGTTAGCGCTAACTTCGGATCGTTCGAGCGACCGATCAGAAATCCATGCCGCCCATGCCGCCCATGCCGCCGCCGCCCGGCATCGCCGGCGCCGCCTTCTCCGGCTTCTCGGCGACCATCGCCTCGGTCATGATCAGCAGGCCGGCAACCGACGCGGCGTCCTGGAGCGCGAGGCGGACGACCTTGGTCGGGTCGATGACACCCGCCTTCACCAAGTCCTGGTACTCGCCGCTCTGCGCGTTGTAGCCCCAGTTCGCCTCGTTCTTGTCGAGCAGCTTGCCGACGACGATCGAGCCGTCGACGCCCGCGTTCTCGGCGATCTGGCGCACCGGCGACTGCAGCGCCTTGCGCACGATGTCAATCCCGACCTTCTGGTCGTTGTTGGCCGGCTTCAGCGATTCCAGCACCTTGCTCGCGTAGAGCAGCGCGACGCCGCCGCCCGCGACCACGCCTTCCTCGACCGCGGCGCGAGTCGCATGCATCGCGTCGTCGACGCGGTCCTTGCGCTCCTTGACCTCGACCTCGGTGGCGCCGCCGACGCGGATCACCGCGACGCCGCCCGCCAGCTTGGCGAGCCGCTCCTGCAGCTTCTCGCGGTCGTAGTCCGACGTGGTCTCCTCGATCTGCGCCTTGATCTGGCCGATCCGGCCCTCGATGTCCGTCTTCTGACCGGCGCCGTCGACGATCGTCGTGTTCTCCTTCTCGATCCGCACCCGCTTGGCCTGACCGAGCATCTCCAGCGTCACGCTCTCCAGCTTGATCCCGAGATCCTCAGAGATCACCTGGCCGCCGGTCAGGATCGCGATGTCCTCGAGCATCGCCTTGCGCCGGTCGCCGAAGCCCGGCGCCTTCACCGCCGCCACCTTCAGGCCGCCGCGCAGCTTGTTCACCACCAGGGTGGCCAGCGCCTCGCCCTCGACGTCCTCGGCGACGATCAGCAGCGGATGGCCCGACTGCACCACCGCCTCGAGCACCGGCAGCATCGCCTGCAAGCCGGACAGCTTCTTCTCGAACAGCAGGATGTACGGGCTGTCCAGCTCC
>DASWRT010000297.1:0-10495 GCA_036403035.1 Allostellaceae bacterium | reverse complement strand
GGCGCTCAAGGGCTCGCGCGAGATCGGCTTCACCATCCTCTCGATCACCTTCTCGCTCGTCGCCGTCTTCATCCCCGTCCTCTTCATGGGCGGCATCGTCGGACGCCTCTTCCGCGAGTTCGCCGTCACCATCAGCATGACGATCCTCGTCTCGGGGTTCGTCTCCCTCACCCTCACCCCCATGCTCTGCTCGCGCTTCCTGCGGGCGCACGACGACCACAAGAAGCCGAACGTTTTCCTGCGCGCCTCCGAAGCGGCGTTCGACGCGTGGCTGCGCGGCTACGACTGGACCCTCCGCAAGGCCCTCGCCTTCAAGTTCGCGATGCTGCTGGTGACGGTCGCGACGATCGGGATCAGCGGCTATCTGTACGTCACGATCCCGAAGGGCTTCTTCCCGATCGAGGATACCGGGCAGATCTTCGCGATCACCCAGGCCAGCCAGGACATCTCGTTCGGGGCAATGGGCGCGGCGCAGCGGAAGGTCGCGGCGATCATCCAGGACGATCCGGCCGTCTCCGTCGTGAACTCGACCGTCGGCGCTTCCGGTTTCAGCACGGCGCTCAATTCCGGCCGCCTCTTCATCGGACTGAAGCCGCTTGAGGAGCGCAAGGTTTCGGTGCAGGACGTGATCCAGCGGCTGCGGAGCAAGCTCGTCGGCGACACCGACATCAACGTCTTCCTGCAGCCGATCCAGAACATCCAGGTCGGCGGGCGGCTCGCCAAGAGCCTGTACCAGTATACCGTGCAGGCCGACGATTTCACCCAGCTCAAGGAGTGGTCGCCCAAGCTGGAGGACGCCCTGAAGAAGCTGCCGGGCCTCCAGGACGTGACGAGCGACCTAGAGATCCGCGCGCCGCAGGCCATGGTCGAGCTGGACCGCGACAAGGCGGCGTCGCTCAACGTCACCGCCGACTCCGTCCGCTCGACGCTCTACAGCGCCTTCGGCACGCGGCAGGTGGCGACGATCTACACGCCGACCAACGACTATCAGGTGATCCTGGAGGCCGACCCGAAGTACCAACGGGACATCGGCGATCTCGCGGCGCTCTACGTCCGCACCAACGACGGCCAACTCGTTCCGCTCGACACGGTCGCGACTGTCCGCCGGATGGCCGGGCCGGTCAGCGTCAACCACCAGTCGCAGCTCCCGGCGGTGACGATCTCGTTCAACCTCGCGCCGGGCGTCTCGCTCGGGCAGGCCGTCGAGCGCATTCAGGCGGCCGAGCGCCGGATGGACCTGCCGGCTACGATCCTGACGAGCTTCCAGGGAACCGCGCAGGTATTCCAGGACTCTCTGCGCGGGCAGGGCCTGCTCCTCGGCGCCGCGGTGTTCGTGATCTACATCGTGCTCGGGATCCTGTACGAGAGCTTCATCCACCCGATCACGATCCTCTCCGGCCTGCCGGCCGCCGGTCTCGGCGCGTTGCTGACGCTGATGCTGTTCCGGATGGACCTCAGCGTGATCGCGATCATCGGCGTCGAGATGCTGATCGGCATCGTCAAGAAGAACGCGATCATGATGATCGACTTCGCGATCGAGCGCCGCCGGACGTCGGACGCGACGCCCGAACAGGCGATTTACGAGGCGTGCCTGCTGCGCTTCCGGCCGATCATGATGACGACGATGGCCGCGATCATGGGCGCGCTGCCGATCGCGATCGGCGCCGGCGCGGGCGCAGAGCTACGCCGGCCGCTCGGTCTTGCGGTCGTCGGCGGCCTGATCGTGTCGCAGCTCCTCACCCTCTACATCACCCCGGTAATCTACATTTACCTGGAGACGCTCACTGCGCGCCGCGATCGCCGCCGCGCCCCGGCTCCCGTGCCCGTCCCGGCGTCGGCCGCCGCCGCCGCGCCCCCGCTCTCGCCGGATTACGTCCCCGTCCAGGGAAACGATTAGCAACAAGTCGTTCCACACCTGACGTGCGCGGCGGGCGGGCAGCATTATCGCCCGTTCCCGATCACCTTTCTGGTTTTCCAGCGTCAGCTTCTTCAACCCGCTCCGCGCCGACGGAGGCACTGCGCAGCGGCGCCGCTCCCCCGCCATTTACCGGCCGGCAACGGGGCGGGCCAAGGATTCACGCAGAGATGGCGGAACTTCGGTTGTGCTAACGCCGTAAACCGGGCGAGAATATCCGTCCACGCCGTCGAGGAGGCGCGCCGTGAGTAGGATGACCGGTTCAAGGGCCATCGCGTCGGTCGAGACGGGCGGAAGGCGCCGCGCGCTCCTACTCTTCTGGGCGGTTTCCGCGGTCGTGTGGGTATTCCTCGTGGGCTGGTCGCTGTGCGACCGTATCGACAGCCAAGTCGCGGCAAGCCAGGAGATCGCTCAGGAGATCGCGGCGCTGGACTGCGACCGCACCGCCTCGTGCGCTGCCGCGGCAAGGCCCGCCGGCAGCTATGGCGGTACCTGGACCGAAACCGCAACCCTTTTCGTCACCTACGGCTTCTGGCCGCTCTGCACCGTCGCCTTGGTGCCGCCCGGCATCCTGCTCGGGATCGGCATTCTGATGGCCTGGACGCTGCGCCGTCTGCGCCGCCGGCAGCCGCCCGTCGTTATCGCTGCCGTAGCACCTCTCCACGCGACCCGTCTCGCGACCGTTCGGCGGCTCAAGCCGGGCATATAGCCGGCCCAAGCCGTCCGCTCCAGCCGCAGGCCTGCCGCCGGGCGTTATGCCGGGTTGCCGCTGACCAGGATCAGCACGTCGAGCGTGCGCGGGCCATGCACGCCTTCGACGCGGTTCAGCTCGATGTCCGATGTCGCCGAAGGGCCGGAGACGAACGTGAGCGGCCGTCCGGCGCGCACCGCGTCGGCCGTGCGCTCTACGGCTTCGGGCACCAGCCCGACGATCTGTCCGGCATCGACGACGCAGAGATGATAGTCCGGCAGCAGCGAGAGCGCGCGCCGCCCCTGGCCTGCCCCGCCGTCGAGCACGATCGTGCCGGTCTGGGCGATGGCGACCGCGCACAGCGTCACCGCGCCGTCGGCGGCGGCGATCTCCTCGCGGCTGAGGCCCTCGCCGCCGTCGCCGCCATTCCCGCCGTTCCCGCGTCTCCGGAAGGGATCGCGGCGGAACTTCAGGTCCAGGGGCTCCAGGTCGGCCGGGAAGTCGGCGGGCGTCACCAGCGTGCGCAGGTTGCGGCGCGACAGGATCGCGCCGATCGCCTCGCGCGCCGCAGCGCGCGGCGTCCGCGTCACCGTCACCTTGTAGCCCTGGAGCTTGTCGACGAACGTCTCGACCAGCGCGCCTTCGCCCGAGGCGAGATGCCGCCGATAGCTCCGCTCGATGCCGTCGGTCGACGATTCCTCGCCGGATGGCACGTCGGCGAGCGCGGCGCGGATCCGGCCGAGCACGGCCTCGCGCGCGGCGGACCGGCCGTCGCCGCTCATGGCCGCCCCGTTCCCTGTTTCCGTTCCCGCCACCAGGCGCGGAACGACTGGTTCGGCACCGGCGCGAGATCGCGCATCGCGGTCCAGCCGGCGAGCGGCCCCGGCAGCCGGTCGATCACGCCGCCGTGGAGGAACGGGATCTGGCCGATCGCGGCGGCGCGCTGCGACCATTCGTAGAGGCGCGGATTGTCGAAGACGCGCGCCATCGTCGCCATCGCGATGGATTCCGGCGACAGCTTGCCGACGAGCGTCTTGTGCCGCCGCCTGACGACCTTGCCGCGGAGATGGACGAGGATGCGCGGGATGTTGATCTTGACCGGGCAGACCTCGTAGCAGGCGCCGCACAGCGACGACGCCCAGGGCAGCGTTTCCGCCGGCCCGGGTTCGTTGAGCTGCGGCGTCAGGATCGCGCCGATCGGCCCCGGATAGGTCGAGCCGTAGGCGTGCCCGCCGGTGCGCTCGTAGACCGGGCAGACATTGAGGCAGGCCGCGCAGCGGATGCATTGCAGCGTCTCGCGCGCCATGGCGTCGGCAAGCACCTCGGTCCGCCGGTTGTCCAGCAGGACGAGGTGGAACTCCTCCGGCCCCTCGCCGGCCTGGATGCCGCTCCAGACCGAGTTGTACGGGTTCATCCGCTCGGCGGTAGAGGAGCGCGGCAGGGTCTGGAGGAAGACCTCCATGTCGCGCCATGTCGGCACCACCTTCTCGATCCCCATCACCGTGATCAGCACGCGCGGCAGGGTGAGGCACATGCGACCGTTGCCCTCGGACTCGAAGATCACGATCGAGCCGGTCTCGGCGACGCCGAAATTGGCGCCGCTGATCGCATAGGGGACGGTGAGGAACTTCTGCCGGAGATAGCGGCGCGCCGCTGCGGTGAGGTCGGCCGGGACGTCCGAAAGATTTTCGGTACCCGCCATGTTGCGCTTGAAGATCTCGCGGATCTCGGCGCGGTTGCGGTGCACGGCCGGGACGACGATATGCGAGGCGGTGTCGCCGCCGAGCTGTATGATCACCTCGGCGAGATCGGTCTCGTAAGCCTTGATGCCGCGCGTCGAGAGCGCCGAGTTGAGGCCGATCTCGTCGCTGGTCAGCGACTTGATCTTGATGACCTCCCTGGCGTCGTGCTTGGCCAGCACGTCGCCGATGATCAGCGCCGCCTCCGCGCCGTCGCGCGCCCAGTGGACCGTGCCGCCGGCGCGGGTCACGCTGGCCTCCAGCATCAGCAGATGGTGGTCGAGATGGCGGAGCGTCCGCTCCTTGATCGCGCGCCCCGCCTCGCGCAGCTCCTGCCAGTCCGGCAGCTCGTGCACGACCTCGCCGCGCTTCCTGCGGATGTGCGAGGTCGCCTTGCCGAGGTTGCGGCGGAGCTGGCTGTCGCGCAGCGCCTTGCGCGCCGCCTCGGCGAACGGCTTCCGGACGACGATCCCCGGCCCGTAATCGGTCATCGCGGCGCCTCCTCCTCGGTCGCAGCCAGGATCTCGGCGAGGTGGACGGCGCGGATCCCCGACCGCTCCCGGCTCAGCCCGCCGCCGATATGCATCAGGCAGGAATTGTCGAGCGCCGTGCAGATCTCGGCCTTGGTGGTGCGGATCGCGCGGATCTTGTCGGTCATCATCGCGATCGACGTGTCGGCGTTCTTGACTGCGAAGGTGCCGCCGAAGCCGCAGCACTCGGCGGCGTCCGGCAGCTCGATCAGCTCCAGCCCTTTGACGTTGCGGAGCAACCGTAATGCCGCGTCGCCGACCTGTAGGCTGCGCAGAGAGTTGCAGGTCGGGTGATAGGTGACGCGATGCGGGTAGTAGGCGCCGACGTCATCTATGCCGAGCTTCTTGACCAGGAACTCGGCGAACTCGAAGACCTTCGGGACAAGGCGGTCGACCCGTCGCGCGAGTTCCGCGTCGCCCAGCCCTGCCGCGATCCGGGCGTAGTTCCCGCGCACCGTGTTGACGCAGGACGAGGACGGACAGACGACCGCCTCGGCATCCTCGAACACGTCGACGAAGCGGCGCAGCAGCGGCGCCGTCTCGTCCTGATAGCCGCTGTTGTAGTGCATCTGGCCGCAGCAGGTCTGCGCCATCGGGAACTCGACCTCATGGCCGAGGCGCTCCAGCACCTTGACCACCGCGCGTCCGGTGTCGGGGAAAAGCGTGTCGTTGAAGCACGCGATGAACAGGGCGATGCGCACGGGCGGGCCGTCAAACAGTCGTCGAGGTGTAAAACGATAGCGCTGTCTTACCGGTCTGACCAGAGCCGCATCCTGAACCTTCCGGCATCGTCATGCCGCCGGTTCCGGCGCGATCGGGTGGCTGCGCCTGAGCGCGAGGCTCAGCACCATCAGCGCGCCGGCGATGAGCAGCGCGGCGTGCACCGACATTGCCGTCGCGATGCCGCCCCACAGCCAGCTCCCGAAGGCGAGGCCGCCGAACGCGGTCATCTGGTAGACGGCCAGCGCCCGGCCCATGACCCAGCCGGGCGCCGTCGTCTGCACCGCGACGTTGAAGCTGGACAAGGTGCCGAGCCACGCCGCGCCGGCCACGAGCAGCGCCGCCAGTGCGACCGGGACGAGTCCGCCCGCCGCCCCCAGCGCCAGCGTGGCCAGCGCGAAGGACAGCGTTCCGGTCGACACCACCGCCTCGGCGCTGAGCAGCGTGCGCAGCCGGCCGATCGCGAAGGCTCCGGCGACCGCGCCGATGCCGAGCGCCCCGAGCAGCACGCCGTACATGAACGGGCCGCCGCCGAGATCCTGCTTGGCGACAAGCGGCAGCAGCGCCCAGATCGCGCCCGCGCCGACGCCGAACGCCAGCGCGCGGACCAGCAGCGCGCGCACCGGCGGCGTCTCGGCGGCGTAGCGCGCGCCCTCGATCAGCGCCTGGCCGAGCCGTTGGCGGCCCCTCTTCCGCTGCGGCGCGGCGTCGACGGCGCGCTTCCACCGGGCGAGCACGACGATGAGGCCGATATAGGACAGGGCGTTGAGCAGGAACGCTATCTCCGCGCCGGCCGCGGCGACGATGACGCCGCCCAGCGCCGGACCGACCGCGCGGGCGATGTTGAAGCCGACGCTGTTCAGCGTGATCGCCGGGGCGAGTTCGGCGCGCGGCACGAACTCGCCGACCGAGGCCTGCCACGCCGGTCCGTTGAGCGCCGAACCGACGCCCAGCGCGAATGTTAGCGCTAACAGCAGCCACGGCGTGATCCAGCCGAGCCACGTGACCAGCGCGAGCAGTGCCGCGATGGCCAGCATCCAGCTCTGCGCCAGGAGCAGCAGCCGCCGCCGGTCGTGCAGGTCGGCCAGCGCGCCGGCGACCAGCGAGAAGAGCAGAATCGGCAGCGACGCCGAGGCCTGGACCAGCGCCACCATGTCGGGCGACGGCGCGATCGCGGTCATCAGCCATGCCGCGCCGACCGACTGCATCCACGTCCCGAAGTTGGAGACGAGATTGGTCAGCCACACCGCGCGGAACAGCGGGTGGCGCAGCGGCGCAAGCGTCGAGGATGCCGGCGGCGCCGACGATGGCGGCGGCGGCAAATCCGGCCGACGATCGCGCGTCGTATCGGTCGGGACGGATCGAGGCATCGGCTCCAGTCCGCATTGACGGAAGACGGCGTACTGAATTTCGTCAACGCCTGCCGCGCCGACGCGGCATCGCGGGCTGCGGTCGCGGAGCGACGATCCTCCTCCGTCGCCGCGGCGGATGCCAGTCGTTCGTTATGGCGACGTCAGTGGACGTGCCGCTCTCCCCTCGCGATGGCGAGATGGTGCGGCTGGTGGTGAGATCCGCTCGCGAGGAGACCGATGAAACCGAGGCCGCGGATGTGCGCGGTCTCCTTCGGTTCGGCCGAAACCGCAGTCAGGAGAACGCCGTCCGGCAGCTCGGCGCTGCGCACGGACCAGCCGTGCAGCCCGTCGATCTCGCGCGCGTGCGCCGGGACCATGCGCCGGATCGCGTCGAGTGTGCGTCCGCTGCCGGTGACCGCGATTTCGAGGCCGCCGTCGATGGGACGCTCCGCCGCAGCCGCCCTGAGCGTCACCTCGTTCATGTCGATGAGGTGTTCGCGAAGCGCCGACAGGTTCACCTTTGTCCAGTCGGTCGCCGGGTCGGCTTCGAGCATCCGGACGATCTCCTGGACCGCTCCGAACGCGTCCTGTCCCGGCAGCATCGGCGCGGCGGCGGCGGCGATGTCGCTCGCCGCGCCGTGGCTGCCATGTCCCGCATGATCCGGCATGGCGTGATCATGCGGCGTGGTCTGCGCCGATGCGCCGGCCGAGGCGCCGATGGCGGCGGCGACGCTTGCGACGAGCGCAGCGAAGGCGAGTTTCCAGATCTTCATTGCGGCGGCGCTTCCCGGTCGTTTCGACGATCCGCAGCGTAGAACCGGGAGTTCGGCCGTCATATGATCCGGATCATACGCGAGTCCGTTTCAGCAGGACGACGCCGTCTCCGGTCCTGGCGATCGTCCCTTCCTCTTCAAGCCGGGCGAGGGTCCGGTAGAGCGCCTCATGCGTGAGCCCGATCTCGGCGGCGAGATCCATCAGCGTCCCCTCGATCCGGAACGCGCGGCGCTCCGGGTCGGCGGCGAGCGCGATGTGCTGGAGCACGCGCTCGCGCGCCGACCGGATGGCCCGCTGCTCCAGGCGGGAGCGCAGGGTCATCACCTGCCGGGCAAGGATCGCCATGAAGCGCTGCGAAAGGTCCGGATCGGTACGGAAGGCGGCGGCGAGCATCGGCTTCGGGAAGACGCGGATGCGCGAGGCGGCGTCGGCGACGGCATCGCAATGATGCTGCTGCGAGAAGAGGGCGGCTTCGGCGAAGAGTTCGCCGGGACGCGCGGTGTGCAGCACGATCCGGCGATCGTCGACGGTGTGGCGGACGAGGCGCACGCGGCCGCGCTCGACGCCGAAGATCGCGACGGCCTCGTCGCCCTGCCGGAAGAGCGCCTGTCCCGCGGCGAGATCGCGGACCAAAGCGGCGCCGGGCAGGGCCGAGATCAGCCAATCGAAAGACGTCGTATCCTGCATGATTCCGACAGTGCCCGCCGCCGCGTGCGCACCCTGAGAACAGCGCTATCGGGTTCGCCGCGTCTTGTACACGACGAACCCGAGCACCGCGTCGCAGAACGCCCGCGGTTCGTCGACTCGCAGCGAGTGGCTGCTGTTCTCGAAGATGCGCAGGTCGGCGTCGGGGATCAGGCGCGCGATCTCCTCGGAGAACTCGGGCGCGCAGATCCAGTCGTGACGCCCGGCGATCACCAGCGTCGGCGCGGCAATGCGCGGCAGTTCGGGGCGCAGGTCGAACGTGCGCAGGAAGCCGCCGAAGGCGCGGTTGATCGGCTCCGGCTCGTAGAGCGCACGGGCTCCGCCGGCGGCGGCCGACGCCGGGTCGTGGCGGAGCGCGTAGAGCGGCCCCATCACGGCGAAATAGTGCCGCAGCTCCTCGACGCTCGTGAAGGCGCCCGCCCACAGCGTCTCGCACACAAGCCGCTGCTCCGGCGTGCCGCGCTCGGCGACGATCTCCCTGGCGCGGGCGATGAAGCCGCCATGCGAAGCGGTGACGGCGAGGATCAGGTGCGAAACGGCGTCCGGATAGCGCGCCGCATGCGCTATCGCGACCATGCCGCCGTAGGAGGTGCCGATGCTGACGATGGGACCGAGCCCCAGATGCCGGCGCAGCGCCTCCATATCCTCGACGTTCTCGTCCAGGGTGTACGTGGCCGGATCGCCGCGCGCCGAGCGGCCGTTGCCGCGGTGGTCGAAATAGACGAGCTGCATCCGCCCGGCGAGCGGGCTGAAGGCCGGCTTGAAACCGCTATGGTCGCCGCCGGGGCCGCCATGGATCACCATCGCGACCGGGCGCTCGCGCATCGCCGGCCCGTCCGGCTCCAGCCCGATCCCCTCGACGTCGAAATAGATCTCGGTGTCCCGGACCTTCGCGCGCATCGCGATCTCCCGTCGTCAGATCCGTCCCGCGTCCCTCAACCGATACCGCGCGTCCGGCGAGGCCGCTCCGCGGTCGCTCCGCACGCGGCCGTTCTCGACCAGTTCGACGAGGTGCGCCAGCACCGAGCGCCCGGCGGCGGGATGCAGGCGCGGGTCGATGTCGGCGTAGATCGCCGCCACCATTGCCGGGATCGTCTCGTCGCCGGCGGCGATGCGGCGAAGGATCTCCGCTTCGCGCTCGGCGCGGTGGGCGAGGAAGGCGCGGACATGCGGCTTCGGGTCGGCGATCGGCGCGCCGTGAGTCGGGATATAGAGGGCGTCGTCGCGCTCCAGCAGCCGTTCGAGCGAGCGCCGGTAGGCCGCCATGTCGCCGTCCGGCGGCGAGATCACGCTGGTCGACCAGCCCATGACGTGGTCGCCGCTGAAGAGCGCCCGCTCCTCGGCGAGCGCGAAGCAGAGATGGTTCGACGTGTGGCCCGGCGTATGCACGGCGGCAAGCCGCCAGCCCGGTCCCTCGACCGCATCGCCGTCGCGCAACGTCGCGTCCGGCGCGAAGTCGAAATCGGCGCCGGCTTCGCTGCCGCCGGCCGCGCGCTCGCCGCCATGCGGCCCGAAACCGTAGGTCGGCGCGCCGGTCGCCGCCTTCAGCGCCGCGGCGGCGGGCGAGTGGTCGAGATGGGTGTGCGTCACCAGGATATGGCTCACCGTCTCGCCGCGCAGCGCGCGGAGCAGCGCGTCGACATGGTCGGCGAGGTCCGGTCCCGGATCGATCACCGCGACGGTCCCGCGCCCGACGACGTAGGTGCCGGTGCCGCGGAAGGTGAACGGGCCGGGATTGCGCGCGACGAGCCGCCGGACCAGCGGCGTCACCGGCTCCAGCACGCCGTACTCGCAGGTGAAGTCGCGGGGGAGGGAAAGGGACAAGGCGCGGTCCTCGGCGGGAAGCGATAGGGCAAATCGGGGACATAGGGATGATGGGAGACGGGGGCAGGAGAGTCGAGCGTCACTCGGCAAAGCGATGGCAGGTATTCCGCGCGCTGTCGGCGCGTGGAGTCGCTATCCATTTCCCTGTCCCTATTTATCTCTGTATCCCCGATTCACGGCCAATGTGCCACACCCTCTGGATTCCCGCGCTGCGGCATCGATTGCCCTCACCGCGGGGTGTGGTT
>DASWRT010000296.1:0-20279 GCA_036403035.1 Allostellaceae bacterium | reverse complement strand
AGCCGATTTTATCAGAACGGACCATGAACAACAAGAACATGTTCCGATTCCGTTCTCAATCGTGCCGATTTTAAAATTTGTTGGCCTACCGTCCGAAACGCCGCCCCGACCCTCGCCCCGGCGGATGGCTTTCCAGGACTGTTCGCATCAGCAGCGTCGGCATGGAGTGAGTAAAAAGCGCGACTCTGAAGTCGTCACGCTCCGATGCGGACGCCTGCCAAACAGCGCCGCATTTCCCGACCGGTCAGGACTCCGAAAGTCCTGACCGGTCGCCCTCAAATATTCGCTGGATCGTTATTGCGTTTTCGATCGCGGTGCTATTCCCACTCGATCGTACCCGGCGGCTTCGACGTGATGTCGTAGGTGACCCGATTGACGCCATGGACCTCGTTGATGATCCGGGTCGCAACGCGGCCGAGGAAACTATGGTCGAACGGATAGTAATCCGCAGTCATGCCATCGGTCGAAGTCACCGCGCGCAAGGCCAGCGCATAGTCGTAAGTCCGGAAATCGCCCATGACTCCGACCGTGCGCACCGGCAGCAGTACCGCGAAGGCTTGCCAGATCGCGTCGTAGAGCCCGGCATTGCGGATCTCCTCCAGATAGATGCTGTCGGCCTTGCGCAGGATCTGGAGCTTCTCGGGCGTGACCTCACCGGGAATTCGAATCGCCAAACCCGGTCCGGGGAACGGGTGGCGACCGATCAGGCTTTCCGGCAGGCCGAGTTCGCGGCCGAGGCGGCGGACCTCGTCCTTGAACAGTTCGCGCAACGGTTCGACGAGCTTCAGCTTCATGCGTTCCGGCAGGCCGCCGACATTGTGATGCGACTTGATCGTGACGCTGGGGCCGCCGGTGAAGGACACGCTCTCGATCACGTCGGGATAGAGTGTGCCTTGCGCCAGGAATTCGGCGCCGCCGATCCGGTGCGCTTCCTCGTCGAACACGTCGATGAAGGTGGCGCCGATGATCTTGCGCTTGCGTTCCGGATCGCTGACGCCCTCCAGCTTGCTCAGGAACAGCTCGGACGCGTCGCGGTGGACCAGCGGGATATTGTAATGGTCGCGGAACAGCGTCACCACCTGTTCCGCCTCGCCGGCACGCAGCAGACCGGTATCGACGAAGATGCAGGTCAACTGGTCGCCGACCGCCTCGTGCAGCAGAACCGCGGCGACCGACGAATCGACGCCGCCGGACAGGCCACAGATGATCCGGGCCGAGCCGACCTTGGCGCGGATCCGCTTGACCTCGACATCCCGGAACGCCGCCATGGTCCAGTCGCCGCGGCAGCCGGCGACGCGCTTCGCGAAATTGTCGAGGAGCCGGTAGCCGTGCGGGGTATGCACGACCTCGACGTGGAACTGGGTGGCGTAGAAGCGCCTCTTATCGTCCGCGATCGCCGCGAACGGCGCGCCTTCGCTGGCCGCCACCACTCGGAAGCCGGGCGGTACTGCGGTGACGCGGTCGCCGTGGCTCATCCAGACCTGTTCGCGGTTGCCCGGCCGCCAGACCTCGTCGAACAGGGCGCAGGGCTCTTGGACATCGATGTAGGCGCGGCCGAACTCCCGAACGTCGCCCGGCTCGACGGCGCCGCCGAGCTGGGCGCACATGACCTGCTGGCCATAGCAGATGCCGAGCACCGGTACGCCGAGATCCCAGACCGCTTGCGGCGGCATCGGTGCGTCCGCGTCGAGCACCGAGGCCGGGCCGCCGGACAGCACGATCGCCTTGGCGCCGAAGCCGCGGACCTTGTCGTCGCCGATCGAGAAGGGGTGGATCTCGGCGTAGACGCCGCTCTCGCGCAGGCGGCGGGCGATCAGCTGGGTGAACTGCGATCCGAAATCGAGAATGAGAACGCGATCGCTGGCGGGGGCGACGGTCATGGGGGGAAGCCTGGGTCCGGGGGCGAGGAGAAGCCTGCTTCTACCCCACCGGCGCGGGCAGCGACAAGCGCATCGGCGGCGGGCCGGCATGGATCGGCCCGCATGCCGGAGCGTGCCGCCGGCAGTGCGACCGGCGGCGGGCGGACGGCGCGGTTTCAGGGCACGGGAAGGGAGCGGCGTGGCGCCGTGGGTGCTGCGGTCGGGGAGGGAGACCCGACGATTATAGATCGGAGGAGCGGCAGGGCCGGTACCGGCAACGGGGCGGGAGTTCCTCTCCCGCCGGTCGGCGGCGATCGAACGGTGCGCCGTCGGTCGCGATCCGCTGCGCTGCGCCTGCCGGCGCGCGCGACACCGGAGGAGCCCGGCACGGCGAGGGTCGCGGCCGATCGTTCAGGGAGCATTCGATCGCAGCACCTGTCAAATCTGACAGGGGCGATCCGCTACATCTTGCAGTTTGCGACGGGGAGATTTGTCCACAGCGCAAAGCGCGCGGCGAGCATAGGGCAGCCGGGTGCCGCGGATCGAGAACCCGCCCGGAAATCCGATACTGCAAATTTTACGGACGGTGCAGGATTCAGCAACCTGTCAAATCTGACAGGTCATTTGGCATCCGACAAAGGGTTAAGTTTCATCACCTGAATGAGAGCTGTCCCCCGGAATGGTGGAGCGGTTCGCTTCGCGCATCGGCCGTCTTGCGGCCGGTCGCGGCGCCGCGGGGAGGGGGCGGAGCCGATGCGGGAAATTCTGTTACAGGATTCCGGGGCTCCTTCGATCAAATGCCGCAAGTCCACAGCCTTGCAGGCAGGCAGCGGACATAACCTGGGGAAAGAGAATGCCGAAGTTCGATCTTTATCGTAAAACGGATTTTGCAAACCTCGTCCATGAATACGACCTCGACGGATCGCGCCTGCTGCCGTGGGACGACTATCCGATGCCGTTCGCCGGCGGCTGGTGCGTCGTCCGGCCCCACACCAAAAGCGAACCGCACACGCAGATCGACCAGGAAATCTTCATCGCGATCAAGGGCAAAGGCGTCGTCGTGATCGGCGACAAGCAATACGATTTCGAAATGGGCGACATCGTCGCCATCCCGAAGCACACCAACCATTACGTCGTGAACGACAGCGACGAGGACTTCCACTTCTACGTCGTCTGGTGGGACGTCAACTACGCCACCAAGTTCCTTCAGGAAAACAACGAGCGGACGGGAGTCCTCGATGGCTAAGCTCGTCGTCACGATCACGCCGCCGACGCCGAACGGCGATCTGCATATCGGCCATCTTTCCGGCCCCTTCATGGCCGCCGACGTGTTCACGCGCGTGCAGCGCCAGCGCGGGCACGACTGCGTGTTCGTCTCCTATTCGGACGATTACCAATCCTACATGCTGCGGCGCGGCATCGAGCTGAACCGCGACCCGATCGAGCTTGCGCAGTCCAATACCCGGAAGATCCGCGAATCCCTGGCCAGCGCCGATGTCCAGGTGGACCACTGGCTGGAGGCCTGGGAGAATCCTTATTTCGAAGCGGCGGTGCGGGAAGTGTTCGGCGCCGGCGTCGCCGCCGGGGCGATCGAGTTCAAGGACTCGATAGAGCCTCATTGCCCGCGCTGCGACAAATGGGGCTACGAGGCGTTCGGCCGCGGCGACTGCAATTATTGCGGCACGGATTCCGACGCCAGCCAGTGCGAGCACTGCGGGCTCGAGCCGGTCTCGCGGGAAATGGGCAATTTCCGCTGCAAGCTCTGCGGCGGGCAGCATGAATGGAAGCCGGTCAATCGGGCCTTCCTCAAGCTCGACACGTTCGAAGACCGGCTCCGCGCGCTGTACGACCGGACGCCCATGCGCAAGCCGCTCCGCGAGTGGGCGCTCGAAACCGCGATGCCCGTCCTGAAGGATTGGGGCGTGACCCGTCCGGGCGACGGCGGGCTGGACCTCCGGCCGGACGGCTCCTGCCGGACGCACACCTGGTTCATGGGTCTGGCCGGCTACATGGGCGCGTTCCGCGAGTACGCGGAAACGGTGGCGCACAAGCCGGAACTGTTCGAGGAGTTCTGGACGTCGGAGGACGCGCGCCTCGTGAACTTCCTCGGCTTCGACTGCGCGCTCAGCCACGTCGTCGTCTATCCGTCGCTGCTGATGACGATGCCGCAATATCGCCTCAAGAATTCGTTCTATCCGAACCAGTTCCTGACGCTGAACGGCCTGAACCTGTCGACGAGCCGGAACCACGCGATCTGGATCCGCGATCTGGTCGCCCAATCCTGCTCCGACAGCGCCCGCTTCTATCTTGCCTGCAACGCGCCGGAGGAAAGCGAAGGGGACTTCAACCTCGAAAAGTTCCAGGAATGGCGCCAGGAGGTCTTCATCGGCTTCTTCGACGATCTGATCGAGGCCGCGAAGCAGGAGCGTGGGGACTGGATCGCGGCGCTGAAGGACGACGACGCGGTGGCGCTCGGCGACCTGCGCGACCGCTGGCTGGACGCCACGTCGCTGGACCGGTTCTCGATGCGGAGGATGGCCCAGATCGTCTCGGACGTGATCGCACTGGCCCAGGCGAAGCTGTCGAGCGGCCGTCCCGTTCGCCACCTCGCCGTGCTCATCGCCGTGCTCGGCGGCGCGCTCCATCCGAAACTGTCGGCCCGGATCTGCGCCGCGCTCGGCGTCGATGCGGAAAAGGCAGCTCAATACCTGATCCACCAGAAAGTCGAGGAATACGCTCTCTGACCATCCAACGATCCTGTTCTTTGCTGTTCGGAGGCGAAACGGGCGATGCAGCCGAGTTTTGAAGCCGCGGTCGTCGGTGGCGGGATCATCGGGGCGACGATGGCCGCCGCGCTGGTCGACGGCGGAATACGCACCGTGCTCATCGACCGGGGCGCCTGCGGCGGCCAGGGAGCGAGCCGCTACTCGGAAGGCATCGTCCGCCTTTACGACCCGGATGCCGACATCATGGCGCTTGCGGCATCTTCGGGAGACTGTCTCGGCTCGACCCGGTTCGGCCGGGTTTTCGATCCGACGATCAAGCGCGGCGGCGTGATCTACGCCGACGCGCCGTCGGCGGCGGACGCCCTGGGGAAGGCCGCGACGCAGTATTCATCGAACGAATACCCGATGGGCCTGCTCGCGGGCGACGACGTCCGGCGCGTGACCAACTTCCTCGACGCGCGGCCGGACCGCGTCGTGCTCTACGAGCCTCGAGGCGGCGCCAGCGACGTCCGCGCATCGGTCAGACTGATGGCGAACTTCGTGCGGAGCGGCGGCGGCGCCGTTCTCGAAAACGCATGGGTGAAGCACGTCGGACGGGAGAAGGGAGGTGCACGCCTGATCCTGAACCAGGGGGCGATCGACGCTGAAATCGTCGTCCTCGCGGCCGGCGCCTGGAGCGCCTCCCTGCTGCCGGAACTAGGGCTCCATACCCGTACCATTCCCCTGGTCCGGCTGTTCGCGTCCCGGCCGCTATCCCTACCGGTCATCGACATCGTGGCCGGAACCTATGCGGTCCCGCTCGCGGGAAACCTCGTGCATGTCGGTGTCGGACCGCAGGTCCGGCAGGCTGCATCGATGCCTGAGGAACTCGGCCCGCCGCTCGGCGGGGAGGACAGGGACGCGCTGCGCCGCTTGAGCGAACTGAGCGGGCGGCAGGAGAACGGGCCGGTCTTCGACGTCCTGCCGGGCCTCGATTCCTATACGGCGGATGGCAGGCCGGCGATCGGTTTCCTGGGCGAAGACGATCCCCGGTACGTGGCCGCCGGGCTGTCCGGCATCGGCTACAAGCTCGCGCCGGGCATCGCCTTGCACGCCGCGCGGCAGATCGCCGAGCGCCTCGGCCGCCGGCCGCCGGCCGCCGGCCGGGAAGATCTTCTGGCGCCGTTCGCCCCTGGGCGGCTGAGCGGTTCCGCAACGCCACGTTCCAGCGAGGTCGCTTGAATGCCAGCCAAGAAACTGAAAGTCGGCCTGTCGGCCTTGCTCAATGCGAACGAGACGGCGCACTCGCGGACGTTCCTGCGGGGCATCACCCTCTCGATCAACGAGATGCCGGAGGTCGCGAAGATGGACTTCGTCTTCGCCGACGACGGCGCCTCGCCGAAGCGTGCGCTCGAGGTCGCCGACTATTTCGTCGGGAACGGGGTGGAAGTCGTCGTCGGGCACTTTTCGTCGGACTCCGCGATGTCCGCGTCGGAGATCTATGCGCGGCACAACATCCCGTTGCTCCTGCCGGCCGCGACGGCAAGCAAGGTCACGCGCGGCAAGAGCAACGCCTTCCGCATCTGTCCTTCCGACTCCCTGCTCGCAAAGCGCCTCGTCACGTATGTCCAGCGCAAGGGATGGACGAGGCTTTCGGTCGAGAGCGATACGAGCCTGCACGGGATCATGCTGGCCGATGAAATACGCGATCAGGCGAAGCGGATGCTGCTGCATCTGGTGGACGAATCCTTCTCGGCGGACGCCCTGATTTTCGCCGGTCGCCTGAAAGCGAGCGCGGATTACGTGATCGGGAAAAGGGCCGAGGGCTATGGCGGGCCGATCGTCCTGACCGACGACGCCGCCTCGCCGAAGGTCCTGGCCGATATGGACGATCCGGGCGAACTGAGCATCATCGGCTTCGCCGCGGCGTCGATGATCGACGAGGCTTCCGCCATCTCCAGGGCGCACCGCGCGTCGTTCGGCGAAGAGCCCGACGTCTATTTCCTCGAAACCGTCGCGGGGATGTCGATCGCAGCCCAGCTTGCCGGATGGGAGGGCGACCGGGTGGAGGCCGTCCGGACCGGGCAGTTTCCGACCGTGGTCGGCGCCGTGTCGTTCGCGGAGGGCGAACGCCGTAATCCTCCCCATGCCATTTGGGAGCCCCGCGGCAATCACCGCCTGGAGGCGATTCAAATCATGTCGGATTAGGAAACGGGACCGTCGCCGCCGACTGTCACGACGGTCCGAACGCCCCTTCTTCTGTATGCGATGCCGTCCTGACGCGCACGTTCCGCTTCCATTTTGCCGAAGCGAGAGCACCGGTCCCGTTCGTCCGCGGAAATCAGGAGGCATCAGCGAGTGCAAACGCGGAGACGATGATGAAGCAGGGTTTTCCGAAGACGGCCGAGGCGGACGTGGTGGGGATTGGCTTCGGACCGGCCGGCATCTCCTTCGCGTGCGCCGTCGCGGATGCGGACGAGGAACAGGGGCGCGGCGCGGCCGGCTCGGTCGTGTTCCTGGAGAGGGCGTCGCGGCCATGCCTTCCGCCGGAGCTTCTCCTGCCGGGCACCGACGCCGGCCATCATGTGTTCGGCGATCTGGTCACGCCGCGCAACCCGCGCAGCCGGTTTTCCTTCGCCATGTACCTGAAGGAAAAAGGGCGGCTCCACGGGCTCGGGCTACTTGGGCGCTCGGCCAGCCGGCTGGAATGGTCGGATTACGTCGGCTGGGCCGCGGAGCGGCTGGCGGCTGACGTGCATTACGGCGAACCGGTCACCGAAATCCTGCCGGGGCTGTCCGAAGGCGTGCTGACCCACCTCCGGATCGCCACGAGCAGCGGCGTCGTGCGGACCCGGACCCTGGTGGTTTCCGACGGCGTCAGCCCGAGGATACCCGCGCTCTTCCAGGATCATCTCGGGTCTCATGTCTTCCATAGCTCCGAATACCTGACGCGCATCGGTGCGTTGCAGGGCGGGCCGTTTCCGAAACGATGGCTCGTCGTCGGATCGGGACGAAGCGCCTGCACGGCGGCGGCCGATCTGCTGGGAAGAGGGGACGGGATCGCCGTCCGGTCGCTGCACCGGTCGGGCGGGTTCACGGCCGCGCAGTCCGATCCCGCTGCCGCTCCCGAAGGCCGTGCACTCCATTCGGTCCTTTACGAAAGAAACGTCCAGGGGCTGGAAGGTCTTCGCACAATCATTCATAGTCAGGCGGCAGCCATTGCGAAAGCGCCCTCGGGCTATGCGGTGACGGTCCGCAACATCGTCGGCAACGAGGAGTCCACCTTCGATGTCGACGGCATCGTCCTGGCGACGGGATACGACCAGCCGCGCATCCCGCCGCTGTTCGCGCTGTTGGTCCCTTGGCTATCCTTCAACGAGGACGGCGCGGTCGACATCGACCGCGACTGTCGCGTCAAACTCACCGGCGATACGGGCGTCAGCATCTTCATGAACGGGCTTTCCGAGCGCATGCACGGCATCAGCGACGCCCAGCCCTTCTCGCTGATGGCTTTGCGATCCGAACGCATCCTGAATGCCATCGTCGCGTCGCGAGGAAAATAGAACAGCCGAATCTCTTCCGGTTCGGCTTCAAATCTCAGAGGAGACGCCCGTGTACGAGCGAATTTCCGACATTATCCATGACAAGGTGTTCTTGAAGGTAAAACACCTTGGCTTGAGTAATTTCCATTTGAAGCTGGAGGCGATGAACCCCGCCGGCTCGGTCAAGCTGAAGACCGCCTTGGGACTCATCGGGGATCTTGAGGCACGAGGCCTGATTAAAGAAGACACGATCCTGATCGAATCCTCATCGGGAAATCTCGGCGTTGCGCTCAGCATGATCTGCGCCGAGCGCGGCCTGGATTTCACCTGTGTGGTCGATCCGAACACGTCCGCGCACAACATCAAGATCATGAAGGCGTTCGGCGCCAACGTCGTGATCGTCACCGAGAACGACGACAACGGCGGCTATCTCGGCACCCGGATCGCTTATGTGCGGGATGCCGTCGAGCGGGACAAGCGGTTCATCTGGCTCAATCAATATGGGAACCCGAACAATCCGCTCGTTCACGCCCGCATGACGGCGCGGTCGATCGCGGAGTCGTTCCCGCGTCTGGACTACCTCTTCGTCGGCGCCGGCACGACCGGAACCCTGATGGGCTGCGTCCAGTATTTCCGGAAGCATCGGCCGGAAACCAGGATCGTCGCGGTGGACAGCGTCGGATCGGTCACCTTCGGGAACCCGCCGGGCAAGCGCTACATCCCCGGTCTCGGGTCGAGCCAACAGCCGCCGATCTTCGACGCGGAAGGGATTTCCGGATTCGAGATGGTTCCCGAGGCAGATGCGGTGGCGATGTGCCGCCACCTCGCGCGGACCAACGGTCTCCTGGCCGGCGGATCGACGGGTACGGTCGTCGCCGGCGTCCATGCCTGGCGAGACCGCTTGCCGGAGAATGCGGTGGTCGTCGCGATCTCGCCGGACTTCGGCGAGCGATATCTCGACACGGTCTATGACGACGACTGGGCCGGCGGACATTTCGGCGACAAGAGCCTGACGAAGAGCATCGCACAGGTCGAGCGCCACCCGTTGCCGTCATGGCCGCAGGAGCAGCAGCAGGCCGCGGCTTCCGCCAAGCCGGCAAGACACCAGTTCCATGTCGTCTCGGGAGCGGCGGCTCACGCGATCCTTTCCGAGGCGCCCGAAAAAAGCATCGCCTGCGTCGAGGCCGCCTATCTCGCGCATCACGATGGACAGACCGTCAATCCCGACAGCTATTTCCTGCGCTTCCCGGACAAGCCGGCCAACCGCATCATCGCCCTGCCGGCGACGATCGGCAGCGATATCAACGTCAGCGGCATCAAGTGGATCGCCAGCTTCCCGGAGAACATCAAGGCCGGGATCGCCAGAGCATCCGCGACGCTGGTGCTGAACGACACCGAGACGGGCTACCCGTTCGCATGCCTCGAGGCGTCGCAGATCAGCGCGGTGCGCACGTCCGCCTCGGCGGTCCTGGCCGCGAACTGGCTGAACGGGCATCGCCGGGAGGCGCCCGCCGTCACGTTCGTCGGCGCCGGCGTCATCGCGAGGAACATATTCGACATGTTCGTCGCGGACGGATGGAAGTTCGAAACGGTCTATATTCACGACCTCGACCGGCAGTCCGCCGAAGCATTCAGGAAGCATGCGGCGGACAAGACCTCCGGAAGGGTTTCTCTTCAGGAGAACCGGGCGGAAGCGCTGCGCTCGAACGTCGTCGTCTTTGCGACGAACGTGTCGACTCCCTATGTCGTGCCGCCGGAGAAATTCGCTCCCGGCCAAATCGTGCTGCATATCTCGCTGCGGGACATTTCTCCCGATCTGGTCCTCGACGCCATGAACATCGTCGATGACGTCGATCACTGCCTGAAGGCCAATACGACGCTGCACCTCGCGGAGCAGAAGCTCGGGCACCGCCGCTTCATAGCCGGGACGCTCGCCGGACTGATGCGGGGCGAGATCGCCGTCGACCGTTCCCGCCCGCTGATCTTTTCGCCCTTCGGGCTGGGCGTGCTCGACCTCGCCGTGGGCAAGCACGTGTTCGACGAAGCGTGCAGGCGCGGCACGGCGGTCGGCATCCCCGACTTCTTTCCGGAGAGGACCAGATGGTGATGGCGTTCGCACGGAGCGAAGCCCGCGCCGCCTCGCTGAGTATCGGCATCGTAGGATTGGGGTCGCGCGGCCTGACGCTCCTCGAACGTATCCTGGCGCTGGCTCCCCTTGCGCCGGAGCGCCGGTTCGACGTCGTCGTCTTCGAGCCGAACGAACCGGGCACCGGCGTGCATTGGCTCGGCCAGCCGGATTACCTGATGCTCAACACCATCGCCTGCCAGCTCTCCATGTTTCCCGACCGCGCGGCGATCGGCGCGAGAGAGGAACGTCCCGGCCCCAGCTTCTTCGACTGGTGCGTCATGCAGGACATCCGCGTCGACGATGACGGGGTGCCGTGCGCGGAGGGCGGCAGACCGGTCGCCGAGACGGATTTTCTGCCCAGGCGGCTTCTCGGCGAATATCTTCAGTGGACGTTCCGGTATCTGATGCGGGAGCTTCCGCACAACGTGACGGTGCGGATCCACCGCGAACGCGCGATCGAGGTCATCCCCTACACGGAGCCGGTCTCGTTCGTCCTGCGCGGCGAAACGGGGACCGAGGAAACCGTCGCGAAGCTCTTCGTCTCGCTCGGGCACACCGGGCGGCGCGGGAATTCCGGCGCCGCCACGGATGTCTGCGCTCCCTATCCGCTGCCGAAGGCGGTGGACGCCGTCGCTCCGGGCGAGACGGTCGGCGTCGCGGGCCTGGGGCTCGCCGCGATGGACGTGATCGCCGCCCTCTCGGTCGGCCGGGGCGGACGACAGGTCCGCTCGGCGAGCGGAGTCCGGACGTACGAGCCGTCCGGTCGAGAGCCGCGGATCGTCGTCTTCTCGCGGACCGGGCTGCCGTTCTACACGCGGCCGAACACGACGGTCGACCGCAAGAGGCACCAGCCGGTGTTCCTCACGCCGGCGACCATCGCGCGTCTGCGCAGACGGACGGCGGACGGAAGGCTCGATTTCGAAGCCGAAATCCTGCCGCTGATAAAGCATGAGATGCGCGCCGCCTACTACATCGTGAGCGCCAACCTGTTCGGCGCCGATACGTCGATGCCGGCCGCGGCATGGGTTCGCGAGCGGCTGGCCGCGGCGTATGACGCGGGCGATCTCGATGAGGCTCTCGCCGACCTAGAAATGCGCTACGGCGCGTTTTCGCCCGAGGACTACCTTCTCGTCGCCGCGCCCGAGGGACTGTCCGGCGACGCCTATGTCGAGTGGGTGCAGCATTTCATCCGGTTCGACCTCCTGGAAAGCGTCAAGGGATTGTCGAGGAGCCCGATCAAGGCCGCCTTGGAGGTCTGGCGCGAGCTGCGCGACACCTTGCGCGACATCGTGAACCATCGCGGCCTCGACGAACGGTCGCACGCGGTTTTCCATACGACCTATTCGCAACTCGTCTGCCGCCTCGTGGCCGGGCCGCAGAAGGAGCGTCACGAAGATCTCCTCGCGCTGGCCAATGCGGGCGTTGTGGAGTTCTTTCCCGGCGTCAATCCGGCGGTAATCCAAGGGCGGGACGGCGTCACCCTCGTTGCCGACGGCGGCGCTTCCCGGAGGGTCGACCGCGTCGTCAAGGCAAGGCTGGACAGCGCCGGGCTGATCGCCACGGACTCCCCCGTCCTGGCGAGCCTGCACCGCGCCGCGCTCATCCGGCCGAGATGCGCGACGGCGGGCCTCGACGGGATCGACATCGATACGAACGGCCATCCCGTGGGACCGCCCGATACCGTCGCGAAAGCGATGTGGATCTTCGGACCGAACGTCGAGGGAGGGACGTACTACAACCATTACGTGCCGTCGAGCGGCGCCTATTCACGGGCCTTCGCCGACGCGCATCGCGCGGCCGCCGAATGCCTCGATGTGCACGACGAGGCGCTGCTGATGGCGGCGCAGTAGCGTCGACCGGCGAACCCGTTCTTCACTCCCATCCCGCCGCCTGCGGACGAGGGCCGTCGCGGATGCAATGCTGCACCGCCGCGACGGCCCTATCCGCGTCATGGACAGCCCGCGCCGCCCGTCATATCTATGGGTGATCCGTTCGGCCGGACGGCATTGCCCGGCCGACGGCATGCTCATCGGGTCGAGGCGGGGCTCTCATGGCTGACAGGTTCAAGGTCTTCATCGACGGCGAGGCCGGCACGACGGGACTCCAGATCCGCCAGCGACTGGAGCGTCACGACGACATCGCCGTCGTCAGCATCGACCCGGAGAAGCGTAAGGATCCGGCGGAGAAGCGCCGGCTGATGGCGTCGGTCGACGTCACCGTGCTCTGCCTGCCGGACGACGCAGCGCGCGAGACGGTGGCGCTCGCGGCCGAGACCGGCTGCCGCATCCTCGACGCGAGTTCGGCGCACCGGACCAGCCCCGGCTGGGTGTTCGGCCTGCCGGAGCTGGCGCCGGAGCAGCGCGGCCTGATCCGCGGCGCGCGGCTCGTCTCGAATCCCGGCTGCTATCCGACCGGCGGCATCCTGATGCTGCGCCCGCTGGTCGATGCCGGGATGCTCGATCCGGAGGCGCCGGTCACGGTCAACGCGGTTTCCGGCTACTCGGGCGGCGGCAACAAGCTGATCGAGAAATACGAGGGCGCGGCCGCGAAGGCGGCAGGCGGTCCGCCGACCTATGCGCTCTACGGGCTGGAGTTCGCACACAAGCACATCCCCGAATTGGAGACATGGTCGCGTCTGCGGCGGCGGCCGGTCTTCCTGCCGAGCGTCGGCGACTACTATCAGGGCATGCTGGTGCAGACGGCGCTCGACAACGCGACGCTGCCGGGGCGGCCGAGCGCGCGCGACATCCACCGGACGTACGAGGACCGATATCGCGGCGAGCGCTTCGTCACGGTGATGCCGTTCAACGAGCATGAGCCGGAGACCGCGCCATACCTGACGCCGCACGGTGGCGAGGGCAGCAACGGTCTCCGGCTGTTCGTCTTCGGCAACGAGACGTGGAAGCAGACCGTCGTCGTCACGAAATACGACAATCTCGGCAAGGGCGCGTCCGGCGCCGCGGTGCAGAACCTCAACGTGATGCTCGGCCTGCCGGAGCACATCGCGGTCGACCTGGACGGCTGACCCGAGCCGGCGATCCGCTCAAATCGGGTCGAGCAGCGCCGCCTCGCGCAACGCCGCCAGCGTCTCCGGTTCGAGGAACGCGGCGATGCGGCCGGCGATGTGCGCCGAAAGCCGCGCATCCATCCCCGCCGGCGGGCGTTCGGCGCTGACCGCTCGCCAGCGGGCGCACCAAACGATCGTGCGCAGCCAGGTGAGCCGCCGGCACGGGCGCAGCCACGGCGCGGTCGCGTCGGCGAGCTCCGGCGGCGCGGCATCTTGCCACGCGGCGTAGAAGGCGCGCACCTCGGCGGGCGAGAGCGTCGCCTGCACCTCGATGTCCCAGGTGGTCGAGGTCGGCAGGCTGGCATGGGCGAGGTCGATCGCCGGCGCGCCGTAGAGCGTCTTCTCCAGGTCGACGAAGACGGCGGCGCCATCCTCTCCGCGGACGACGAAATTGCCGGGGTGCGTGTCGGTACCGACGAGCGTCAGCGGCGGCTGCGCCTTTTCCGCCGCGGATGCGGCGAGGCTGCGCGCCCACTCCATCTCGGCCTCGATCAGCCGTCGCGAGTCGGGCGGCAGCGCCGCCGCGGGCGAATCGAAATAGGGCCGCTGGCTCTCGATAACCGCGACCGTCGCCGCGACCGGGCCGCCCTGCGCGCCGTGATCGGGGAGCGGCGCGCGTTCTTCCGGCGACGGCAGCGGCAGCGAATGCAGTTGGGCGAGCGCGGTTGCGATCGCCGGCAGGTCGGCCGGGAGGCGCGGCGCATGCCCGGCGATCTCTTCGACCAGCAGCGCGCCGAGCGGCAGTCCCGGACCGGGCTCGACCGTGGCGACGAGCCGCGGCGTCGCGCCGGACGGTTCGGCCCGAGCGAAGCAGGCCGCCTCGTAATGCACTACGTCCGGCGTGGTACCGCCCCACGGCTGACGAAGCGGCACGCGCAGTACGAGCCCGCGTCCGGCGAGGCGATAGTGGCGGTGCGCCACGCCCTTCGCCGGCATCGCGGCGAGCGCGTCCGACGTCAGATCCCGCGTCGCCGGCAGCTTCAGCGTGCGCAGCCGCGCCGCGATCGTCGCGCGATCGTGATCGCGGCCGGCGGTCGGCGCGGTGCTGGTCGGTGTGGCGTCGGGCGGCGGCATCGGGCATTGTCCGCAGTGGAAATCCGGAGCGACCTTAGCGGGCGGATCATCCGTCGCCCACGCATCTTTCGGCATGTCTCGTCTCTCGATCGTCATTCCGACCCTGAACGCCGCTGCCGGTCTCGGCGCGACGCTCGCCGCGCTCGCCGAGGCGCGCGATGCCGAGATCGTCGTCGCCGACGGCGGCTCGCGCGACGGCACATCGGCGCTGGCGGAGGCGGCCGGAGCGCGCGTCGTGGCGGCGTCGCGCGGACGCGGATTGCAGCTCGCGGCCGGCGCGGCGGCGGCGCGTGGCGACTGGCTGCTGTTCCTCCATGCGGACACGGTGCTGCCGCCGGGCTGGGCGGACGCGGTGGCGACCTTCGTGAACGACCCGGCGAATGCGCGGCGCGCCGGCTATTTCGCCTTCCGGCTCGATGACGACGACCCGCGTGCGCGACGGCTGGAGCGAGCGGTGGCGTGGCGCTGCCGCCGGCTGGCGCTGCCGTACGGCGACCAGGGGCTGCTGATCGGCCGGACGCTCTACGACGCGGTCGGCGGGTTCCGGCCGTTGCCGTTGATGGAGGATGTCGACCTCGTGCGGCGGCTCGGGCCGGAGCGCCTCGCGGCGCTGCCGGTCGCGGCGGTGACGTCGGCGGCGCGCTACCGGCGCGACGGCTACTGGCGCCGACCGCTCCGCAACCTGACCTGCCTCTCTCTGTATTTCCTCGGCCTTTCTCCCGAACGGATCGCCCGCCTCTACGCAAGATGACCCGCAAGCACCTCGTGATCTTCGCCCGCATGCCGCAGCGCGGGCGCGTCAAGCGGCGGCTCGCCGCCGGCATCGGCGACGCCGCGGCGCTCGCCTTCTACCGCAGCGCCACCGGACGGCTGCTGCGCACGATGGCGCGCGACCGTCGCTGGACGACGCATCTCGCGATGACGCCGGACCGCGCCGCGTCGGGGCCGCGCTTCTGGCCCGTGGCGCGGGCGCTGCGGCGGCGGCAAGGGCAGGGCGACCTCGGCGCGCGGATGGCGCGGCCGATGCGCGAACTGCCGCCGGGAGGACCAGTCGTGATCGTCGGCTCCGACATCCCGGCCCTCGCGCCGCGCCACGTCGCCGCGGCGTTCCGCGCGCTGGGCGGGCACGATGCGGTGTTCGGCCCGTCCGACGACGGCGGCTACTGGCTCGTCGGGTTCCGGCGCTCGCCGTGCCTGCCGGCTTCGCTCTTCAGGAACGTGCGCTGGTCGACCGAGCACGCGCTCGCCGACACGCTCGCCGGCCTGCCGCGACGGATGCGCATCGCGACGCTGGAGATGCTGGAGGATATCGACGACAGCGCGGCGTACGAACGGTGGCGGGCGCGGTCGAGAAGAACGCTGGAACCACCAAGACGCTAAAGACACGAAGGGGTCGTGCGGTCCGATTGGCGGCCAACGACATTCGCAATAATTGTAGGGGCGAGGCTTGTCTCGCCCGCTGGCACAATGCCAAAGCAGCCGGCGGGAAGAGTGCGGGCGGCCCGAGGGTCGCCCCTACAGTTAATCAGAATGGTGCGAGAGTGTTTTGAGGCGCTAACGCCTTGGTGCTCTTGGTATCTTGGTGGTTCGAGCGTTCTCGTTTGCCGCCGCTCACCCCTTCGTCAGGTGCTCCTGCAACCGCGGCATCAGCTCGACGAGGTTGCATGGGCGGAAGCGGTTGTCGAGCTGGTGGACGAGGATGCCGTCCCAGGCGTCGCGGCAGGCGCTCGGGCTGCCGGGCAGGGCGAACAGGTAGGTGCCGCCGGCGACGCCGCCGGTGGCGCGGCTCTGGATCGTCGAGGTGCCGACCTTCTCGTAGCTGAGCCAGCGGAACAGCTCGCCGAAGCCGGGGATCTCCTTCTCGTAGACGGCGTGGAACGCCTCCGGCGTCACGTCGCGGCCGGTGACGCCGGTGCCGCCGGTCGAGATCACCACGTCGATCTGCGGATCGGCGATCCAGGCGCGGAGCTGCGCCGTGATCGCGTCCTCGTCGTCGCGGACGATGCGGCGGTCGGCGACGCGGTGGCCGGACGCGGTCACCAGTTCGGCGAGCGTCCGGCCGGAGCGGTCGTCCGCCTCGCCGCGCGTGTCGGAGACGGTCAGCAGCGCGATGTTGACCGGGAGGAACGGGCGGGACTCATCGAGCCGAGGCACTGCGGGCAATCCTGTTCGTCGGCGTGGTCGTCCTGTCTAGAGCGACATAGACCGGCCACTCCCCGCTCGCAAGGGCCTCCAGGTCCGGCACGTCCTGCCCGAGGCGCAGCCGGTAGATCCAGTAGTTGGCGAGCACCCGCTCGACGAACGCCCGCGTCTCGCGCGCCGGCATGCTCTCCAGGAACAGAAGCGGATCGTCGCGGTAGTCGCCCTGCGTCCGCCAGCGCAGCATGTTGCCGGGCCCGCCATTGTAGGCGGCGGCGACCAGGAACAGGCTGCCCTTGATCTTTTCGTGGTGCAGCAAGTAGTCGACGAAAGCCTGCGCGAGCGTCAGGTTGGTCTCCGGATCGAGCAGCCGGTTGGACAGCCGCTCCTTCGGCTTCAGCTTGAGGCCGACCCGCTCGGCCATCGCCTGCGCGGTCTCAGGCATCAGCTGCATCAGACCGAGCGCACCCTTCGGGCTTCGCGCGTCCGGCAGGAACTCCGATTCCTGGCGCATCAGCGCGAACAGCAGGGCGCGGTCGACGCTGTAGCCGCCGCGCGGCTCCCAGCGCGGCAGCGGATAGAGCGCGTGGTCGTGCCGCCTTCCGTCAAGGTCGCTGAGCATCGCCGCGAGCTGGAGGCTCAGCGCGGGCATGTTGGCGCGGTCGGCGAACGCGACGAGCGAGGGCAGCATCGCCGCCGGAGCCTGTCCCGCAAGGACGCGCAGCTCCATCTCGGCGCGCTCGGTCTCGCCGACCTGGAGCAGCGCCAAGGCGCGGTGGCCGGCGGGCGTCTCGTCGACGATGCGGGCGTCGATCTCGGTGAACGGCTCGGCCTCGCGGTTCACGAAGGTCTCGATGCCGAGGCTGCGCCGCGCGATGAGGCCGTAGAAGGTCCGGGGATGCTCGGCGGCGATGCCGAGCCAGTAATTCACGAGCTGCGGCCGGCGGGCGCGCAGATGGACGCGCGACGCCCAATAGGCCGCGGCCGACACGCGCCAGGAGGAGACGTTCGGCATCCGCGCCAGCGTCTCGAAATGCGTGCGCGCCTCGGTCAGACGGTTGAGCCGCCACGCGGCGAGGCCGGCGATCCAGTGCGCGAGCGGCCTGTAGGCGGGCGTGCGCGTCGCCGCGGCGAGGATCAGCGCCTGCCGGTCGTTGCCGGCGAAGAAGAAGGCTTCGGCGATGTCGGCGCGGACGTCGTCGTACTCGGCGTCGTCGAGCAGCTTCTGCGCATCGGCCTCGCGGAGCATGTGCTCGGCCTGCTCGGGCGATGTACGGGCGGCGAGCTTGATCTCGGCGCGCAGCGCGGCGCCCGGCGAGGCGGGGGGAACGGCGCCGGCGGCCACCCGGGTCGGGCGCAGGTCGGCGGTGGCCTCCGCGGTGCCGCGCAACGGCACCGGCAGCGCGGCGGGCTTTTCCGGCGCTGATGTGTGCGCTGGGCGCTTGCGCCGCGCCAGCTCGAAGATGTCCTGCGCGTCCGGGAGGTCGGGATAGGCGGCAAGCCACTGCTGCAGGTCGCCGTAGCGGCTTTTCCAGCGGCGGTGCAGGTAACGCTGCGCGAGCACGTGGCCGAGCAGCGTCCGGTCCTTGAGCGCGGCGATCTCGGTGTCGGCCGCGGCCCAGTTGCCCTCGGACTGGAGCTTGAAGATCCGCCGGTAGCGGGAGGCATCGGCGCCCGAGAGCGGCGTCGGCAGCTCGGCGTCTCTCGGGATCTCTGTCCCGGGGGTGAGAGCAGCTGTGCGGATTTGATCGGCCGCCGCAACCGGTTGGGAAAGCCCCACAAAACCGGCGACGAGCGACGCACAGCAGGCACTCAGTAAACGGGTTATCGGCCAAGTTCTGGTAAACTCGGCGCCGCCTCTCCGTCGGTGCATAGCACCTCAAATAGAGCATTCTCCGGGATGAGGCAAGCAGAAATAGATAGGCAAACTGTGGCCGAATTGGGGCGTTTGTGGCGTTACTGCCATATTACTTAGTTGAATAGCATTTTATCCAGTTTCAACTGCAAGGCGATAAGATCTTTCCAAGTTTCTCTTTTGGCCAGCGGAGTGCGCAGCAAGTAAGAGGGATGAAAAGTAGCAAGACTAGCGACCGGCGCATCGAGGCCGGGAATGTCCAGCTCGAACCAGCGCCCGCGCAGCCGTGTAATGCCTTCGGGCCGTTGCAGCAGGGTCGAGGCGGCGGTGCCGCCGCACAGCACCAGGACTTTCGGGCGGACCAGCGCGATATGGCGCAGCACGAAGGGCAGGCAGGACGCGATCTCGCCGCCGGTCGGCTTGCGGTTCCCCGGCGGCCGCCAGAACAGAACGTTGGAGATATAGGCGCCGGTGGCGCGCTCGATCCCGATCGTCCCCAGCATGCGGTCGAGGAGCTGGCCGCTGCGGCCGACGAAGGGCTTGCCGATCCGGTCCTCGTCGGCGCCGGGCGCCTCGCCGACGATCATGAGCGGCGCGCCGGGGTTGCCGTCGGCGAAGACGGTGTTGGTCGCGGTGCGCTTCAGAGGGCAGCCCTCGAAGGCGCGCACCGCCGCCTCCAGCTCGGCGAGCGTCGCCGCCTCGGCGGGCGCGACCGCCGCGGCGATCGGCGCTGCCGCCGCGGCCGGAGGACGGCGGACGGCGCCGGCACCGGCGACCGGCAACGGCGCGGCGGGTTCCTGCGGTAAGGGGCGTGCCGGCAGGACCGGCGGCGCAAGCGCGGGAGCGGGCGCGGCGAGGCGGTCGACCGGCGCCTCGCCGATCGCCTCGTCGGCGCCGGCATCGACGTACCATTGCAGCAGGCGTTCGAGCGCCGGCCGCGGTAATGACAGATCAGCAGGCATGCCGCGACACTATCACCCGTGCCGCGACACCTGAAAGCTGGCGCTTTGCGGCCTCATCTTTATATTTCCCCGACGGTTCCAGGGACACAGGCGCACGCCGCCGACGAGCGCGACCGGCGGTCGGGTCGGGCGGGAGGAGGCGCCAAGACGCCAAGAGAGGACGGGCATGCAGCGCGACACGATGGAATACGACGTGGTCATCGTCGGGGCCGGGCCATCGGGTCTCTCCGCCGCGATCCGGCTCAAGCAGCTTGCCGCCGCGGCCGAGCGCGAGCTGTCGGTCTGCGTGATCGAGAAGGGCTCCGAGGTCGGCGCGCATATCATGTCCGGCGCGGTCATGGAGCCGCGCGCGCTCAACGAGCTGATCCCGGACTGGAAGGAACGCGGCGCGCCGCTCAACACGCCGGCGGCCGAGGACCAGTTCCTGTTCCTCACCGCCAGCCGGGCGGTCCGGCTGCCGACGCCGCCGCCGATGCACAACGAAGGCAACTACATCGTCAGCCTGGGCAATGTCTGCCGCTGGCTGGCCGGGCAGGCGGAGGAGCTGGGCGTCGAGATCTATGCCGGCTTCGCCGGCGCCGAGGTTCTCTACGACGAGCAGGGCGCGGTGCGCGGCGTCGCGACCGGCGACATGGGCGTCGGCAAGGACGGCGAGAAGACCGACCATTACCAGCCCGGCGTCGAGCTGATCGCCAAGCGGACGATCTTCGCCGAGGGCTGCCGCGGCTCGCTGACCAAGGCGTTGATCGAGCGCTTCAAGTTGCGCGAGGGCCGGCCGCCGCAGACCTATGGGCTCGGCGTCAAGGAGCTGTGGGAGATCGACCCGGCGAAGCACAAGCAGGGTCTCGTCATCCACACGATCGGCTGGCCGCTCGATCGCGAGACCTATGGCGGCTCGTGGATGTATCATCTGGAGCACAACCAGGTATCGGTCGGCTTCGTCGTCGG
>DASWRT010000295.1:0-3330 GCA_036403035.1 Allostellaceae bacterium | reverse complement strand
GTCATCAACGGCGGCGGTGCGGGATCGGCGTTGATCACCACCGCCTCCTTGCCCATCGCCCGCAGCGCATAGGCCATCGCCATCTGCGATCCGATCGAATCGCCGTCCGGCCGGGAGTGAGAGGACAGCACGAAGCGCTGCCGCGCACGCACCGCCTCGACGATTTGCCGCAGTTCAGGAGTGGTCGTCGTCATCGGGATCAGTCGGCGCAGAGGGCGCGGCGGCATCGCCCGCGCGCATGCTGTTGAGGAGCTGTTCGATCCGGTCCTGTCCCGCGACCGACTCGTCGTAGATGAACACGAGGTCGGGAACGCGCTTCAGGCGGAGGCGCTGCCCGATCTGGCGGCGCAGGAACGCGGATGCCCGGCCCAGCGCCTTGGCCGTGCTCGCACGCGCCTTGTCGTCGCCGAGCACGGTGTAGTGGATGCGCGCGTGCTGCAGGTCGGGCGTGACCTGCACCCGCGTGATGGTGACGAAGCCGATGCCCGGATCGTGCACCTCGCGCGCCAGCATCGACGCGACCTCGCCGCGGATCTGGTCGGCTACGCGATCGGGCCGGGAACCTTGGGACATGACAAAAAGTACGAAGTTCGAAGTACGAGAAGTTCGAAGTACGAAGTTCGCAGTACGACGAATGAAGCTCGAGGTGGCGCTCGCGTTCAGACGTCGTACTTCAGACTTCGTACTTCGTACTTCCTACGCGGGTGTGAGCACCCTTTCCATCGCGAACACCTCAATCACATCGCCGACCTTGAGGTCGTTGAACTTGTCGAAGCCGATGCCGCACTCGAAGCCGGCCTTGACCTCGCTGACGTCATCCTTGAAGCGGCGCAGCGAGCCGATCTTGCCTTCGTGGATCATGACGTTGTCGCGCAGCAGCCGCGCCTGAGTGTCGCCGGCGCGGGTGATCCGCCCGTCGCGGACCATGCAGCCGGCGATGGTGCCGAACTTCGGCACCTTGAAGATGTCGCGCACCTCGGCGACGCCGATCCGCACTTCCTTGAAGGTCGGATCGAGCAGCCCGGTCATCGCCTTCTTCATCTCGTCGGTGACGTTGTAGATCACCGAATGCTGGCGGATGTCGACCCGCTCGCGGGCGGCGATCTCCTCGGCGTTGCGGTCCGGCCGGACGTTGAAGGCGATGATGATCGCCTTGGACGCCGAGGCCAGCAGCACGTCCGACTCGTTCACCGCGCCGACGCCGGCGTGGATGATCCGGATCTTCACCTTTTCGTCGGTCAGCTTGCCGAGCGTATCGGCCAGCACTTCCGCCGAGCCCTGCACGTCCGTCTTGATGATCAGCGGCAGCTCTTTCATGCCGCCTTCGGCGATCTGCGCCTGCAGCGACTCGAGCGTCAGCCGCGAGCCCTTGGCGCCGAGCGCCTTGGACTTCGACTGCTCCTCGCGGAACGTCGCGATGTGGCGCGCCTTGGCCGCATCGGCGACCTGGAACACGTCGCCCGGCTGCGGCAGCCCCGACAGGCCGAGCACTTCGACCGGCGTCGACGGCCCCGCCGTCTTGGTCGGCTTGCCGCGATCGTCGATCAGCGCGCGGACGCGGCCGACGATCGGCCCGGCGATGAAGGTGTCGCCGACGGTCAGCGTGCCGTCCTGCACCAGCACCGTCGCCACCGGCCCGCGGCCCTTGTCGAGTTTCGCTTCGAGCACGGTGCCCGACGCCGTCCGCTTCGGGTTCGCCTTCAGCTCGAGGATGTCGCTCGACAGCAGGATCATCTCGAGCAGCGTGTCGATGCCGGTCTTCTGGCGCGCCGACACTTCGACGGTGACGGTCTGGCCACCCCATTCTTCCGGCATCAGGCCGAGCTCGGTCAGCTCGCGCTTGACGCGCTCGGTCTGCGCGTTCGGCTTGTCGATCTTGTTGATCGCCACCACGATCGGGACGTTCGCCGCCTTGGCGTGATCGATCGCTTCCCTCGTCTGCGGCATCACGCCGTCGTCGGCCGCGACCACCAGCACGACGATGTCGGTGACCTTGGCGCCGCGGGCGCGCATCAGGGTGAAGGCCGCGTGACCCGGCGTGTCGAGGAACACGATGTTCCGGTCGTTGATGGTGACGTGATACGCGCCAATGTGCTGCGTGATGCCGCCGGCTTCGCGCTCGGCGACGCGGGTCGTGCGGATCGCGTCGAGCAGGCTGGTCTTGCCGTGGTCGACGTGACCCATGACCGTGACCACCGGCGCGCGCAGGACGACGTCTTCGGCCCGCGAGTCGCCTTCGTCGGCCTGCAGCAGCTCCTCTTCGAAGCTCTGCATCTGCACGTCGGCGCCGAACTCGCGCGCGATCATCGTCGCGGTCTCGGTGTCCAACGCGGAATTGATCGTCAGCATCAGCCGCTTCATCAGCAGCTTGGCGAGGACGTCCTTGACGCGCAGATCGAGTTTGTCGGCCAGGTCCTTGACCGTCATGCCCTCGGCGAGGGTGATCGTCTTGGTGACCGGCGGCGGTGCCGCGGCCATCGGCGGCGGCGCCGGGCGCGCGTGCTCACGGCGCTGCGCGGCGGCCGGCCGGCCGGCGCCACCGGGACGCTGCTGGTAGGTCGGGCGCGACGGCATGCCGGGGCGCTGCGGATACGGCTGGCCGGGACGCGGCGGCATGCCGGGCTGCTGCGGACGCACCGGCTGCGAGGGCAGCGGGCGCGGTCCGCCCATCGGCGGACGTGAGCTCGGATACTGCGGACGCGGCTGGCCCGGGATGCCGGGGCGCGGCGGACCGCCCGGACGCGCCCCCGGAGCGGCGACGCCAGGCGCACCGGCCGGACGGGCGGCAAGCGGCGCCGCCGGCTTCGGCGGCGCGATCGGACGCTGCACGGCGCGTGGCGGCGGCGTCGTCGGCAGCGGCTGCGTCGGCGTCGTCGGTCGATCGGTTTCGATGCGCAGCCGCAGCGTCGGCGGCACGATGCGGCCCGGAGCAGGGCGCGGCGGCGGCGCCGGCGCGGGCGGCGGCGGCGGGGCGGCGGCAACCACCGGCTCCGGCTCGACGACGGCGGCGGGCGGCGGCGGTGGCGGCGGCTCGACGACCGGCGCCGACTTCTCGATGTGCGCGTTCGGCGCCGGCGGCGGCGTGGTTTCGGTCTTGAGTCCGCGCGTGGCGACGTGCGTCGGCGGCCGCCGCTCGACGACCGGCTCCGGGACGGGAGGAGCGGGTGCCGCGGCCACTTCTTCGACCGGTTCCTCGACAATCGGCTCGGGCTCGGCGGCGACCGGCTCGGCCTCGGCGGCAGGGGCGGCCTTGGTCGCCTTGACCAGCCGCGGCGGCGGCAGCATCGGCGCGGCCGGCTTGGCCGGCTCCGCGGCTTTCTTCGCCGGCGG
>DASWRT010000294.1:0-4736 GCA_036403035.1 Allostellaceae bacterium | reverse complement strand
CCTCGGCGACGACGGCGAAGCCGCGGCCGTGCTCGCCGGCCCGCGCCGCTTCGATCGCCGCGTTGAGCGAGAGCATGTTGGTCTGGTTGGCGATGCGCGAGATCGCGTCGGCGATGCGGCTGATCTGCGCGCTGCTCGCCGAGATCGCGCCGACCAGCTCGACCATGCTCCCCATCTGCCGGATGCCGCCCTCGACGAGGGTGGCGGCGTCGCGCGCCCGCTCGCTGGCCTGCCGGGCGCTCTGCGCCACGTCGGTGATCGCGTCAGCGCTTTGCCCGAGCGCGGCGACCGACTGCTGGAGCGCGCCGAGCTGGGTGTTGGCGCCGCCCGATACCTGGTTCACCGCCATGCTCGCCTGGGTGGCCGCGGCGGCGACCTGATGCACGTGCCGGGTGACGCTGTCGATGATCTGCTGAGCCGCCAGGGCCTGCTCGCGGAAGACTTCCAGCGCCCGCGCCATGCCGCCGATCTCGTCGGCGTCGCGGAGCGCCGGCACCGCGATGGAATGGTCGCCCGCCGCCAGCAGCTGCATCGCCCGCGTTATCTTCGACAGGCGGGCCGTGATGCGCGGCCCGACATAGGCCGTGACGATGGCGGCGCCGCCGATCAGGCTCGCCGCCGCGATGATCAGCAGGACGATCTTCGCGTTGTCGAGCTGGTCGCGCGACGCCTCGACCGCGACGTCCATCTGCTTGTTCTGGGCGTCGATCAGCGCGCCCAGCCTCGCCACCAGTTCGCGGGCGGCGGCGCTGGTCGGCGTAATGGCGTCTCGCTCCAGGTCCGCGGCGTCGAGTTCCTCCCGGCGGAGGTCGAACAGGTTGGGCGAGCCCGCGCCGAGCTGCAGCAGCTCGTCGGCTGCCGCCGGCACCGCCGCCGCATCCGCGCCGCCGGCACCGGGCTTCTCGAACGCATGCTTGAAGCGTTCTATCGTGCCCGCCGCCTCCGCGAACTGCTTCCGCATGGACTCCAGCGCCGGCTTGTCGCGAGCGGCCGACGCTTCGCTCAGGAGATTGCCCGCAAGCGCCGCGGCGACCCGGAACTGGATCATCTGCTGGAGGCGTGCGACTTCGCCCGCCCAGCGCGCGCGCGCCGCACGGAGCGCGTCCGGCGCGGAGACGTCGTCGCCCTGGATGCTGACGGCGAGGTCGAGCGTGTCGTTGAAGAAGCGGGGATGGATCAGCTGATCGAGCTTGCCGGCCACCGGAATGATGGCGCTCGCCAGCTTCGCCCGGCGCTCCGTCACCTCGATTCGCCCGCCGGTGATCTCCGCGAGCCTGCCGAAGCCGTCGAAGACGCGGCCGAAGTCGCGGTCCACGGCCGCCAGCTCCGGCGGCAGCCCGGCCCGATGCAGATCCTTGAGGGCCGCGTCGACCGCCGCCCGGCTCTGCTCGGCCGCCGCCGTGGGTTGCTCCAGGTCGCTGCGCTTGGCGGCGC
Source organism: Allostellaceae bacterium (assembly GCA_036403035.1). Taxonomy (GTDB): domain Bacteria; phylum Pseudomonadota; class Alphaproteobacteria; order ATCC43930; family CGMCC-115725; genus DASWRT01. Next base: position 3,302 of record DASWRT010000294.1, on the reverse strand, counting down.
CGGCGAACGCGGCGGCGGCGCTCGCGAGCCGGCGCGCCTCCTCCTGGAGCCTCACCGCGCTTCCGAAGCTTTTGACGTCCCGCCCGACGGTCGCGGAAAACGTTCGCCCGACATCGTCGAAAAGCGCGATGGCGATGCCGCACGCGGCGATCGTCAGCAGCGAGAAGAGCGCGAAGGCGAGCAGGAGGCGCGCCTTGATGCTCGACGCCCATCCTGCCAGTGCGGCGGAAGCCTCCATCACCGAACGCCGCCGCTCTACGACGCCGTCGCGACGGCGACCGGAGGAAGGCTGCGCCGGTGCGGTTCTCCAGGGGCTTCCCGTCGCGTATCCCGCATCCCCGAATTCCTCCACTCGTCGGTTATGGTTGATCGGTTGCCCGGCCGGCCGCACGCGGCCGACTCGCCGCGTCCTCCAGTGGCATTGCCACCGCGACCATCGCACGCAAAGGGTTGGGCGGCAACGTCGCGCTGCGGACCGCCGGCAGGAAGGCGCCGCGTGGCGCCATCAATCATCGGAATGCCGTAACATTCGATGAACGCCTGAAAAGATGAATGCCTGAAACGAAGAAATGTCTTGTCCCGACGAAGGGTTCGCGTACGGGTTCGTGAAGTGGGGCCGCGGGACGCTCTGGATCGGCATCGTGGCGGCGGCAAGGGAGGACCGGTGAGGGGAAGCCGGGTCAGCCCTTCTTCTTGCCGGACGACGCCGCCGCGCCGGCCAGCGCGCCGAAGAACTGCTGCGCCTGCTCGATGCCGCCCATGTACTGCCGCAGCACGGTGTTCATCATGTCGGCCGGCTCCATGGCGGTCATGCCGCGCTTCATCCCCGCCTGGAGTTCCGCGAGGACGGCCTCCTGAAGCGGCTTGACGTCGGGGAGCCCGAAAAAGGCTCTCGCCTCCTCCGGCGTGCAGTCGACGGTGACGTTGATCTTCATCGCATCCTCCCCGCGGCGGCGGGCGCCGCCGCATGGTGTCCGGCCGCTCGGCGAGCGGCGTCCCGCTCCTCGCCGAGTGTACGGCATTCTGCGCGCGATGCGCAGGACGGAAGCGCCGAACTCCACGGGACCGCGCACCCGGAACCGCATTCCGCGCGCGCCGTTGGGCGAGTAAGGGCCGGACGAGGCTCCACGACCTCCCGTCGCGATCCGGCCCTTCTCAGGAGGAGACAAGCGATGAGCACACAGAGCATGGGCGGCCAGACCGGCACGTCCGATCCCGTCTACAACCTGATCAGCGTGGCCTATCACACGCTGCAAGCCGCCGAGACCCACGAGCAGTACGCGCAGGATGCCCAGCAGCAGGGCGACCAGGAGCTTGCGAACTTTTTCCGCCAGGCCCAGCAGCAATGCCGCCAGTCCGCCGAGCAGGCGAAGCAGTTGCTGGCCAGCCGCCTCCAAGGCGGCGGCGGCGTGCAGGCCGGCATGGGCGCCGGTCAGGCCACCGGCGCCATGGGGCATGCGGGCGACAAGCCGGGGCAGGGCGGCTGAGGTAACACCAACGGCCGTTGAGCTTGCCTCATCGGCCGTTGGCTGAGCCCGTGCGGCGTTCGAGCAAAACCCGCTCGGCATCGGTCAACGACCGAGGCCGACGGTATAAGGCCGCAGGTCCCCCCACCAGCCCTCCCCCGCAAGGGGGAGGGCTATGAAGCTGTCCGGTTCTTCTCCCTCCCCCCTTGCGGGGAGGGCCGGGATGGGGCGGACCCGGCGCACGCCGGGTCACCGAGGCCAAACTCGACCGCAACCCGTGTCTGAGGCGCCGGAGCACGCTCCCTGACGACGAGCCGTGTCTCGGGCGCATCGGCCGAGCCGAGAGGTTGCACTCACGTCAGATTGGCTCGTCAGCGTCGGCCCAAGATCTGCTAGACACCTCTCTCCGGCTCACAAACGCCCTCGAGGTCCCGGCGTGACACCGCCCCCCGTTCCGCGTAGCACCAGCGTCGGCACCACCACCACGACCGGCACCGAGGTCCAGTTCGGCCATCGCGACAGGCTCGTCATCCTCGTCGGGCTGATGCTCGGGATGTTCCTTGCGGCGCTCGACCAGACGATCATCGCGACGGCGCTGCCGCGCATCTCCTCGGATCTGCACGGCGTCGAGCATCTCTCCTGGATCGTGTCGAGCTACCTTCTGACCTCGACGGCGGCGACGCCGATCTATGGGAAGCTGTCGGACCTCTACGGCCGTAAGGCGATGCTCCAGGTCGCGATCGTGATCTTCCTCCTGACCTCGGCGCTGTGCGCGCTGTCGGCGACGATGCCGCAGCTGATCGCCTTCCGGGCGCTTCAGGGCCTCGGCGGCGGCGGCCTGATCGCGATGGCCCACGCGACCATTGCCGACGTCATCTCGCCGCGGGAGCGCGGCCGCTATCAGGGGTACATCGCGAGCACCTTCGCCGCGGCGAGCGTGCTCGGCCCGGTGCTCGGCGGGCTCTTCGTCGACCACCTGACCTGGCGATGGGTGTTCTGGATCAACCTGCCGATCGGCATCGGCGCGCTCGTCATGGCGCAGATCACGCTGCGGCGGCTCGTGGTCCGCCGCCTGCGCCACAGGATCGACTATCCCGGCGCCCTGCTGATCGTCGCCGCCGTGCTGTGCGTGCTGCTGGTGACGACGACCGGCGGCAACGAGGTTCCCTGGACCTCGCCGGTCATCGCCGGCCTGACGGCGGCGGCGCTCGTCTTCGGCGTCCTCGCGGTCGTTCAGGAGCTGCGGACGAGTGAGCCGATCCTGCCGCCCCGGCTCTTTCAGAACCGGGTCTACCTCGTCGCGAACCTGATCAACGTGCTGGTCACGGTCAGCCTGCTCGGCAGCATCACCTTCCTGCCGCTCTTCCTCCAGCTCGTGTACGGCCTAGGCGCGGGCGACTCGGGCCTCATGCTGATGCCGCTGACGATCTCGCAGGTCGTCGGCGCGATCAGCACCGGCCGGCTCGTAGCGGCGACCGGACGCTACAAGATCTTCCCCGTCCTGGGCGTCGCCTGCACCGGCGCCGGCATGATCCTGCTGTCCGCGGCCGGCGGCTCGCTGCTCCTTGCGGGCGTGGCGATGGTTCTCTGCGGCATCGGCACCGGCCTCGTCATGCCGGTGATGCTGGTCGCGGTGCAGAACGCGGTCGATGTCCGCGACCTCGGGACGGCGACCTCGTCGATCTCCTTCTTCCGCTCGATGGGCGGGTCGTTCGGCGTCGCGCTGTTCGGCGCCGTGCTGATCGCCCGCCTCGACACGCACGTTGGCGTCATCCCCGGACACGACGCGCTCGGACCCGATCCGGGCGTCGCCCTGCTGCACGCCGGGGCGCAGGC
>DASWRT010000293.1:0-9965 GCA_036403035.1 Allostellaceae bacterium | reverse complement strand
CTGGAGGAAGGCGCTGAAGTTGCCGAAGAAGGCGTCGACGAAGCGGGCGACCTTGCGGTAGCGATCGCTCTCGGGCGCCCAGTTGTACACCGCCATGACGGCGCCGACGGCGACCGTCTCGACGGGGGCGCCGTCCGCAACGATGAGCGGGTAGTCCTCGTGCGTCAGCTGGGACGGCAGGTAGGTCTCAAGCAGTGCCGGGTTCATCGGCACCGACAGGAAGTGCAGCCCGTCCGCGCCGCCGACGTCGCGGAACAGCCGTGCGGGTCTTCCCGTGACGTAGGCGAGCGCCGCGATCTGGCCGTTCTTCAGCTTTTCGAGCGCCAGCGCCTGGTCGTCGTTCGTCTGCTCGATCGCGATGCCGAGACGCTCGAACACGAGCGAGGCCGTCATCGCCGTGCCGCTTCCGCGCAGGTCGATATTGACCTTCTTGCCCGCGAGATCCTCGATCTTCGAGATGTTCCCTCCGGCGAGGACGTGCAACTCCTCGTCGTACAGCTTGGCGATGTACTGGATCGATTTCTCGACGCCGGGGAAAAGCCGTTCGCGCTTCGCGTAGGTCAGCACGTCGGACTGCACGATGCCGATATCGATGCCGCGCAGGAAGACGATGTCCGTGACGTTCTGCACGGACCCCTTGCCGATCACCGGCAGGACACGCAGCGTGTCGCCGTTGTCGAGGACCGCGGCGAGGTCGGCGGCGATGCGGACATAGGTGCCGTCGACGCCGCCGGAGACGACGGCCACGGTCCCGGCATTGGCGCGGGCGCGCAGCGTGTCGATCGGCGCCGCCGCGGCGAACCCCGGCAGCGCCGCCGCAAGGAGAACCCCGACAAGCACGCCGAACGTGCGGCCCGCCCGATATCCTAGCCCCATTCACTCCTCCCTCGTTGCGCCGCACCCGGCGGACTGTCCACTCTCGTTATCGGCTGCCGAGCGCCTGCAATCGCACCATCCTGGCTTCGGCTTCGGCGTCGCCGGCGTCGATCGCCTGCCGGTACCAGCGGATGGCCCGTTCCGGGCGCGGCGTGACGCCGAGCGCGCCGATCTGCTGCAGGAAGATCGGATCGTAGGTCTTGCCGGCGGCAGTGGCGGCCCGCGCGTCGCCCGCGGCGGCGGCGCGCTCGTAGAGCAGGCGCGCGGCGGAGATGTCGCCGGTCGCGAGCATCGTGTCGCCGCGCCTGATCAGAAGCTCGATGGTCTCCTTCGAGACGGCCTCGGCCTTGGCGGCACCGGCACCGCCGCCGGCGGCCGGGGACGGCTCGCGCGCGACGGCGGGTCGAGACGGCGGCGGCGATGCCGGCGCCGGCAGAACCGGCTGCGTCACTGCAGGCGCCGTCGCCGTCGTGCCGCTTACCGCCGCTCCGTCGCCGCTGCCTGGCACGGCATCGGACGGCGACGGCGGTTGCGGCGTTCCTGCGGCGGACGGCATCGGCGCGGGGGCGGTCTTCCCAGCGGCGGCGGCGTCAGCGTCGTGCGGCGGCGCGGCGCTGCCGTCGGCCGGCGCCGTGCTCCCGGGTGCGGCAACGCTCCCGTCCCGCTGCTCGCCGCCTTGCGGCTCGCCGGCTTGGGCAGCGCCGGCTTGGGCAGCGCCGGCTTGGGGTTCGTCGCCTTGAGGCTCGTCGCGCCGGGTCTCGTCATGTTGAGACGGCGGGGCGGTCGACGGTCCTTCCGAAACGGCTGCGTCGGCCGCAGGCGGCGTCGCGGCGGTAGCATCGGCCGCGGCAGGGGCAGCATCGTCCGCATGATCGGGGGGGCGGCCCGGCTCGTCGGCGATGGCGGCCGGTACGGCCGGCGCGGGGATGTCGGCCGCTATCGGTTGGGCGACGCTATCGGAGGGCGGCGGTTCCGGACGGACCGGCACCGGCGCGCTCCCGCCGGCGCCGGGAGCGTCGCCGTCGTCGTCGTAATCGTCGTCGACGCTGCTGCCTGTCGCGTCGGCGGGGAGCGGCGGCGGAGGGGACACGGGCTTCGCCTGGCCGCTGCCCGACGGTGTCGTCCATTGCGCGAAAGTGACCATGCCGGCCGCGATGGCGCTCGCCGCGCTCGACGGCCCCGGCGCGCGTGCCTCGCCGCCGGGGCCGGAGGCCTGTTGTTGCCGGTCGGCGAGGTACGAGTCCACGGCGGCCGGCAGCCGCTCCTTTATCGTCGAGACGATCGTATAGCCGATCGAGGCCCGGCTCTCGTCCGGCACCGCGTAGACGAAGAGCGCGGCCGCCGCCGCCGAGGAGGCCACCAAGCCGCCCAAGGCCGTTCCGATGCGACGCGCAGGGGATCGCGCCGCCCGCGCCGGAACCGCCGCCGCCGCGGGGTCGCCGTCGCGCGGCGCCAGCGCGTCCGCGGCCTGTCTGACGAACTCCGCGAAGACGATGAGGCTGCCGGCGGCCTCGGCGAGAGCGATCGCGCGCGTTCCCAGCAGGAGCGCCCGCCCGGGCAGCCCATGCGCCAAGCGGGCGATCTCCGCGATGGCTTCCTCGGGAAAAAGACCGGGACCGCGATGTCCCGCCCGCCGCAGGCGGTGCCAGATGAGCTGGGCAATGTCGGGGTCGCTGAGCCGGTGCAGGCGGCAATACAGCACCAGGGCGGGTTTCAGCGCCGTGAATTTCCGGCTGACGAGGCGCGCCGCGAGGGACGGCCGGCCGCTCAGCACGAGCCGGAGCGGCTCGCTACCCGCGCCGCCGGAGGCTCGAAGGAGCGAGGCCAGACGACCGATCGCGGCATCGTCGAGATCGTCGGCGCCGTCGACGAGCAGCACCGTCGGTCCGCCCGCCGGCACGCGGAAGGCCCGATCCTCCGGCACGGCCGTCATCACCCGATATCCGGCGGCGCGCATCTCCTCGGCGAGCCGCGTCAGCAGCGCGGTCTTCCCCGTCCCGCCTTCGCCGGTCAGCAGGAACAGGCCGCCGCGTGCGCCGATCGAGGCGAGCAGCTTGTTGTAGAGCGCCCGGAGTTCTCCGTTCGTGTAGAGGAAGCCCGGATCCGGCAGGCCGCTGAAAGGATTCGCGTCGAGAGGCGCCGGCCGGCGGCCCGGCGACGGTTGGCGAGGCTGCGGCGGCCCGCCGCCTCCGGCCGAAGCCGGGCCGTGTTGCCGCCGCGACGCGGGCGGTCGGAGAGCAGGTATGCTTGCTGCCGGCGAGGAGCAATTTTCTTTAACCATGATGCCTTCCCCGCGCATCGTGCCCATGGAATTCTAAAGTAGATCATCCCACCGACGGAAACTGTTTTCCATCGGAAAGCGTTGAAATCACAGGGAATAGGATTGTTTATTTTGTGTCCAAGTCTTTTTTCTAAGAAACCATAGGTTTATTGAGACTCGTCATGAGTGCAATATTTATTGTTCCTTGCTAAGCTAAGGAATTGGTTCGGCCCTTTCGACGGAGCCTCCCTAGGCAAAAAGTATTCATACTTTTGCGCATGCCGCGCCCTATCGGCCGCCGGATGCTTCTAAAGGGCCATCGACCGCGAAAGCGCGCGGATGAGAAAAAAGGGCCGCCCGAAGGCGGCCCTAGTTCAGGGAGGAAAAGTCCGAAGGACTTGACACAGACAAGAGTAGGGAAACTTGGTAAGAAAATGGTTAACGGCTTCCGGTCGAAAGCCGTTTTATTTATTTATCCAAGCCTTCCCTTTTCCCGCGCCCTCGGCCGCGCCCGGAACCCGCTATCCCCTTGATCGGTATCGGCGAGCGCGCGGCGTCATCGACCGCGCTACCCTGGATCATCAAACCGTCATGCTCCCGCCATAGAGTGCGCCGTGACGTCTCGACCGGAACGGAGCGGCGCGTGGTGTCGGCGGAATGGGGTGTGTTTCTCGGACGGTGGCTGCGCCATCCGGTGCAGATCGCGGCGGCGAACCCGAGCGGGCCATGGGTCGCGCGGGCGATGGCGCGGCAGGTGCGGCTCGACCGGCGCGGCCACGTGCTGGAGCTTGGCGCCGGCACCGGCAGCCTGACCGCCGGGCTGATCGAGGCGGGCTGCCCGCCGGAACAGCTGGTCATGATCGAGCGCGACCCCGCCTTTGCGGCGCTGCTGCGCCGCCGCTTCCCGCATGCGACGGTGATCGAGGGCGACGCCACCCAGGTCGCGCCGCTGCTCGCAGCGCACGGCATTCGCGCTCTCGCCTCGGTCGTGTCGAGCCTGCCGATCAAGTGGTTCCCGGTCGAGGCGCAGGAAGCGATCGTGCGTCCGGCGCTGGAATTGGCTGGCTCGGACGGCATCTTCCTCCAACTCACCAATGCCTTCGCCTCGCCGCTCGCGGCACGGCGGCTCGGCCTCGACGGACGGGAGGTCGAGCGGGTCTGGCGCAACTTCCTGCCGGTGCAGATCTGGGCGTACCGGCTGCTTCCGGCCGCGGGTAGCCCTGTATAGGCTGTAGTCGTGGCGGATCGTAAGCGGAATAAAAACAACGTTTTAACCACCAAGACACCAAGAATACCAAGTAAAAACAGGTGCGCTATGCGCGCCGGTAATCACCTTGGCGTTCTTGGTGTCTTGGTGGCTCAAACGTTGCTTTTCGTTCATACTGCGCAAAACTTAACCAGGGTGGCTTCTACCTTATCTGTATCACCGCACCGGGACGAGGTTCTCCAGGAACTGCGCGGCGCAGGCGCTCCAGGCGAAGCGCATCGCGTGGCCGCGGCAGGCTTCCCGCGGGATCGCGAGGGCGGCGAGCGCGGCGCGGCGCAGATCCTCGTCGAGGATGCCGACCCCGCTTTCCGGTCCGATCACGTCGAGCGGTCCCGGCACGGGATAGGCCGCGACCGGCAGGCCGGAGGCGAGCGCCTCCAGCAGGACGAGGCCGAACGTGTCGGTGCGGCTCGGGAAGACGAACGCGTCGGCCGCCGCGTAGTGACGCGCGAGGTCTTCGCCCTCGCGCCGGCCGGCGAAATGCACGTGCGGATAGGCGCGGCGCAGCGCCGGCAGGGCCGGGCCGTCGCCGACGACGAGCTTGCTGCCGGGCAGGTCGAGGTCGAGGAACGCCCGGACGTTCTTCTCGACGGCGACGCGGCCGACGGTGAGGAAGACCGGACGCGGCAGATCGAGCGCCGTCGGCAGCGCCTCCTCCCCGGCGCGCGGGCGGAAGCGCGCCGTGTCGACGCCGCGCGTCCACGGCACGAGGTTGCGGAAGCCGTGCGCCCGAAGCTCGCGGCGGACCGTCTCGGTCGCCACCATGATGCCGCTCGACGGCGCGTGGAACCGCCGCATCAGCGCGTAGGTGCAGCGGAGCGGGACGCCGAACCGCGCCGCGACGTATTCCGGGAACTTCGTATGGTAGGCGGTGGTGAAACGCCAGCCGCGGCGGCGGCAATGGGCGCGGGCGGCGAGGCCGAGCGGCCCCTCGGTCGCGATGTGCACCGCGTCGGGCGCCAGCTCGTCGAGCCGCGCCGCGACGCCGTGCGGCCCGCCGGCCGGCCAGAGCGCCAAGCGGATCTCGGGATAGGTCGGGCAGGGGACGGAGCGGAACAGGTCGGGCGTGATCGTCGCGACGCGGCGGCCGGACGAAGCGAGCGCCGACGTCACCTCCTGCAAGGTCCGCACGACGCCGTTCACCTGCGGCGCCCAGGCATCGCTCACCATGGCGATGGTCACGCGCTCTCCTCCAGCCTGTCCGGCGCTCTGCCGGCCCGGCTCAGTCAGTCGCCGGCGGCGGCGGCGGGCATCTCGGCGGCGGCGGCGTAGGCGCCCGCCTCGGCGCGCGGGCTCGCCGCGATCAGCTCGGCCGGGCGCAAGGGATCGAGCTGCCGGTCGTCGGCCCAGCGGAGGATCTCCAGCCTGCCGTCATGGTGCTCGACCAGCGCGGTGCAGCTCTCGACCCAGTCGCCGTCGTTGCAGTAGAGGATGCCGTCGATCTCGCGGATCTCGGCGTGGTGGATGTGGCCGCACACGACGCCGTCGACGCCGCGGCGCCGCGCCTCCGCCGTGAGCGTGTCGGCGAAGCAGCCGATATACTGCACCGCGTTCTTGACCCGCACCTTGAGGTAGGCGGAAAGCGACCAGTAGGAGTAGCCGAGCCGGCGCCGCGCCCGGTTGAAATGGTGATTGACCCAGAGCGCCACCGTGTAGGCGCCGTCGCCGAGCAGCGCGAGCCAGCGCGCATGCTTGACGATCCCGTCGAACACGTCGCCGTGGATCACCAGGAGGCGGCGCCCGTCGGCGGTCTCGTGCACCGCCTCGGACACGAGGTCGATGCCGCCCAGTTGCAGCAGCACGTAGTCGCGCAGCCACTCGTCGTGGTTGCCCGGCACGTAGTAGATACGCGTGCCCTTGCGCGCCTTGCGCAGCAGCTTCTGCACGACGTCGTTGTGCGACTGCGGCCAGTACCACCACTTCCTCAGCCGCCAGCCGTCGATGATGTCGCCGACGAGGTAGATCGTCTCGGCTTCGGTGTGGCGGAGGAAGTCGAGCAGGAACTCCGCCTTGCAGCCGCGCGTCCCGAGATGAATGTCCGAGATCCAGATCGTGCGGTAGCGTCGCGGCGCGGTCGATGGCGGCATATGGGTCACGACGGGGCTCCGGCCAGGAAAGGGTCAGTGCTCGTGTCGATGCGCCATATCTATATACTGTGTTTTGTGGTAATTCAATAACAATATATTGTAATTATTAAGTAATAGAGGTATCGCTTGTCTGTAATATTCGGGCCGAAGCCGGCGCGGACAATAGCTTATGCAGCGTCCCAGGGTAGGGATGGATATTCCCGCTCCGGCGAAGCGGGATCGATGGTCGACGGCGTCGTGATGCACGGAACCAAGCGGTTTACTTTGGGTGGGCAAAAGCCGGAGCGCTTCCGGCGCCCTCGATGCAATCCCCTGGGCTCACTCACCACGGCGGTTCGGAAGCGCGGAAGCTACCAATCCGGTCCGCCGGGCGACTTCCTGATCAACCGATCATAGTCCGACGTTTCTTCGGAGGAGGGCGCCCTCGGATAGACCAGAGAGATGGAGGCGCTGAGGTCGGCATCCCCGATCGTGATGGCGGTTGCGTCAAAAGATGGGGCGCTAAGAAATCCTTGTGCGTCATTGCCGAAGCCGTATCCTTCGGTCGGCACTCCCATGACATTTTTATCGAGACGGCCGTTATCGTTCTCGTCATGAATTACGATAGCTGCGTATCGCCCCGGCGGCAGTTGCGTGAAGACCGTACTCTGCGTACCGGGCTGCGCCCTGATCGACGTGCCGATCAGACGGCCGCTATCGGGCATGAGCCCCCGGGTCGCTGCGTTGGCGATCGCGCTGGCGAAGCCATCAGCATTGTCATAGAGCGCGATCAGAAGCTCGCCTTCGCCCGAGCGGACGTTGTTGATCGTCAGGCGCAGCTCGGCTGCCAGAGCCGGCGGCGCCAGTAGGGTAGCTAAGAATAAAACCGCCAAGAACCTTTTTATCATCGCTCGACCCCATCGCGGTTTTCTCACAGCAAGTCTCTTCGCGACGAGCACCGAGCACCGAGCACCGGCATGCATCGGATCTGAAGATCGATCAGGCAGGACTCGAAATCATCGTGCAGCGGCGCACGCCGGGATTCACCACCTGGGACCATCAGCGCAATATAGAAACAGCGCTGGGACCCGATGCTCCTGCGGCAGACAGTATCACTCTCGGCCGTCGGCGTGCCGAAGCCCGGCGGTCGACGGCCCCGCCCGCAGAACCCGGGATTCCTGGAGATTTGTATGAGCCCGGAGCAGCCGGTCCGGGACGGGTCAAAACGTCGGGATCGCTATCGCTCGGTCAGCCGGGCTGATCCGCTTTCGCTTCGCTGCCGTGCGGGCCGGAACCCGATGCCGGATCATGATGCCTCTCCCTGCGCGTTCCCGCGAGGATCGCGGGAAACAAGCCGGGAAAGCGGGTCTCGATGTCTGCCGTGCGCAACGTGATGAGCCGCTGCGCGCCGTCGATGCGGACATTGATGATCCCCGCCTCGCGGAGGCGGGCGAGGTGATAGGTGAGGTTGGTCTTCGACGCGCAGTCGACGAAGGAGGAGCAGTTGGCTTCGCCCATGTCGGCGAGGCGGACCACGACCTCGCGCCGGATCGGGTCGCTCAAGGCGTCGAGGACCGTGGACAGGTCGATCTGCTCGCGCGTCGGGTGGTAGGGCGGTTTCGCCATCGCTTCACAGATAGCGGCGGCCGGGCATCGGTTCAATAGTCGTTGGACAGCTTGACAATCCGATGCCGCCTGTCCATTAGTTCAATAATCGTTGAACTCATGGAAATCCGTTCGATGCCGCTTTCCCTTCTCTGGCTCTCCGTCGGCGCCTTCGCGATCGGCACGGAGGGGCTGATGATCGCCGGCCTGATCCCGGCGATCGCCGACGACCTCGGCGTTTCGATCCCGCTCGCCGGGCATCTGGTTACGATCTTCGCGCTGGCCTACGCGGTCGGCTCGCCGCTGATCGCCGTGGCGACCGGCGGCCTGGACCGGAAGATCGTCCTGCTCGGCGCCAGCATCGGCTTCGCCCTCGCGAACCTCGTCGCGGCGTCGTCGTCCAGCTTCGCGGCGCTCGCCGCCTCGCGCGTGCTGCTGGCGCTCTGCGCCGGGGCTTTCATGCCGGCGGCGAGCGGCTATGCCGCGTCGACGGTGGCGCCCGAACTGCGTGGCCGCGCCCTCGCCACGATCTATTGCGGGTTCACCGCCGCGATCGTCGTCGGGGTGCCGCTCGGCGCGGTGCTCGGCGGCCGGCTGGGCTGGCGCGCCACCTTCGTCGGCGTCGCGATCCTGACGGTGCCCGCGATCCTCGGCATCGCCGCGGCCCTGCCGCGCCAGCGCGGCGTGCGGACGGCGGGCCTGCGCGACCGGCTCGCCATCGCCCGCCGGCCGGCGGTCCTCGCCATATTGCTGCAAACCGCACTCGGCCTGGCGGGCGCATTCTGCGTCTACACTTACCTGGCGCCTTTCCTCACGGCGGCGGCCGGGTTCACCGGGGACGCGGTCGCGATCACGCTGGCGGTGTTCGGCGTCGGCGCCGCGGCCGGAAACCTGCTCGGCGGATACGCGTCCGACCGGTGGGATCCGCGCCGCGTCCTCATGGTCGTGTTCGCGGTCCTCGCCGCTGCCTTCGTCGTGCTCTCGATCGCCGGCCAATTCCTGCCGGCCGCCGCGGCGGCGCCGGTGGCGGTCGTCGCGGTCGGCGTGTGGGGGCTGGCCGGCTGGGGCTTGCCGCCGGCGCAGCAGACGCGGCTCGTCCGCCTCGAACCGGCCCTCGCGCCGGTCACGCTGTCGCTCTACTCGTCGTCGGTCTATGTCGGAACGTCGGCGGGAGCGGCGCTCGGGTCGGGCGTGGTCGCGCTCGGTTCGGTGACGTCGATCGGCTGGGTCGGAGCCGCGTGCGAACTGGCCGGACTGGTCGCGCTGGCCGTTTCGTGGCGGCAATGCATCGCCCGCGTCCGCGAGGCCGCCAGCGCCGCTCCGCCGCCGCCGTTCGCGGCGGCGCGTCCTGCCGCGGGCGGGGGCGTTCCGTAACCGCGCGGCGCGGCCGGCCAGCCGGTCAGCCGGTCAGGCGGCGCGGATCTCCGCGAGGAAGCCGTCGATCTCGCCGCGCAGGCTCTCCGTCTCGCGGCCGAGCCGCTCGGCGGCCGCGGAGACCTCGCCGGCGGCGGCGCCGGTGGTCCCGGCATTGCGGCTGACGCCGGTGATGTTGGCCGAGACCTCGTGGGTGCCGCGCGCCGCCTCCTGAACGTTGCGCGCGATCTCCTGGGTCGCCGCGCCCTGCTCCTCGACCGCGGAAGCGATCGAGGCCGAGATCTCGCTGACCTCGTCGATCGTGGCCGTGATTCCGCGGATCGCCTCGACGGCGTCCTGCGTCTCCGCCCGGATGGCGGCGATCTGGGTCTTGATTTCCTCGGTCGCCTTTCCGGTCTGTCCGGCGAGCGACTTGACCTCGCTGGCGACGACGGCGAAGCCCTTGCCGGCCTCGCCGGCCCTGGCCGCCTCGATCGTCGCGTTGAGCGCCAGCAGGTTGGTCTGGCTGGCGATCTCG
>DASWRT010000292.1:0-10256 GCA_036403035.1 Allostellaceae bacterium | reverse complement strand
GCTAGAGAGAAACGATTATGGCACTTCGTATGTACGGGGACCGGGCGCGGTGGATCCTCCGCGCCCTGAGATGGCCTGTTCCTAACTTCTGCCGCGCCGTCAACCGCGTCGCCCGCACGAACTACAAAACCGGCGATGTCTCAAGATGGTTCGCCGACGGGCGACGGCAGATACCGCTTACCGCCGCTATCTTCCTTCGCATGGAAGTGCGGAGCACCGTCGCAAGCCGACGAATTTTGCGTGTGCTGTGGGATCGCGACATAGACCGCTAGACGGTAGAGGCTACGAGGCGCGTGTGGAAGCTCTCCAGCCTTCATGTATGGCCGTTCGCAGCATCACCGTGTCCCACAACCGGCGACGCGGTCGCAGGCGGCTCCAACTGCTCGCGATCGAGTGGAGTGATTGGATGCCGCCTCGACCCCGTTCGCACTCCGGTTTTCCGGTTGAGCGAAGCCGCTATCCGCGAAACGGCGAATTCCGCTCGCGTGCTTACTATGTGCTTACTGGAATGAAAAAGGGGCTAGGCCGATCCGGCCTAACCCCTTGAAAAACTTGGTGGGCGCACAAGGGCTCGAACCTTGGACCCGCTGATTAAGAGTCAGCTGCTCTACCAACTGAGCTATGCGCCCGCACTACGCGGTGGCGGGCATATAGCAAAGCGACCCCGCTTTGTGAAGAGCGCCGCGGCGGGAAAATGCGCGCGGCGCATCCGGCCTATCCGCCTCGCGTCGAGGCGTGCGCGGGGCTCCGGGCGGCTTCCGGTTGCGCTTTACATGCGGGCCCGGCGCGGCGTTCACTTCGGGGACCGAGAGGCCGGCGGCTCCCATCGCGCCCCGGCGGGAAATGGGAGGAGCGCACCCACCATGGAACGGATCGGCATCGTCGGCGCCGGCCTGATCGGCCGCGCCTGGGCCATCGTCTTCGCCCGCGCCGGGCACGAGGTCGCGATCCACGATACGGATCCGGCGGCGCTGGAGCGCAGCCTCGCTGCGGCCGGCGATGCGCTCGCGGACCTGCGCGCCGCGGGACTGCTGCCCGGTCAGGAGCCGGGCGAGGTGCGCGCACGGATCCGTCCGGCCGGCAGCCTTGCGGAGGCGGTCGCTGGTGCGGCCTACATCCAGGAGAACGGACCGGAGCGAGTCGAGGCGAAGCGTGCGCTCTTCGCGGAGATCGACCGCGCTGCGCCGGACGATGCCGTCATCGCCAGCTCGACATCGGCGATCCTGCCCTCCCGCTTCACCGCGGATCTCGCCGGACGCCACCGCTGCCTCGTCGCTCATCCGGTCAACCCGCCGCACCTCGTGCCGCTGGTCGAGTTGTGCGCCGCGCCCTGGACCGCGCCGGAGACGGTCGAGCGGGCGCGTCTCCTCCTCGACGCGGCAGGGCAGGTGCCGATCACCGTGCGCCGCGAGGTCGATGGCTTCATCCTGAACCGGTTGCAGGGCGCGCTGCTCAACGAGGCGTTGCGGCTGATCGAGCAGGGCTATGTCACCGCCGACGACCTCGACAAGACGATGTCGCACGGGCTGGGGCTGCGCTGGTCGTTCATGGGGCCGATGGAGACGATCGACCTCAACGCGCCGGCCGGCGTCGCCGACTACCTCGATCGCTATGGACCGTTCTACCGCGGGCTGTGGGCCGAGATGCAGCAGGCCGCGTGCTGGACGCCGGCGATCGCCGGGCGCATCGAGGCGGAGCGCCGGCGCGATTTGCCCGCCGACCGGCTCGCCGCGCGGCAGGAATGGCGCGACCGCCGGCTGATGGCCTTCCTTGCGCATCGCCAAGCGATGGCGGAGAGGGACGCGGAAGAGGATGCCGCGGAACCGGGCGGCTCTTGAGTTCTTGGCGCTCCCGCGCGGGCGGCATCATTATGCCGCCTGCTTCGGCACCTTCTCTGCGATGCCGTATGCCTTCTCCCGGCGTTCCATCTCGGTCCAGACGTCGGCAGGCGTGATCCCCATTTCGGCCCAAACCACGACGAGGTGATAGAGCAGGTCGGCGCTCTCGGCGATGACGGCATCGCGGTTTCCCTTGACCGCATCGATCGCCACCTCCACCGCCTCCTCGCCGAGCTTCTGCGCCATTTTGGCGCGGCCGGCGGCGAACAGCTTCGCCGTACGCGAACGCGCCGGACTCTTGTCGCGCCGGGCGAGCACGGCGTCATATAAGCGGTCGGTGGCGGTCTGTTTCATCGACGCTGCCCTTTTTCATTGTTTGTTGTCGTATAATACACTGAGCGATCGGCGGCGAGCACGGAATCCTGATATTACCAACGCCGGTGCGGCAAAAACACTCGATCGTCACGGCCTCCTGTTATTTCCTACCGGACAGGAGGAACGAGGCCGGATGTGGCGCGTCCGCATTCCTATGACGCAGGTGCCGGCTGATCGCTGAAGCGCTGCCGGACCGGCGTAGCAGGTGCTGCTTGTGACTTCCGTCACTTCCGCCTTTCTGTCTCGATGATAGCCATATAGGGATAGGCATGGCGCCGTGCGGCATTGCGCAGCGCCGCGCCGATTGGCGGTGGAGACGACGATGGGAGAAGGCTTTCGCTTCGTTCTGGTCCGGCGCGGCTGGCACGCGGGTGCGGCGCGGGTCGTGACGGTATGGTTGGCTGCTGCCGTTTCGCTGGTTTCCGCCGGTCCGGCTCTTGCGGCCGGGCAATCGTCGTCGGCCGTCGCGCTCGTCACGGACGTGGCCGGGCGGACCGAGCCGGCCGTCGAGCCGTTCAGCGAAATGCCGGCCGGCAGCGAGGTCCGCCTCGCGCCGGGTGCGACGCTCAACGTCCTCTTCTATGCGAGCTGCGAGGAGTTGAGCATCACCGGCGCTGGTCAGGTCACCTTCACCGAGGACGAGCTGCGCATTGCGGATGCACGGGTCGCCTCGCGGCAGTCGACGCCGTGTCCGCGCAAGGTGACGGTGCGCAAGGACGGCACGGTCGGCGGCGTGCTGATTCGCGGCGTTCCGACGGTGAAGACCGCGCCGGCGCTGTCGCCGACGCCGGGCTTCATCTTCGCCGGGCGGGCGGCAAAGGCGTACGACCGCATTCTGATCGCCCATGGCGACACGGTGGTGTTCGACGCTCCATTGACGACGCCGTCCTTCAAATGGCCGCACGGGACTCCGCCGCTCGAGCCCGGCATCTTGCACACGCTGGTGCTGGTTCCGGCCGAGGCCGCCGGCCAGGGCGCAAAGCCGGTGCGCTTCAACTTTGCCGCGGCGGCGCCGAACGCGACGGGCGTGGCGCCGGTGACGGTGATCCGGCTGGAGCAGTAGCCGGACGAAGAGAGACAGGACCGGGCAGGCGGGCCAAGATCTTGGTGGTGAAAGCACGCCGCCGCACGCGTCGGGCGGTTCCGTTGACAGCGGTGGCATGCGGTCTCGCGGCCGCAGCGGCGGCGGCGTGGCTCGGCGGGACGGTGCCGAACCTCGACGGGGAGCTGTATGATAGGTTCCTTGCGATCCGCGCCGCCTTTCTCGTGCCGGCCGCCGATACCGAACCGCCGCCGCAGGTTGCCGTGCTCGCCCTCGACGCAAGGAGCCTCGACGCTCCCGACCTGCGGCGCCTGCCGCGCACCTTCTTCGGGCCGGTATGGACGCAGACCCTCGATCTCGTGATCGGGACGGGTGGCGCACGCGCCGTCGGCTTCGACTTCCTGTTCGATTACAACCCGGCGGACCTGCTCCCTGATCTCTTGGCCGGGTTGTCGGGGGACGATACCAGCGGTGCAGCACGGCGCTTCGACCTGCCGATGCGCGCCGCGCTATCGCGTTACCGTGACCGGATCGTGCTCGGCCGTTCCGGTACGACGCTGCCAATTCAGCCTTATCGGGCGGCGCTGCGGTACGATAGCGGCAGCCTCGGCGCGCTGGAGTACTGGCCCGATCCCGACGGAATCTTCCGCCACATCGATGCTGTCGTACCCGGCGAGGAAGAAAAGCTCGGTACTCTCGCTGCGGCGTTGCTCCGCCGCGCCGGCATCGAGATGCCCCGCGACGTCCTTCTGGCGCCCGCGCGGAAATTCGAAACGCTTCCGACCTACTCGCTTCGCGACGTGCTCGAATGCGGCCGCACCCTGGACGACGCTGCCCGGAATGCGCTGCGCGCCGCGTTCGCCGGCCGTATCGTGCTGATCGGCTCGACCCAGCCCGACGAGGATCGCAAACTAGCGGCGGACCGTTACATGCCTGCCGCGACGCCCCGAGGGGATCAAACGGGGCAATGCGCTCTGCCGCATCGCGGCGCCTCGCTGCCGGCCTCGGCAACCATCCCCGGCGTCTACCTGCATGCTGCGGCGGTCGACGCGGTTCTGCGCGGCGCGGTGCCCCGCGTCGCAGCCCTCCCGGCGGTCGCCGCGGAGACTGGTCTTGCCGGCACAGGCGGCGCGCTCGTGGGCATGACGCTGACCCCGTGGGCGGCGGCGGTTGCGATCTCGGCCGGCGGCGTCGGCCTCGCTGCCCTCGGTATCGCGTTGCTCGGCGGCGGAATTTACCTCCCGGTCGGATCGGGGCTGCTGGCCGCTCTCGGCGGGCTAATCGTTGCCTACGCCGTCCGCTACCTCGTCGAAGAGCGGCGGCGGCGGCGCGTACAGGACGCCTTCTCGCATTACCTCTCGCCGTCGATCGTCGACCGGCTCGCCGACGAGGCCGCGGCGCTGCGCCTCGGCGGCGAGCGCCGCGACGTTACGGTGATGTTCGCCGACCTGTCCGGCTTCACCGCCCTGAGCGAACGGGTATCCCCCGAAACGCTGGTGAGCGAGACGAACCGCTACCTCCGGCTCATCGTCGAGGCGGTGGAGGCGACGGGCGGCTATATCGACAAGTTCATCGGCGACGCGGTGATGGCGATCTGGGGCGCTCCGGTCGACGATCCGGACCACGCCCGCCACGCCGTGCTCGCGGCGCTCGACGCGGCCACGCGAGTCGCCGCCGCCGCGGCCGAGGCGCGAGCCGCAGGCAACCCGGTCTTCGCCGTCAAGATCGGCCTCAATTCCGGTCCCGCGATCGTCGGCAATGTCGGGACGGAGCGGCGCTTCAACTACACTGCGGTCGGCGAAACGGTTAACATCGCTTCGAGGTTGGAGGGCGTGGTCGGGATCTACCGCTCCGGCATCGTCATCGGCGAGGATACGCAACGTCGGCTCGATACCGGCGAGGGCGGCGGGATGCCGCCGTTTTGCGAACTCGACCGCATCGTCGTCAAAGGCAAGACCACGCCGCTCGCCGTGTTCGCGCCGTTGCCGTCCGGTCCCGGAGCCGATCCGGCGGCGCCGGTCGTCGACCGGGACGCCTACGCGGCCGCGCTGCAGCTGTACCGGCAGCGCCGCTTCGGCGAGGCCGCCGCGCTCTGGAGGGCGCATGCCGATCACTTCGCGCCGGCCGCGGTGATGGCGGATCGCGCCGCACTGTTCGAGTCGTCGCCGCCGCCCTCCGATTGGAGTGGCGCATGGGTGCTGACATCGAAGTGACGTTGGCGTCGGTTTGTCATAGACAGTGCAGCTGCAAAAATCGAAGTAACAAATGGATCATGTCATAACATTTGTTTCATCGGAGTCCTTATCCATGCCCACAATTTCCGCCAATTTTACAATTTGAGTGGCGGATATTTACAATTTGAGGCTTGGATAAGCCCTTGAACCACTTTAATTCTGCATTGTAGTGCGAAGTACGGCGTACCTCGCGGGTGATCAGGGGCCAAATAATACGAACAAAGATCTTTGAGACGTCGATGCAGGTGCCGTGCACAGCCTGTCAGCTCCGTCAGAAGGCGCTCTTCCATCAGCTCGACGAAGGCGAACTGGCCTTTGTTGCGTCGATGAAGACGGCGCATATCGCCGTCGCGCCGAAGGTGGATATCGTCCGGGCCGGCGAGGTGGGCGGCACGCTGTCGACGCTGTTCGGCGGCTGGGCGTTTCGTTACAAGCAGTTGCCCGACGGCAAGCGCCAGATCCTCGGCTTCCTGCTCCCCGGCGACCTGATCGGATTGGAGTCCGCGGTGCTCGGCAGCATCGAGCATTCCGTGCAGGCGCTGACGCCGGCGAGCCTGTGCGTACTCGGCGGGCGATCGCTGGCCGATCTCTTCGCGCAGCAGCCTAAACTCGGGTTGACCCTGTTGCGGACGCTTGTCGAAGAGCAGCGGCGCAGCGACGAGCGGGCGGTGTTGCTCGGACACAAGGACGGGCCGCAGCGGCTCGGCTATCTGATGCTGGAGACCTTCGACCGGCTGAACCAGCGCGGGATGGCCAATGGCATGTGGTGCGCCTTCCCGATCCAGCGTCAACAGCTGGCCGATGCGCTCGGACTGTCACGCACGCACCTTATCCGGTCGCTCGCCGAGCTGCAGTCGCTCGGCCTCGCCACCGTCGCGAACAACATGCTTTTTCTGCACGACCGCGATCGCCTCGCAGTGCTCTCCGGCTATCACTATGCCGGGCGGTTCAGCCGGCAGGTGATTCTTTGATACCGGTAGCCATCGGCCTGTTGGCCGTGACTCATCGGCCGCCGGTCAGGCCCGCATGGCCGGCAGTTGAGCCTTGCCCGCTCGGCATCGGTCAATAACCAAACAGATCGCGTAAGCCCACGGAAGGGCGAGGGGAGGGTGCGGAAGAGGCGGCGTGCCCGTTTTCCCTGGCAGCCGCCTGTGTCGGTCCGGCCTGGCTGCCCGCCCCGGTCAGGAGGCCGCGACGATGCCGATCTCGACCTTGTACTGCGGCGCGGCGAGCTTCGCCTCGACGCAGGCGCGCGCCGGCGCGTTGCCGGGCGCGACCCACGGATCCCACACCGCATTCATCTCGTTGAAGGTGCCGATGTCGGCGAGCCAGATCGTCGCCGAAAGGATGCTTGCCTTGTCCGTTCCCGCTTCGGCGAGCAGGCGGTCGATCTTGTCGAGGATCTGCCGCGTCTGCCCGGCAACGTCCGCCGAGGGATCGTCCGCGACCTGCCCGGCGAGGTAGACCGTGCCGTCGTGCACGACCGCTTGGCTCATGCGCTTGCTGGTGTGAAGGCGCTTGATGCTCATCGGGTCTCATCCTCCAATCGCGAAAGCGTCGCTACCATACCGGTGCCCGCAATCGGTTCACAGGGCGATCGGCGTTCCGGGCCTGCCCGATCGCGGATCGGCAGCCGGCAGGGGCGTTGTGCCGCGGCGTTAAGGAGGTGCATCGCCCACCCCTGATAGTGGTAAAGTCGGCGAAAATAGCGTGGAATGGAAGCCACGCAAAGACGCCCTGGAGGGAGGATGTCGGACGGTAGTGTGCCCATACGTCGTGTCGCCGTCGTCGGCGCCGGTACGATCGGTGCCAGCTGGGCGGCGTACTTCCTGTCGCGCGGCCTTGAGGTTACGGCAAGCGACCCGGCGCCGAACGCCGAGGATTTCATCAGGCGGACCGTCGAGACCGCCTGGCCGGTGCTGGAACGGCTCGGCCTCGCGTCCGGTGCGTCGCCTGACAGGATGGAGTTTCGGCGTGATCCGGCCGAGGCGGTGCAGGGCGCGGACTTCGTGCAGGAGAGCGGGCCGGAGCGCGAGGACCTGAAGCTCGATCTGCTGGCCCGCCTCGATGCGGTCCTGCCGGCGGAGACGGTCATTGCGTCGAGTTCGTCCGGCCTTCTGATCAGCCGCATCCAGGCCGGATGCCGCCGCCATCCCGAGCGCTGCGTGCTGGGCCATCCCTTCAATCCGCCGCACCTCATCCCGCTGGTCGAGGTCGTCGGCGGCGCGAAGACTGCTGTGGCGGCGATCGAACGGGCGATGGCGTTCTATCGCGCCGTGGGCAAGCGGCCGATCCATATCCGGCGCGAGGTCCGCGGGCATGTCGCCAACCGGCTTCAGGCGGCATTGTGGCGTGAGGCGGTGCACCTCGTCGCCGAGGGCGTCGCGAGCGTCGCCGACGTCGATGCGGCGATCGCTTACGGGCCCGGGCTTCGCTGGGCGCTGATGGGGCCGCACCTGACCTTCCATCTCGCGGGCGGTTCCGGCGGGATCACCCATTTCATGGAGCATCTGGCGGTGCCGCTGCAGGCATGGTGGGACGATCTCGGTACGCCTGCTCTGACGCCGGCGGTGCAACGGCAGATCGTCGATGGCGTCGCGGACGAGGCGGCCGATCGGTCGATCGATGATCTGGCGCGCCGGCGCGACGCCTTCCTCGTCGAGCTTCTGGCGCTGCTCGCGCGGCAGCGGCAGGACGGAGATGCAGGTGCCGGGGGACACTGAGCCGAAAGGCAGTAAGCACAACAGGGAGGGTGGGGCATGTTCGGGCTGATGATGGAGCGTCCGCTCCTGATCTCGTCGTTGATCGATTACGCCGCGAAGTATCACGGCAGGAGTGAAATCGTCTCGCGCACCGTCGAGGGCCGCATCCATCGTTACAACTGGGCCGATGCCCAGGCGCGAGCGAAGCGGCTCGCCAATGCGCTGCAGCGGCTTGGCATCCGGCCCGGCGATCGCGTGGCGACGCTCGCCTGGAACACGCATCGGCATCTTGAGCTTTATTACGGCATTTCCGGGATGGGGGCGATCTCCCACACGATCAACCCCCGCCTCGCTTCGGATCAGCTCCGCTACATTATGAACCATGCGGAGGACGCGCTGCTCTTCGTCGATCTGACGTTCGTGCCGATCGTCGAAGCGCTGATGGCGGAGTTGAAGACGATCCGGCACGTCGTCGTGATGACCGACGAGGCATCGATGCCGGCGCAGACGGCGCTGCGGGCGCCGCTCTGCTACGAGACGCTGCTGGCCGGCGAGAGTCCCTCCTTCGAGTGGCCGACCTTCGACGAGAAGACGGCGTCGTCGCTCTGCTACACCTCCGGCACGACCGGCAATCCGAAAGGTGCGCTGTTCTCGCACCGCTCCACGATGCTTCATGCCTATTTCATGTGCATGGCCGACTTTGTCGCCATCGCGCGCTCGGACTCCGTCTGCCCGGTCGTTCCGATGTTCCACGTCAATGCGTGGGGCGTTCCCTATGCCGTGGCCATGGCCGGTGCGAAGCTGGTGCTTCCCGGTCCGAAGCTCGACGGCGCCAGCCTTCACGACTTGTTCGAATCTGAGGGCGTGACGCTCAACCTCGGTGTGCCGACCGTCTGGCTCGGCCTGCTCAGGTATCTCGACGAAACCGGAAAGCGCTTCAGTTCGCTGCAACGCACCTTGTGCGGCGGCTCCGCGATGCCGGAGACAATGATCCGCGCCCTTGAGGAGCGGTACGACGTGCGGGTCACGCACGGCTGGGGCATGACCGAGATGAGCCCGGTCGGCACCGTCAGTGCGCTTCTGCCGGAGCAGCGCGCCTTGCCGAAGGAGCAGCAATATGCGTTCCAGGCGAAGCAGGGCAGGCCGATGTTCAACGTCGAATTGAAGATCGTCGACGAGAACGGCGTGGCGCTGCCGCACGACGGGGTGTCGCGGGGCGAGTTGCTGGTCCGCGGCCCGTGGGTGATCCGTGAGTACTATAAGGACGAGGCGGCGTCGCGCGTCGCCTTCGATAACGAAGGCTGGTTCCGAACCGGCGACATCGCGACGATCGACGAGTACGGCTTCATGCAGATCGTCGATCGCCAGAAGGATCTCATCAAATCGGGCGGCGAGTGGATCAGCTCGATCGACATCGAGAATATCGCGATCGCCCACCCGGACATCGCCGAGGCGGCGGCGATCGGTCTGCCGCACCCCCGCTGGGGCGAGCGCCCGCTGCTCGTGGTCGTGCCGAAGCCGGGACGTCATCCGAGCAAGGTCGAGATCCTGTCCCTGATCGCCGAGCGGGTGGCGAAGTGGCAGGTTCCCGACGACGTTTTGTTCGTTGATGAACTGCCGCACACGGCAACCGGCAAGGTCATGAAACGCTCGCTGCGCGACCGTTTCGGCGACTTCACGTGGCCGGCGGCGTAGACCGTCTTCGTACCGCCGGGTTCGCTTCCCGGCCGATGAGCCGGCTGACCAACGGCCGACGGCCCGCGTTCGTCGGCCTGTCTCGGTCAAGCCCGCGGGGGACTTGAGCGCTGCCCGGTCGGTATCGGCCGGGGACCAAGCCCCGCGGTATAAAGATAAACGCACATATTAGCCGGCAGCGATCCGAAAAGTTGAACTCCGCGCCGGAGTAACGCTCGATGACTGCCGGGAGCGATCGGCGGCTCTCCGAAGAACGCTGTGTAATAAAAATAAGTGCGGTCTGGTTAATATTGAAAGCGGTCGCGCTTCGACCACGGTTTACTGGAGATTACCTGAACTCTGACGGAGGTTGCGGGTACGTCGGCGGCCC
>DASWRT010000291.1:0-2636 GCA_036403035.1 Allostellaceae bacterium | reverse complement strand
GGAGGCGGCGGGGGCGGAGGCGGCGGCTTGAAGAAGAAATCGCCGGTGAGAGACGACGACTCCCAGGGCACTTGGCCGTCGTTCGTCACGCGCGAGACCTGGGCGCGAACCTCCTTGAATATCTCCTCGACGCGCATGCCCGGCTGCTTCATCGTCTTCAGCAGCTCGCCGGTATAGAGGCCGTTATTGCCTTCGCCGTCGGCCGCGACGCTGCCGGGCGCGGTCGAGTAGGCAATCAGCGTGCCCTTCGGCGCGTTGATCGAGGCGAGGCCGGCGGAGCTGCCGCGGAAACGACGCTCGAACGGGTTGTTGCGGCAGGCGTCGAGGATCACGAGGTTGAGACGGGTCGAGGAGCCGCCCATCTGGTCGAGCACCTGATCGACGTCGATCGCCTCGTTGCGCACCGAGTTCTCCGAGCCGATCTCGGCGTCGACCGGCACCAGGAAGTTGCGGCCGCGCACCTGGAGCCCGTGCCCGGAGAAATAGAACAGCCCGACGCCGCCGTCGGCCAGCTTCTCGCCGAACCGGGTAATCGCGCGCGCCATCTCGCGCTGCGCGGCGTTCTCCAGTTCGATTACGTCGAACCCCACGTCCTTGAGCGTCGCGGCGAAGGCGCGCACATCGTTGACCGGGTTGCGCAGCGGCGCATCCTTGTACTTCGCGTTGCCAATCACCAACGCGACCCGCGGCTCCTTCAGCAGCGCAGGGTTGGCCTGCCCGGCGGTCTGCGCCTGCGCCGTCGCCGGCGACACGGTCCCGGCGGCGGACAGCAGTGCAGCGGCGAGGCCGAGTGCCAGGGCGGTTCGTGCGACCAACCTCCTCATCGAGCAATCTCCATCAGCCCTGCGGCGGCGCGCCACGGCAGCTGTTGCGGTGGCGCTCGGCATCCAACGTCGTCCCGAGCCGGGCCGAAGCGAGCGGAAAGTCGCGGCGCAGCCGGTCCAGCGCGCCGCAGGCGTCACCGGGCCGTCCGTCGCGCCCCAGCGCGGCAGCCATCTTGAAAAGTGCGTCGCCAGCGCGCGGACCGTCGGGTCGGCGCGCATAAGCGTCGGCGAAGGCCGACGCGGCGCCGCCGTAGTCGCCGCGCTGCAGATAGACTTCGCCGAGCCAGTACTGCGCGTTGGTGGCGAGCGGGTCGTTCGGGTACGTCTCGACGAAGCGCCGCAGCATTGTCGCGGCCCCGGCGTAGTCGGCGGCGCGCAGGCGCCCGAACGCCTCGTCATAGGCAGTGATCGGCTGACCGCTCGGCATCGTCTCGGCCCCCGGTGCAGTCGCATACCCACCGTCGCGGGGTAGCCGCGCCACACGCACGGGAGCGCTGCTGGTGCCGCTCGCGGCGGCGGCGGTCTCCTCCGGGGCGGGCGGCGTATCCGCCGCCGCACGGGTTTCCGCGGCGGCGTCGCCGCGCAGCGCGGCCAGCCGCAGCTTCGCGACGGTCGCAAAATGCCCATTGGGGTACTGCCGGAGATACTCTTCGAAGGCGGCCGGATCGCGCTCGTTGCGCACCGTGTCCCACAGCATCAGCTCCAGCAGCTCGCCGGGCCGATCGGGGTATTGCCGCGGTGTGGCGGCCGGCATCCCGGCGCCCGGCGCCGAGGCTATTGGTGCCGGTGTGGATGTCGGCGTCTGAGCCGCCACCGTGCCCAGTCGCAACACTGCCGATGCCGTCAGTGTCGTGACAAGCACGAGAGAAGCGGTCGCGGCCGCCCTGCCCCGCATGGCTGTCTCTCCCCCATCTCGTTTACTGGCAGAATTTACCAGCATCAGTGACTGGAGGAAATATAACCATTAAATCTTTATTAACTAGATGTGACGCAGGTCACACGAAAACTTGAACGATTTCTCCAACAGTTCTAAATCAACTTATAGGTTTCGGCGAGTGCGACTGCGTCGCGCGCGGCTCCCTCGATCCGGTCCCAGGCGCGTGCGGCGACGGCGTCGGGCGGCACCATCCAGCTCCCGCCGACCAGCGGCACGTTCGGCAGGGAGAGATAGTCGGCGAGGTTGCCGGCGTTGACGCCGCCGGTCGGGCAGAAGGCGACGCCAGCGAACACGGCGGCGAAGCTGCGCAGCGCCGCCGCGCCGCCCGCCGGTTCCGCCGGGAAGAACTTGAGGAACGAGCAGCCGAGGTCGCGCGCCGACATGATCTCGGACGGCGTCACCGCTCCCGGCAGGAACGGCAGGCCGGTGCCGAGCCCGGCCGCGGCGAGGTCCGGCGTCAGGCCGGGGCTGACCAGGAACTTGGCTCCCGCCTCCCTCGCCCGCGTCACGTCGGAGGGACGCAGCACCGTGCCGGCGCCGACCGTCGTCTCCGGCACCTCGCGTGAGATCGCCGTCAGCGCCGCAAGCGACGCGGGCGTGCGCAACGTCACCTCCAGGACGCGTAGCCCCCCTTTCGCCAGTGCCCGGGCGAGCGGCACGGCGTCGGCCGCATCCTCGATCGTCAGTACGGGGATCACCTTCACGTCGCGGAACATCGCGTGCATCGGCCGTCCTCCTGGCTGCTTCTCGCCTCGATCGCGGCTTGACCAATGCTCCCAAAAGGACGACAGGTGAAGGGCGAATTTTCGGCAGCGCCCCGGAACGATCCAGCCGCGGCTCGGCCGGCCGGCCGGCCGGCGGTCGGTCGGGCAGGA
>DASWRT010000290.1:0-19699 GCA_036403035.1 Allostellaceae bacterium | reverse complement strand
CGGAAAGCCCGGTGCCGCCCGGCACGGGGAGGCGGCATATCGCCAGTGCAGCGGAGTGGGTGGTCAGGAAACAAAAACAGGAGAGGAACAGGAAAATAACAGGACGAAAACAGGAGCGATTTCCTGTTCCTCTCCTGTTTTTTCGGAGCATGAATCGTTTTGAGTCAGTAACTTAAACCAAACCGGCTTCCTGTATTTTCAGGTCGGGCGGAATCCGTGGGTCAGCGCCGCGCGCAGACCCGGCGTCAAGGACGCTCTGTATCCATTTCGGATCACTGGAAAAAGTCGAGGAGGGACTGTCGGCCGGGGACCGGCCGGTCCGTCAATCCCTCCTCGACGCTACGCTCCGCCCCGTATGGCGATAGTGGCGGAGCGCAGATGGCCGTGCCGGGAAAGGCAGCGGCGCGCGGTCAGAACGACCCCGCCTCCAGTTCCATCAGCGGCTTGGCGCCGGCCATGATCGCGGCGGCGTTGGCCGTGTGCTGCGGCAGCACGCGGGCTATGTAGAAACGCGCGGTGGCGAGCTTCGCCTTGTAGAACGCCGCCTCGGGGTTCCCCGCACCGTCGGCGGCGTCCGCCTTGGCGAGCGCTGCCTGCGCCGTGCGCGCCCACATGTAGCCGAGCGCGATCAGCGCGAAGATCCGGAGATAGTCGCTCGCCGCGGCGCCGGCCTCCTCCGGCTTCGCCATGCCCTGCTGCGCGACGTGCAGCGTCAGCTGCTGCAACCGCGCGAACGCCTTGGCGAGCGGCATCACGAACTCGGCCATCCGCGGATCGCCCTGCCCGGCCTCGGCGATGAAGCGCTCGACCGGGTGGAAGAAGCGGCGCAGCAGGCGCCCTGCGTGCATCGGCATCTTGCGCCCGACGAGGTCGAGCGCCTGGATGCCGTTGGCGCCCTCGTAGAGCTGCGTGATCCGCGCGTCGCGGACGAGCTGCTCCATCCCGTGCTCGCGGATGTAGCCGTGCCCGCCCATCACCTGCACGCCGAGGTTCGCGGCCTCGAACCCGGCGTCGGTGAAGAACGCCTTGACGATCGGCATCAGCAGCGCGACGAGGTCGTCCGCCTCCTGCCGGCGCTCGGGGTCGGGGTGCTTCAACGAGACGTCCAGCTCGATCGCGACCCAGGCGGCGAGCGCCCGCATCCCCTCGACATACGCCTTCTGCGTCAGCAGCATGCGGCGCACGTCGGGGTGGACGATGATCGGGTCGGCCGCCTTCTCCGGCTCCTTGGCGCCGGCGAGCGAGCGGCCCTGGAGGCGGTCCAGCGCATAGGCCCGCGCGCTCTGGTACGCGGTCTCGGCGATGCCGAGCCCCTGCATGCCGACGCCGAACCGCGCCGCGTTCATCATCGTGAACATGCAGCGCATGCCCTTGTGCGGCGCGCCGACGAGGTAGCCCTCGGCCTCGTCGAAGTTCATGACGCAGGTCGAGGACGCCTTGATCCCCATCTTGTGCTCGATCGAGCCGCAGCGGACGCCGTTGCGCGCCCCCGGCGCGCCCGAATCGTCCTTGACCAGGAACTTCGGCACGAGGAACAGGCTGATGCCCTTGACCCCCGACGGCGCGTCGGGAAGCCGCGCCAGCACGAGGTGCAGGATGTTCTCGGTCAGGTCGTGCTCGCCGGCCGAGATGAAGATCTTGGTGCCGGTGATGCGGTAGCGCCGGTCCTCGCCGCCGCCGCCGTCGGATGCGCCGCCGTCGACCGGGACGGCCTTGGTGCGCATCAGCCCGAGGTCGGTGCCGCAATGCGGCTCGGTCAGGCACATCGTGCCGCTCCAGACGCCCTCGACGAGGCGCGGCAGGTAGCGCCGCTTCAGCGATGGCGAGCCGTGCTGCTGCAAGGCGTCGATCGCGCCGTGCGACAGGCCGGGATACATCCCGAACGATAGGTTGGCCGAGGCGACCATCTCGCTCATCAGGAAGCCCAGCGTGTGCGGCAGTCCCTGCCCGCCCCATTCCGGCTCGGCGGCGAGCGCGGTCCAGCCGTTCCGGCGGTACGTCTCGTACGCTTCCTTGAAGCCCTTCGGCGTGCGGACGACGCCGTTCTCGTAGGTGCAGCCCTCCTCGTCGCCGGAGCGGTTGAGCGGGAACAGCACCTCCTCGCAGAGCTTGGCGCCCTCTTCCAGGATCGCCTCGACCGTCTCCGGCGTCGCCTCCTCGTAGCCGGGCAGCGCCGGCAGCACCGTGCCGGCGTCGAACAGCTCGTTGAGGACGAAGCGGTAGTCCCGGAGCGGGGCCTTGTATGTCGTCATCGTCTCTGGCTCTCAGCTATCAGCTTTCAGCCGTCAGCCAAGAGCCGGCCAGCACTGATGGCTGACGGCTGATAGCTGACGGCTAAAAGCTAGTTCCTCAACGGCTTTCCGGTCTCGAGCATGTGCTCGATGCGGGCGAGCGTCTGCGGCCGGCGGATCAGTCCCAGCAGCACGCGCCGCTCCAGCGCATAGAGCGCGTCCTCGCCGGTCTCGACGGTCGGGTCGGCCTCGTCGCCGCCCGACAGAACCTCGGCGAGCCCGTCGGCGACGACCGCGTCGTATTTCGTCGCCTTGCCCTGGCCGACGAGGTCGTGCACGGCGAGCTTCAGCGCGGCGCGGGCGGTCGGCCCCGGCAGCGTCAGCACCGGCGGCTCCGGCGGCTTGTAGCCCGCCGCCGCCAGCGACAGCGCCTTCGCCTTCGCGTCGGCGAGCAGCCGGTCGCGGTTCATCGTGATGCCGTCGCCCTCGCGCAGGATCAGCATGTCCCGCGCCTCCTCCGCCGACTTCGACACTTTGGCGAGCGCGATCGTCTCGAACGTTGTCCCGACCGGCGGCATCGGTCCCTGCGGCCGCTTCTTCCGGGCGAAGGCGCGGGCCAGCATCTCCTTGCAACCGCCCCAGCCCGGCACCATGCCGACGCCGGTCTCGACGAGGCCGATATAGCTCTCGGCGTGCGCCTGGATCGCGTCGCAGTGCAGCAGGATCTCGCAGCCGCCACCCAGCGCCATGCCGGCGGGCGCGCCGACCACCGGGAACGGCGCGTATTTCAGCGCCTTGTAGGCGTTCTGCCCCTCGGCCATCGCCTGCTCGACCATCGGCCACGCCGCGACGTTCGCAGCGAACAGCGCGAGCCCGATATTGGCGCCGACCGAGAAGTTGCTGCCCTCGTTGTAGACGACCAGCGCCTTGAAGCCCTGCCGCGGCACGATCTCCAGCGCCTTGCGGACCATCGCCATCACGTCGGCGTCGAGCGCGTTCATCTTGGTGTGGAATTCGAGGCAGGCGACGCCGTCGCCGATGTCCCACAGGCTCGCCGAACCGTTCTTCGCGAGCGGCTTGCCGCCCGGCCCGGCCGCGCGCTTCACGTCCTCCAGCAGCAAGACGCCTTCGGCCCGCCGCACCGGGGCGTAGGCGCCCTCCACGGTGAGGTATTCGAGCGCGCCGTTCTCGACGCGGTAGAAGGAGCGGCCGAGCGCCTGCTTCAGCAGCGGCGGCACCGGGACGCCGGCCTGCTCCAGCGCCGCGGCGAAGCGGTCGGCGCCGATCGCGTCGATCAGCTCGAATGGTCCCTTCTTCCAGGCGTAGCCGAGGCGCATCGCCTCGTCGACCGCGACGACGCTGTCGGCGATCTCCGGCGCCAGCGACGCGGCGTAGGCCAGCGTGCCGCCCATCACGGCGCGGGCGAACTGCCCGCCCTTGTCTTCATGCATCAGCAGCGCCGCCGGGTCCCTGGCGGCTGCGGCCTCCGCGAGGCTCGCGAGCTGCGGCTTGCGGGTCGGCCGGTACTCGCCGGTCCGGAGGTCGATCGCTTCCTTCCGCTTCTCGCCGCCGGCGCGGTTCAGGCGGTAGAAGCCGCCCTTCCCCTTCCGGCCGATCAGCCCCTCGGCGATCATCCGCAGGAACAGCGGCTCCTCGCGGTAGATCGCCTGATAGGCGTCGTGTGCCGGCAACGTCGATTGCAGCGACCGCGAGACGTGCGGCATCAGGTCGAGCCCGACGAGGTCGATCAGGCCGAACACGCCGGTCTTCGGCATGCCGAACGGACGGCCCATCACCGCGTCGGCCTCCTCGACGTCGAGGCCGAGATCGACCGCCGCGTTGGCCGCCGCCTGGATCCAGTAGGTGCCGATGCGGTTGGCGATGAAGCCCGGCGTGTCCTTGCAGCGGACGACGCCCTTGCCGAGCCTGACGTCGCAGAACGCGGCGATCGCTTCGACCGCCTCCGGCCGCGTCGCCGGCCCGGCGACGATCTCCAAGAGCCGCATGTAGCGCGGCGGGTTGAAGAAGTGCGTCACCAGGAAGTCGCGGGCGAACTCCGCCGACGCGCCCTCGGTCAGCATCCGCAGCGGGATCGTCGAGGTGTTCGAGGAGACGACGCCGCCCGGCTTTCGCACGGCGTCGAGCTTCCGGTAGAGCGCCTGCTTGACGCCGACATCCTCGATCACCGCCTCGACGATCCAGTCGCAATCCTTGAGGAGGTCGAGATGGTCCTCAAGGTTGCCGGCGGTGACGAGCTTGGCGTTCCGCGGATGCATGAAGGCGGCGGGATCGCTCTTCAGCAGCTTCGCGACCGCGCCTTCGGCCAGCGCGTTCCGGTTCGTAGCACCCTTCGGCACGATGTCGAGCAGGACCACCGGTACGCCGGCGTTCGCGATGTGGGCGGCGATGCCGCTGCCCATCAGGCCGGCGCCGATGACGGCGGCCTTCTTGATCGGGGTGGTTGGCGTGGTCATGGCGTCACACCGCTTCCAGCACGGTCGCGATGCCCTGGCCGCCGCCGATGCACTGCGTCGCCAGCGCGTAGCGCTTGCCCTCGCGCTTCAGCAGCGCCGCAGCCTTGCCGGTGATGCGGGCACCGGTCGCGCCGAGCGGATGGCCGAGCGCGATCGCGCCGCCGTCGAGGTTGACCTTGGCGCGGTCGATGCCGAGGTCGCTGATGCAGGCGAGCGCCTGGCTGGCGAAGGCCTCGTTGATCTCGACCACGTCGATCTGGTCGATCGTCAGGCCGGCGCGCTGCAACGCCTTGCGGCTCGCGCCGACCGGGCCCATGCCCATGATCTCCGGCCCGCAGCCGGCGACCGCGATGCTCTTGAGGCGCGCCAGCACCGGCAGCCCGTGCCGCTCCGCATAGTCCTCGGTGCAGACCAGCACCGCCGCGGCGCCGTCGGTCAGCGGCGACGAGGTGCCGGCGGTCACCGTGCCGTTCTCCTCAAAGGCGGGCTTGAGGCCGGACAAGCCTTCCATGCTGGTGTCCGGGCGGATGCAGCCGTCGGAATCGACCGCGCCTTCCCTGGTCGCGATCGGCACGATCTCGTCGGTCAGCCTGCCGGCCTGCTGCGCGGCGGCGGCCTTGCGGTGGCTCTCGACCGCCATCTCCTGCTGCTGCTCGCGCGTCACCTGATACTTGCGCGCGACGTTCTCGGCGGTCTCGCCCATCGACATGTAGGCCTGCGGGAACTCGGCCACGAGACCCGGATGCGGCATCGGGTTGAAGCCGCCGAGCGGCACGCGCGTCATCGATTCCACGCCGGCGCAGACGAACACCTCGCCCGCGTCCATCTGGACCGCGCCGGCCGCCATGTGGATCGCCTGCATCGATGAGCCGCAGAAGCGGTTGACCGTCGTGCCGGCGGCCGAGATCGGCAGATGCGCGAGGAAGGAGATGATGCGGGCGACGTTCATGCCCTGCTCGCCTTCGGGGAAGGCGCAGCCGACGATCACGTCCTCGATGTCCTCGGGCTTGACCTTGGTGCGCTCGACCAGCGCCTCGACGACCTTCGCGGCCAGCTCGTCGGGGCGGACTCTGGTGAGCTTGCCCTTCTTGGCGAAATGGAACGGCGAGCGGGCGTAGCCGGCGATGACGACGGGTTTCATCCGGTGGTCCTCTTGCGTTGCGATGCGGCATCGTCGGCCGCGGTCGGCCGCGACGCCTCTTCCCGTTGGCGGAGCCGCTCGGCGAGCAGCGCTTCGATGTCGCGCAGCTCCTGCAATGTCGTGGCGATCTCGGCGAGCTGCTGCTCCAGTTCGGCGATCCGGTCCCGCCCCTTCTTCAGCGTCGCGCGGAGCTGCGTCTCGTGCGCCGGATCGACGTCGTAGAGATCGAGCAGCTCGCTTATGTCCGACAGGCTGAAGCCCAGGCGCTTGCCGCGCAGGATCAGCTTGAGGCGGGCACGGTCGCGCGCGCCGTAGACGCGGTTGCCGCCGACCCGCTGCGGGGCCAGCAAGCCCTGGTCCTCGTAGAAACGGATCGCGCGCGGCGAGACCGCGAACTCGTTCGCGAGTTTGCCGATCGAGTACATGCTGCCCTCACCCTTGATGCCGCCGCCTTCGCCGTTCTGCACGGAGCAACCTGCCGTTCGCGTTATGTAGGTGACGTTGACGTTAACGTAAAGGGCCGATCGCGGCAAGACCGCGCCGGCACACCGGTTGGCTCGCTGGCTCGCCCAGCTCTACCGCGCTACGCCTGCGTCTGCTGCTGCGGTTCCATCGCCGCCGCGGCTTCGTCGAGCAGCGCCTTGCGGGAGAGCTTGCCGATCGCGGTCTTCGGCAGCGTCTCGCGGAACTCCACGATCTTCGGCATCTCGATCGCCGAGAGCTTGTCCTTGAGGAAGGCGATCAGCTCCTGCTGATCGAGCGCCATGCCGGCGCGGCGGACGATGTAGGCCTTGACCGTCTGGCCGCGATAGGCGTCCGGCATGCCGACGACCAGACACTCGGCGACCGAGGGATGCTGGTAGATCGCCTCCTCGACCTGACGCGGATAGACGTTGTAGCCGCTGCACAGGATCACGTCCTTGATCCGGTCGACGAGGAAGACGTAGCCGTCCTCATCCATGTAGCCGACATCGCCGGTATGCAGCCGCCCGTTGCGCAGCACCTTCGCCGTCTCCTCGGGCTTCCGCCAATAGCCGGCCATCACCTGCGGCCCGCGCACGCAGACCTCGCCGCGCTCGCCCGGCGGCAGGACCCGGTCGGAGCCGTCGAGCGCCACGATCTCGATCACGGTGCCGGGGAACGGCACGCCGATCGAGCCCGGCTTGTTCAAGCCCTCCGGCGGATTGGACGTCACCACCGGCGCGGTTTCGGTGAGGCCGTACCCTTCGACGAGGATGCAGCCGGTGTTGCGTTCGAACTTGGCCTTCACCTCGACCGGCAGCGGCGCGCCGCCGGAGAAGCAGCGCTTGATCGACGAGAGGTCGTAGCGCGATGCGTCGGCGTGCGTATTGATCGCGTTGAAGATCGTCGGGACGCCGGCGAACACGGTCGGCTTCCTGGCATTGATCGTTTCCAGGAGCTGCTTCAGCTCGAACCGCGGCAGCAGGATCAGCTCGGCCCCGATGGCGACGCCGAAATTCATCACCACGGACATCCCGAAAACGTGGAAGAACGGGAGCACCGCGACCACGCGTTCCCCGCCGGGCGCCAGCGTCGGGAACCAAGCCCGGCACTGCCTGGCGTTCACGGAGAGATTATCGTGCGTCAGCATCGCACCCTTCGGCGTGCCGGTGGTCCCTCCGGTGTATTGCAGCACGGCGACGTCGCGGAGCGGGTCGATCTCGACCGGCGCGACCTTCCCATCGTTCTCGGTCAGCGTGGCGAAGGCGACGTGGCGCCCGTCGTTCGGGACCGCCGCCCGCTCGCGCCGCCGCAGCAGGCCGAACAGCCGGTTCTTCGGAAAGGGCAGCGCATCCGCCATCGAGCAGCAGACGACCGTCTTGAGGGGCGTCGAGCCGTCGAGCATCTTGAGAAGCGGCCCATGCAGCGCCGCAAGATCCAGCGTCATCATGATCTCGACGCCGGAGTCGCGGATCTGGTGACGCAGCTCCGCCTCGGCGTAGAGCGGGTTGAAGCTCACGACGATCCCGCCGGTCTTCAGGATCGCGTAATAGGCGATCACCGAATAGGGACAGTTCGGCATGAACAGACCGACCCGCGTGCCCTTCGTCACGCCCCGCGCCTGCAGACCGGCAGCGGCGCGCGCGACGTAATCGCCGATCTCGCGATAGCTGTACCGCTTCCCCAGGAACTCGACACAGGGCCTGTCGGGGAAGCGCTCGACGGTCTCGTCGAGAAGCCTGTCGACGCGCTCCGGCGGGAAGCTCACGTCCCACCGCGCGGCGGAAGGATAGGACGCCAGCCAGGGCAACTCAGTCGCCATGCAGTGTCTCCCTGCGCCGGCCGGAACCGGGGCGGGGCGTGGGAGCCGCGCCCCGCCCCGGTCCCGGCCGCATTCTAGAACTTCACCTGCGTCGACAGGCCGAAGATGTCGACGTGGTTATCGTAGGAGCCGCTCAGCAAGTCGGCGGTCGGCGACGTCTCGTTGATCGAGACCGTCCCGCCGAAGATATGGGTATAGGCGGCGTCGACCGTCACGCCGGGCAGGATCGAGTAGCCGGCACCGAACGAGATCCAGTAGCGGTTCGAGTCCGGGAGGCGCGCCGTACGGAACTGGTCCTCGACCGGCGTGCGGTCGGCGGCGACGCCGAAGCGCAGCGCCCATTTGTCGGTCGGGCGGTACTCCGTGCCGAGCGCAAAGAACACGGTATCGCGCCAGTTCTCCGGCTGAGAGTAGATGGCGCCGCCGGAAGCGTTGTTGACCGTCAGCTGCTTGAACACGCTCCAGTGGGTCCAGCTCACGTCGGACATGATCGTCCAATCCCGCGTCACATCGTGCGTGATGCTGAGCGTCGCGGTGTCGGGCAGCACCAGCTTTGCGCTTGCGGGGCCGCTTCGGAACACCGGCAGGGCGGAAAGCACCGTCGGCACCGTGAAGCTCGCATCGCCGGTCAAGTTCTGCCTGATCCGCGACCGATAGGTCGCCCCGATCCGCGTATCCGGCCGTGGCTCCAGGAGCACGCCGAAATTGTAGCCCCACGACCAGTCGTTGCCCTTAACGGTAAAGTTCCCGTCAGGAAGCGTCAGCGGCAAACCGGCGCTGCGCGCCACGGTCGTGCTGTTGATCGCGTTGCCGAGTTCCGTATACGCATATTGTGCCGACATGCCGCCGGCGACCGACAGATAGCTGTTCACGCGATACGCGACGTTCGGGTTGACGTCGATCGTCCGGAGCGCCGACTTGATCGCCTGATAGCGGCCGACCCAATCGGAATTGTACGTCGTGACCAGCCCGAACGGGCTCGTCACGGCGAGTCCAAGCTTCAGATCATCGGTCACGCTGGCGAGGGCGTAGAGGTTCGGCACGGGCTCCGGAGTACCCGCGTCCTCATCCACCGAGCCCGCGACGGGCGTCCTGAACGCCGTCGTAGCGCCGCCGTTGAACGTTCCCGACGGCAGGATGAGCGTCGCGCCGCCACCGGCCTGAAAGCCGGAGAGCCGCGTCATGCCGGCCGGGTTGTTGAAGATGGTCGAGACGTCGTCCGCTTTCGACGCCGAGCCGGCGAAGGCGGTTCCCTGCAATGCAGGGCTGTTCTCGCGCACTTGAAATCCCGATGCCAGTGCGTCTCCGGTGCCAACCACGCCGCATGCCAGCACCACAGCCGTGACGCTGAAGCCATAACGTTTCATCAGGGTTTCTCCCGTTTCTTCGATCTCGCCGCGAGGCGTGCATCGAAATCATTATTTTGGATTTGAACGTTGAGACTTACTTACGTCGCCATCTTCTACCGGATGTGCTGGCTGACTCGGTCACCCTCTCTGCGTTCCGACGATCGATGCTCTTCATCATGGCCGATCCGGCAGCCGGATCACGCATGATTGTTTACTGACTGATATCTATATCAGTATCAGTCGATAATCATTTTCCTGTCAAGACACCGGAAGATGGCAAATACGCGCCGGATTGCGGGCCGCACCCGCCGGCAGGAGCAGGTCGGCGGGTGCGGCCGGTCAGGCCGAGCGGACGAGCCGCATCAATTCGGTTTCGAGATAATGGACCACGTCGTCGGCCGAAACGCCGAGCGCCTGGAAGTCGCCGTCGGCGACGGCGTCGCAGGCTCGTTCCACGGTGTAGGTAACGATCGCCATCTCGGCTTTCGACGACGGCGGCGCGCCCAGAAGAGCGATCAGCTCGGCCATCATCCGGAGCTGGCGCTCGCGCTGCACGAGGCGCGCCTCGCGTACCGCGGGATCGGTATCGCTGAGCGCGCGGAGACTGGCCCGGAAGACCCGCCACTTGCGATGGTGGTCGAGGACGCGCCGCACGAGGTCGCGAATGATCGCCGCCAGATCGCCGCCCGCGGTCACGGCCTCGCGCACCCGCTGCCATTCCCATGTCACCCAGTTCTCGTAGACCTCCAGGAAGATCGCGAGCTTGTTGGGAAAATGATTGTAGAAAGTACCCGGAGCGTACCCCGCGGCGCGGGCGATGCGGTTCGAATCGGTCCCGTAATAGCCGACCGTATTGAACTGCTCGGCGGCGATGGCGACGAGCGCATCGCGGGCGCGGCCGGGCTGCCGCTTTAGCGGCACCGCCGCCGTCGCCCTCGACACCGGCGACGCTGCCGGCATGGCGACGCCATCCTTGGTGCCGCTGCGCTGCCCCTGCGACTTCAAGGGACTGGTGGGCACGCTTCTTCCTCCCCGTCCGTCATTGCCGGCGCTGCCAAATCTGCCGCCACCGTACCACCACGGCGGTCGCGCCTGCATGAATCCCGCTTGTCACCGCCGTAGAGTGATATCAATATCATAAAACTGCCGGGCCATGCACGTTCCTACGAAACGCTGTTCCCGAGCGCCAATCGGGAATACCGGCGAATACGGCAACATCGGGTGAATCCGATGAGCAGATACGTCGCCCAGGACACCGATACACGACGGGAATCGAGATCGCTCTCCTTCCTGCCGATGGTCGTGCGGCGCCGGATGCCGCGCCCCGGCGTCGCTGCGCTGTGGTCGTCGGCGAGGCCGCCGACGGCTTTTGCCGGCAGCGTCCGGCCGCTGCGCCGGCGCGACGAGACATTGCATCGCGCGTTCTACACGCGGATCCACGGCGACGACCTGCGGCTCCGCTTCGGCCGCGCCGTCCCGCAGGTCACTGCGCGCGAGCTGGCTTGGCTGACGGCGGCGGCGCCCGGCGAGATCGTGCTCGGCGCGTTTCAGAGGCGGCGCCTGGTCCTCACCGAAATCGTCGGCATCGGCCGCGCCGTCATCGTCCCGGAGACACGGTCGGCCGATTTCGCGGTGGCGGTGCGGTCGGACCTGAAGCGACGCGGCATCGGCACGG
This sequence comes from Allostellaceae bacterium, assembly GCA_036403035.1. Taxonomy (GTDB): domain Bacteria; phylum Pseudomonadota; class Alphaproteobacteria; order ATCC43930; family CGMCC-115725; genus DASWRT01. The sequence continues at coordinate 8,545 of DASWRT010000290.1, read as the reverse complement.
CGCTGCTGATGCGATTGATCGAGGAGTGCCGTACCCGCGGCATCGACGAGCTGATCGGCGACGTGCTGCACGAGAACGAGGCGATGCTGGCGCTGGCGCGCAAGCTGGGCGCCACGGTCGACGGGGCGACGCGTACCGATTATGCGCGCATCCGTTTCACGTTCCTCCAAGCGCCGCCCGCCGTGCCGCCGGGCGGTAAGCGGGCGGCGCATCACTGGCCCGCCCTGGTCCGGCTGCGCGACAGCAGGTAGCGGCGGATGCACTGCGCCGCGCCGTCGACATGGCGGAATGCGGCATCGCGCCGGGGACATCTCGCCCCGGCTGCGGGCGGCATGGCCGCATGACACCGCTCACGGGCGGGTGAAATGAGTCGTTGACGCCGGAACCTGGCGAGTCACAATCGCGGAAGTTGATAAACGGCATTCGACTCGAATTACGGAGGAGCAGCACGATTGTCCCAATTCGCGGCGCACCTCCTCCGCCTGGCGAAAGGTTTCGCCGTCGACCGTGCCCGGATCGACGCCGCGGCGACGCGGGTGGCCGATGTCGGGCTTCTCGCCGGTACGCCGATCGAGTTCATGGCGGCGCTGCTCGGCGCGCCGATCAGCATCGTCGCGGCCGGCCCGCCGCCCAAATCGTACCCGCTGGTCCGGGCGCTGATCGAAGTCGGCTTCGTACTTCAGGAGGAAGTCTTCCTCGTCGGCGCCGCCGACTCGGGCACCGAGGAGCTGAGCCGCGCCGCGGGCTGGCCCGTCGGCACCGTACAACGGCTGCTCGGCTGGAATGCGCTGCGGATGCATTTCGCGTACGACGAGAACCGGCCCTTGCCGCGTGCGACCATCGTGGTTTCCGACGCCGACCGCCTGTCGCCGGCCGCCGGTGAACAGCTCGCGCGCGGGGCGCGCGGCGGCAGCAGGCTGATCTTCATGGTCGACGGCGCTGCCGGCGGCGCCAGGCTGCTGCCCGAGATCGAGCAGGCGGCCAGCCTACGGCTGGTCCTGCCGCATTCCACCAACCGGCTGCCGTAACCGGGATTCGTCAGGAACTCGACGACATGCCGTCCCCGCCGCACCGCGTGAGCGTGTCGGGCACGGCGTTCCGCTCCTCGCCCGTCCGCTTGTCGACACGGCGATAGCTGACGCCGCGCAGCCGCGGGCCGTCGATCTCGTAGACGGCCTCGGAACGGAAGATGTCTCCGTCGCTGACCAGCCGCACGCGGCGGTCCGGCGTCAATTCGACATTCTCCTCCTTGCTCCGCATCGCACCGCGGCTCGCTCCGGCGACGACCGGAAACCGGATCCGGACGCGCTGCGCCGCCAGGAACTCCCACGTCTGCGGCGCAAGGCCCTTGTAGAGCGTGAGTTCGCCGCACCAGTTTCCGCCGAGCGCGGTGGCGGCGGCGCTCGATGAAGACCCCGCTATGCCTCGCCCCGCGCTTGTGGCGGCGACGGCAGCGGTGGCGGCGGCAAGCGGCGGCGCGGGCCGGTCGCCGCCGGGATCTTTCGGCTTCTGCCCGGCCGGAGACCTGTCGGACGCCTGCGTCGCCGGGGCTGCTTCCGGCGGGGTCGCCCCCCGTTCCGCCATGAAGCGTTCGAAATCGGCCCGGAAACTGTATTCGAGAGCCGAGTCGCGATCGCTCATGAATTGCTCGAAATCGGCCTTGAGCGCGGGATCGAGAGCAATAGCTTCCCTCGCCTTCTCCGGCTGCGGCCGCGCGGCATGCCTCACCGGGAGCGCCTGCGGCAGCGCCTTGACCTGCCTCATCCCGGCGCCCTGCTCCCAGGTGACCATGACGTCGCGCAGCGATTCGTCCGTCCGGAGTCGCGCCGCCACGGCCTGCGCATCGGCGTGCGGCATGAGCAGCGGCGACCGGCAGAAGAAGAGCGGCCGCCCCTGGCTGCCGAGTCCGCGGACGACCGCCAGGGGGAAGCCCTTCGCGATCAGCGGCTCGCACCTCGACCGGGCGTTCTCCTCGCTCCGGAAGGCACCGGCGTCGACGCGGAACGATCCGTTGCCGGTCGCGGCCGCAGCGGGCGCGGGCGCGCCGTCCGCACCCGTATTCGCGTGCCCGTCGTTGGACGGCACGCCCGATTCGGCGTGGAGCGACGAGAGCGGAAAGGATCCGCAAAGGCCGAGAAAAACGAGGAGGGCGATTCGGGAAATGATGGCTGCGCCGGTCATTCGAGAACTTGATAATCGCTCGCCGCGGAGATCTTGCCGGGAAGACTCAACCTCCGGTCGGGAAGTATACCGAGAGCGGAAGCCGGAACAATCTCGATCTGCACGAAGGCCCCCGGCCAACCCGCCTGCCCGCCGCGCGACGGGCGGGCCGGCGTCTCCGGGTCAGCGGCGCTGCGTGGGGAGAAGGCGGGACAGTTCCTCAAGGAACCGGGCGCGCGCGATCTCGGGCGGCCAGGGTTCGAGCGCGATATCGGTGCGCGGCTTCTCGGGGTTGTCCAACACCTTGGGGTCGCGCAGCTCGTCGAGGGTGTAGGCGGCGAGCTGGTAGGCCTCGGTCGCCGCCATGATCCGATCCGCCTTCTTGATGATCTTCTTCCACTCCGGCGGCAGGATCTCCGGCAGCCCGTAATGGGCGAAGGCGATGCGCTGCAAATTCTGCTCGACCATGCGGTAGCCCGGACCGAGGATCACCTTCAGCGGCGAAATCACGTCGCCGGCTCCGCCCAGCCCCTCGGACGCGTCATGGAGCAGCGCGGCGAGCGCCAGGTCGCGCGGGCAGCCGCCGCGCCGGGAGCGCACCAGCGCGAGGACGTCGAGCGAATGCTGCGCGACCGAGTACGGGTACGGGCCGCGCGTCTGCCCGTTCCAGCGCGCCTCGCGCGACAGGCCGAGGGCGAGGTCCTCCGACTCGAAGTCGAACGGCGTCGGGTTGAGCAGATCGAGCCGCCGACCGGAGAGGAAACGCTGCCAGACCCGCACCTCGCGACGCGTCGCAACCTCGCGCCAGATGCCCTTGCGGTCGCGATAAAGCTCGCCGAACCGCTCCAATTGCTCCGCGTGGGTGATGTCGAGCCCGTCGTCCATCCCGCGTCCGTCCCGGCCCTGCCGGCATTCCAAAGCTAAGAGCCTGTGTCGGCAGGCTCCAGGCCGCAGGCCGGCGTCGACATAACCTTGCCGCTCGGGCCGAAGCAAGCGCGAGCATACTCGACGGACGGAACCGCACGGCTTAGTTTCAGGTTGTTCTCGCACGGCCGGCCTAACGGCGGAGGCAACCCTGTCGAAGATCGTCGACCTGAAATCGATCCGGCGCGAACGTACCCGCGCGACGCGCCAGCAGCAGTTCCGGCAAGGGCTTAACGGATGGCGGACCTGGATCTATTTCGCCATCCTGATCCTCGTCGCGGCCGTGCTGGCGCTGGCCAGGATGTCGTGACGCGGCGCGGCGCGGCGCGGCTCCTCGCCGCCGCCGGCCGCGGCGGATTAGGATGACGCAGATGCGCCTTGCCCTCGCCGCGCTCTTGCCGCTCTTCATCGGCGCCGCCGGTGCCGTTCACGCCGACGGCGCCGACGGATCGATGCAGCCGCCGTCCGTCGAAGCGTCCGCTGCCGCCGACGAGGATGAGACCGACAGCCTCGAAGCGACGCCGCAGGCCGAGGAGGCCCTGTCCGGCGCGACGCTGCCGCCGCCGGTCGCGCCGCAGGGCCGGACGATGTGCGACCGCCTCCGCGACCTCACGGCGCAGCCGCTCAAGGAGAGCGAGCACCGGCTGACCCTGCGCACGCTGGAGATGCTGCGGTGCCCGCGGCCCGCGGCGGCGGGTCCGTCGCCGTCGCATGCCGGCGGCGCCGGGACGCCGCGATAGCGGACTGCGCGGCGACGGCGACGGCGGGGATCGACAGCCGGCGCGCCACGCAGCACAGTGATGCCCCGAGCGGGGCGACGCGAAGCGCCCGGCGGGCAAGGAGAAGCGGGAGAAGACGGCGGCCGATGAGCGTGATCTACGTGGCGCGGAGCGCCAAACTGAGCCAGTGGGCGTCGGATGTCGGCCTCAGCAAGCATGTCTTCAAGGTGGGCTGCACCGCCGAACCGGTGAAGCCGTTCGTCGCCGCGGCCGGCTGGGCCGGCGAGACCGACTGGACGATGGTGAAGAGCCAGCCGGCGCCGGACGATTTCGACGAGGCGCAGGCGATCGAGCGGCTCGTCCGGAAGGAGCGCATGATCGACCCGAACCTCTATCCACGGCTCAAAGGCACGCCGGGAATCTTCAAGGTGCTGCCGGCGCACGTCGAGAACAGCCTGCTGGTGGCGCGGGCGCTCTCCGGCGCGGAAGAGCTGCGCGCGGTCAAGCCGAAGCCCGCGGACTTCGCTTCCTACCTGATCCAGAACGCGCTGCGCTGAGCGAAGCGGATCGGAACCGGTCCGGAAAAATCCCGGTAGAGGGTTGCGAAACAGAGCCGCGCATCCGATTCTCAAGCCATGGGCGTTTTCTCGTCGGCCGCGCGTGTCGTGGCGGTCCTTGGACCGACGAATACCGGTAAGACGCACTTTGCCATCGAGCGCATGCTGGGCCACCAGAGCGGGATGATCGGCTTTCCGCTCCGCCTTCTCGCCCGGGAGAACTACGACCGCATCGTCAGGCAGAAAGGGGCGCGCTCCGTCGCGCTGATCACCGGCGAGGAGAAGATCGTCCCGCCGAACCCGTCCTATTTCGTCTGCACCGTCGAATCGATGCCGCTCGACCGGCCGGTCGACTTCCTCGCCGTCGACGAGATCCAGCTCTGCGCCGACCCCGAGCGCGGCCACGTCTTCACGGCGCGGCTGCTGCACGCACGAGGCCGGCACGAGACGCTGTTCCTCGGCTCCGAGACGATCAAGCCGCTGCTCCGCCGGCTCGTGCCGGAGGCGGAGTATGTGAGCCGCCCGCGTTTCTCGACCCTGTCCTACACCGGCGCCAAGAAGGTGACGCGCCTGCCGCCGCGCAGCGCCGTCGTCGCCTTCGCGATTTCCGACGTATTCGCGCTCGCCGAGCTGGTGCGGCGGCAGCGCGGCGGCACCGCGGTCGTGCTCGGCGCCCTGAGCCCGCGGGCGCGCAACGCCCAGGTCGGCATGTTCCAGGCCGGCGAGGTCGATTACCTGGTCGCCACCGACGCGATCGGCATGGGCCTCAACATGGACGTCGACCACGTCGCCTTCGCGAAGATCGTGAAATTCGACGGGCGCCTCCCGCGCCGGCTCTCCGCCGCCGAGATCGGCCAGATCGCCGGCCGCGCCGGGCGGCACATGAGCGACGGCACGTTCGGCACGACCGGCGAGATGGAGGGGCTGGAGCCGGAGATCGTCGAGGCGGTCGAGAACCACCGCTTCGACCCGCTGACCCGCCTCTACTGGCGGAACTCGAAGCTCCGCTTCGAGTCGGTGCCGCTGCTGCTGAAGAGCCTGGAGGAACCGCCGTCGGTGCCCGGTCTCGTCCCGACGCGGGAGGCCGACGACCACCTCGTGCTGCGGACGCTGGGCCGCAACCCCGACATCGCAGCCGCCGCCGACAACCCCGGACGGGTGCGGCTCCTCTGGGAAGTCTGCCAGATCCCGGACTTCCGCAAGGTGATGAGCGACACGCACGCGCGCCTCCTTGCCCAGATCTTCCGCCACCTCACCGGCCCCGCCGAGCGGCTGCCGGAGGAGTGGGTCGCGGCGCAGGTCGCGCGGCTCGACCGCACCGACGGCGACATCGACACGCTGATGACGCGGATCGCTCATATCCGCACCTGGACCTACATCGCCCACCGCCCGGACTGGCTCGCCGATGCGGCCGGCTGGCAGGAGCGCGCACGGGCGATCGAGGACAAGCTCTCCGACGCGCTGCACGACCTCATCACGCAGCGCTTCGTCGACCGGCGCTCCGCGATCCTGGTGCGGCGTCTCGCCGACGCGGACGAGCTGCTCGCCTCGGTCTCCGCCGCCGGAGAGGTCAAGGTCGAAGGCGAGTATGTCGGCCGCCTCACCGGGTTCCGCTTCGTCCCCGACGCGGTCGGCGGCGGCGACGAGGCGCGCACCCTGATGGCCGCCGCCAACCGCGTGCTGCGCGGCGAGATCGCGGCGCGGGCGCGGCGGCTCGCCGCCGACGCGGACGAGGCGTTCGGGATCGAGGACGACGGGACGATCTCCTGGGCGGGCGGCCCGGTCGGGCGGCTGCTGCCGGGCGACGCGGCGCTCGCCCCGCGCGTCGACGTGCTGCCGGGCGAGTTCCTGGAAGGCGATCTCCGCGAAGCGGTGCGGCGCCGCCTGACATCGTTCGTGCGCGACGAGATCAGGCGCGTCCTCGGGCCGCTCTTCGTCGCGTCCGAGGATGAGATGAAGGGGGCGGCGCGCGGCATCCTGCACCAGCTCCGCGAGTCGCTCGGCTCGCTCCCGGCGAATCAGGTGGCGGCGCAGGGCGCGGCGCTCGACGCGGCCGACCGCAAGAGCCTCGCCCGGCTCGGCGTCCGCTTCGGCACGGAAACCGTGTTCGTCGCGCCGCTGCTGCGCCCGCGGCCGGCGCGGCTGTGCGGCCTGCTCTGGTCGGTACGGCACGGCGCGGCGCTGCCGCCGCCCGCGGTGGCGCCGGGCAGCGTCTGCCTCAAGTCAGACCCGGCGGTGCCGGCCGGCTTCTACGGCGCGATCGGTTTCCGGTGTCTCGGCCCGCGCGCGCTCCGCGTCGACCGTGTCGAGCGGCTCGCGGCGGCGCTGCGCCGGCTCGCCCGCCAGGGTCCGTTCGCGGCGACGCCGGAGATCGCCTCGCTTTCCGGCGTGCCGATGGCGGAGCTGACGCCGGTGCTGACGACGCTCGGGTACCGCGCAATCGTCGCCGACGACAAGACCACCTACGTGCCGCGGCGGCGCAAGCACCGCGGGGAGCGCGGCGGCAACGGTGGCGACGCCCGGCATCCCAAGCGCGAGCGGGCCGCGAAGCACCGTCCGGCCGCCGCTGCGTCAGCCGCCGGCGGCCGGGAGGACGAGCACCATCCGTTCGCGAAGCTGCGCTCGCTCAGGCTGGGGTCGGGATGACGGGCGGCGACGGCCTCCGTCTCGACAAATGGCTCTGGTTCGCGCGTCTGGCGAAGACTCGCTCGCTCGCGGCGCGGCTCTGCGCCGCGGGCCACGTGTCGGTCGGCGGCGCGGCGGCGCTGAAGGCGAGCCAGACGGTCCGCGTCGGCGATCTCGTGGTGGTGCCGCAGGGACCGTTCATCCGGACGGTGCGCGTGCTGGCGCTCGGCAGGCGGCGAGGCCCGGCGTCCGAGGCCCAGGCGCTCTACCACGAGGAGCAGCCGCCGGTGCGCGCCCGCGATGTCGCGGCGGCTTCCGACGAGGCATGGACACCGCTTCTGGAAGGCTGATGACCGATACGATGCCAGTTCGTCGGAGTGTCACGTCGGCTAGGCTTCCGCGCAAAACGCGTATTTGACTCGATAACGCCATCTACGGTTGATATCTTTGGTCCAGCAACCGGAGGTGGAACATGCCCGCGGCAGGCATTCTCATGCTTGTGGTCGAGATTCTTTGCGCCGTTCATGCCGGGAAGACCGGACGGCCGTTCTTCTGGGTTTACCTGATCATCTTCGTACCGGTCCTCGGCGTTTTGGCGTACGTCGCGATTGAGCTGGCTCCCGAACTGCTCTCGACGCGCCGGACGCGGGCCGCCGCGGCCGGCGTGGCGCGCCTTGTCGATCCGGAGAAGGAGTACCGGCTCGCAGCGCGGGAAGCCGAGATCAGCGACAGCATCCGGAGCCGCACGCGTCTCGCGGAAGCGTGCCTGCGCTCCGGACGCGCCGAGAAGGCGGCCGAACTCTACCGGAGCACGCTTGCCGGCGTGCACGAGACCGAGCCGGACTTGATGCTGGGACTTGCCCGGGCGGAGTTCGCGCGCGGCGACGCCGCCGAGGCGCAGCGCGTGCTGGACCGGCTGCGGAAGGCCAATCCCGACTACCACTCGCCGGACGGCCACCTGCTGTACGCGCGCAGCCTCGAAGCGCAGAACCGCACGGACGAGGCGCTGTACGAGTACGCGGCGGTCGCCGAATACTTTCCCGGCCAGGAAGCGAAAACGCGCTACGCGCTGCTTCTGGAGAGGACCGGCGACAAGGATGCCACCCGTCGCGTTTTCGCCGAAGTCTGCCGCGCCGTCGACCTCAGCCCACGTCCTTACCGCCGAAGCCAAGCGGAGTGGTACAAGCTGGCGAAACGCCATCTGAAGAAGTGAGAACCGTCAGGGTCGGATCTTCGCGACGCGGGCGCGGACCCGCGCGAGGAACGCCTCGCGTGACCGCGGGGTCGAGCGGTCCATGTCGTAGTGCGCGAGATAGAACGAGCGGGCGCGCAGCCCGCACATCGGCCTCAGCGCGCGCATGAGCATCTTGCGGCCCGGGTCTCCGGCAATGAGGCGGGTGATCCACCAGGGCGAACCGTAGCTCGTGACGACGCCGAAGATCCGCACATGCGTCAGGAGCGGCAGGATCCGTCCGGCCGCCGGGTCCGGCTTGGGCTCTTACGCAACTTTGATGATGCCCAACCAAAGGAGGCCAGCGGGCCGCGCAGGGCAACCACCGC
>DASWRT010000289.1:0-4479 GCA_036403035.1 Allostellaceae bacterium | reverse complement strand
TCGGATCCGGAGGGAGGAAACCTTGTGCATGGCGCCGTAGATAAAGCCGGTAGGGTCGTTTGTCAACGCGAGGTGGCGGGTGGTTTCGGCGGCGCCGGGACGAGCCCATACCGGCTCATCACCTCCGCCATTTTCGCCGGATTGGGGCCGGTCGGCGCGTTGGCGACTGCCGCGACATCGCGAAAATATTGCGCGCCTATGTCCGGGGTCAGAATGACGAGCGCCCGAGCGGGGCGGTCATGCGGATTGCTGAAGGCGTGAACGGAACCACGCGGCGTGTACATATGCTGACCCGGCTCAAGGTCACGCGTCTTCTCGTCGACCGTGTAGCGCAGCACGCCGTCGAGGACATAGATAACCTCCTCATTGTCCCTGTGGCTGTGCGCCGGCGGAACCTTAGCGCCTGCCGGTACCGTCAGTTCGAACACGCCCACGCCGGCCCCGGTGACGGATCCGTCTTTCAAATAGCGGATCTCGAGTTGACCGATTCTCATGACCGGCTGCTCTTGCGGCTGCATCGCTGGGTCCTCGCGAATTCGATGTGATCCGGTCTTACCGGGTTTCCACGCCAAGATTGAAGCAGATCCGCAGACGTTACGCACGAAGGCAGCCCGGACTGCCCTCATCGATGGGGGTCCCCAGGCCCGCCGGGAGAATGCGGCGGATTTCAGCTGCCCTTTGCGTTCAGCTTCCCTTTGAGGCGGAACACGTAGCTGATGATCTCGGCGACCGCCTTGTAGTGCTCGGGCGGGATCTCCTGGTTGAGATCCACGCTTGCATAGAGCGCGCGGGCAAGCGGCGGGTTCTCGACCAGCGGCACGTCGTTCGCCTTCGCCAGCTCGCGGATCCGCGCGGCGACGAGGTCGGCGCCCTTCGCCACGAGCTTCGGCGCGCCGGCCGCGCCCATTTCGTACTTGAGCGCGACCGCGAAGTGCGTCGGGTTGGTGATCACCACCGACGCCTCCGGAACCGCGGTCATCATCCGCTTGCGGGCGCGCTCCATCCGGATCTGGCGCAGCTTCGCCTTGATGTGCGGATCGCCCTCGGTCTGCTTGTATTCTTCCTTCTGCTCCTGCTTCGACATCCGCATCGACTTGCGGAAATCGAAGTACTGGTAACCGTAGTCGAAGATGGCGAGGCCCGTGAGCACGGCGGCGACGCCGGCGAAGAGCCTCAACATCTGCCCTTGCAGCTCGCCCGGCAGCGCCGCCACGTCGATGCTGGTCAGCAGCGGCAGCCGGTCGAGTTCCGGAAGAAGCGTGATCGCCGCCACCGCGCCGACGATCGCCAGCTTCGCCAGCCCCTTGCCGAACTCGACCACCGAGCGGACCGAGAGCACGCGCTTCAAACCGGCGAGCGGCGAGAGGTGCTCGAGCTTCGGCTCGATCCGCGCCGCCGCGACGACGAAGCCGTTCTGGAGGAGAGGGGCGCCGATCGCGGCCAGGACCGCGACGCCGAGCGGCACCGCGATGAACGTCGCCGCGCTCCGCAACAGATCCAGCGCCGCCTCGCCGAAAGCACCGTCGAGGCGGATCGCATGCGGCTGCTCGATGAAGCGGAGCAGGGATTGCTGCAACGGGCCGAAGAGCGACGGCGTCACCAGCAGCACCGTGCCGCCGGTCGCGGCGAGCATCAGCCAGTTGCCGACCTCCCGCGAGATCGGCACCTGACCCTGGCGCCTTGCTTCCTCGAGCTTTCGCTGGGAAGCGTCCTCCGTCCTCGATTCGTCGTCCGCCCCGCCTTCCGCCATCTATGCCGTCCGACTCAGGGGGAAAGGAAGTTGCCGATCTGCTGCGCGAAGGATTCGGCGAACCAGCGCATCACCGCCGAGAGGGTGAGCGCGAAGATCGCGATCCCGCCGGCGATCTGCACGGGAACGATGACGAAGAAGATCTGAAGCTGCGGCATCAGCCGCGACAGCAGGCCGAGCGCGGCGAAGAACAGCGTCCCGGCGACGATGAACGGCGCCGCCAGCTCGGTGCCGAGGCGGAACGAGGCCGCGGCGGTCCGCGCGACCATGTCCGAGGCGTCGCCGAGGATCGGCATGACGCCCGGCGCGAACAGCGAGTAGCTGTCGACCAGCGCGCGCAGCAGCAGGTGGTGCGTGTCGGTCAGGAAGATGACGAGCGTCCCGAGCGTCATCAGCAGCGAGCTGGGGAGCGCGCTCTGCTGCGCCATCATCGGGTTGAAGACGCTCGCCGAGGAAAGGCCGACCTGGAGCGCCACGATCGAGCCGGCGGTCTCCAGCGCCGTCACCAGCAGGCGCGCGACGGTGCCGAGGAACAGCCCGACGACGATCTCGCCGAACAGCAGCGCGAGGAGCGTCGCGGGACTCGACGGCAGCGCGGGCAGCAGCGGCGCGACGATGCCGGCGATCAGCAGCGACAGGAAGACGGCGAGCAGCAGCCGGTAGCGCTGCGGCACGTACAGGTCGCCGAACCCCGGCAGGATCACGAGCGCCGAGCCGACGCGCGCGAAGACGAGAAGGACCGCGAAGAGGTTGTCGGGGAGATAGCGGTCGAGCGGCATAAGCGCGTCAGCCGGCGCTGACGATGCGGTCCATCAGCAGATGCGTGAAGTCCGCGAGCGTCGACAGCATGAACGGGAGCAGCAGCAGCATGGCGCCCATGATCACGATGATCTTGGGCACGAAGGTCAGGGTCTGTTCCTGGATCTGCGTGATCGCCTGGAAGAAGGAGACGATCAGGCCGACGACGAGCCCGATCAGCATGATCGGCGCGCCGAGCTTCAACGCGACGATGATCGCGTCGCGCGCGATGTCGACGGCATCGTTGGCGGTCACGGCTGCCTTATCCCTGCCCTGCCCCGCACGCCGGACCGTCCTCAGATCGGCATGCGCAGGATGTCCTGGTACGCCTGGACGACGCGGTCGCGCAATGCGGCGACGGTCTGGAGGGTCACCTCGGCGTTGGACACGGCGGTCACGACTTGCGTGAGATCGGCCTTGCCGGTCGCCGCCTGCATGCTCGCGGCCTCGCTCTCGCGCAACGTATCGACCGCGCCTTCCGCGGCGTTGCGGACCATGTCCGCAAAGCTCGACCCGGTGGTGCCGCCGGCGCCCGCGGCGCCCGGCACGGCGGCCTTGCCAGCATTCGCGTAGGCGGCGACCGCGTCGGCGATCTTGATCGTCATGGCTCCGGACCCCGCTCTTCTCAGCCGTGCAGGATGTCGATCGTGCGGCTGATCATCGTCTTCGCCGCGTCGATCACGTTGAGGTTGGCTTGATAGCTGCGCTGCGCCTCGCGCATGTCGTTCAGTTCGATGAGCGGATTGACGTTCGGCAGCAGCACGTAACCGTCCTGGTCCGCCGCCGGGTGCGCCGGGTCGTAGCGCCGCTCGAAATCGCCGGCCGCGGTGCCAATCTTGGTGACGCGCACCGTCTTCATCCCGAGCGTGCGGTCGAGCATGCTGCCGAAGCTGACCACCTTGCGGCGGTAAGGCTCGCCGCCGGGCGTCTGCGCCATCGAATCGGCGTTGGCGAGATTCTCGGCGACGACGCGGAGCCGGGTGCTCTCGGCAGCGAGTCCGGCGGCCGAGACGCGCAGGGATTTCACGAGGTCCATGACGACGCGTCCTCCTCGACCGTCACGCCGAGCGGCCGAGAACGGCCTTAATCATCGCGATGTGATCCTTGTAAAGGCTGGTCACGAGCTGATGGTCGCTCGCCGTCTCCGAGATCTTCATCATCTCCTCCTCGACCGAGACCGCGTTGCCGGACGGCACGCGCTGCGCGCCGGGCTCCGCCTGCTTGCGGAATGCGGTCGAGGATTGCTGCCCCGCAAGATGCTCCGGGCTGGTCGTGGCGAGCGCGAGATGGCCGGCGCTCCCGCCGCTGCCGCCGCGCACGAGTTCGCGGAAGCTCGGCGCCTTGAGGTCTTGCGGCACGTAGCCCGGCGTGTCGACATTGGCGACGTTCTGCGCCAGCACGTTCTGACGATCTCCAAGCCAGCTCATGCGCTGCGTCAGCGCGCGGAAAAGCGGGATGTTGCCAAGGTCCATGGGCGCACGATGCCGCCTTGCGGTTAAGATCCCGTAAAACGCGTTCAATCCTGGGTTCACGGAAAATTAAGGCTGTCGGGATTATCCCGGCAGCCATCAGGATCGCCTTTGCCGTGACCGACCGCCGCTCCGCGCCCAGCACCACCCCGCCCGCCCCCGCCATCGCCGTCGCGCTCCATCACGACCGGGCGGCCGGCGGCGCGCCGACGATCGTCGCGAGCGGGCGCGGCGCCGTGGCCGAGCGCATCCTTGAGATCGCGTTCGCGAGCGGCGTGAAGGTCCGCGAGGATGCCGACCTCGCGGCGCTTCTCGAAACCGTCGAACTCGGCGCGGCGATCCCGCTCGAAGCGTTCGCCGCGGTCGCCGAGGTGCTTGCCTATCTCTACCGGGCGAACGACGCGATGGCCAGCGGCGGCGGAGGCCGCACGTGAGCGGCGGCGCTGGCGGCGGCGCCGACGG
>DASWRT010000288.1:0-5819 GCA_036403035.1 Allostellaceae bacterium | reverse complement strand
ATAGCGCTCATCGACGCGCCGCAATTCGAGGCGGCGCTGCTCAACCTCGTCATCAACGCGCGGGACGCCATGAAGGAGCATGGCGGCCGGCTGACGATTACGACGGACCTCGTCGAGATCGACCAGCGGCGCGCGTCGATCATGTCCGGCATCGCGCCGGGCAGGTACGTCGCCGTCAGTGTCGAGGATACCGGAGAAGGCATGAGCCCGGACGTCATGGCGCGGGCGTTCGAGCCGTTCTACACCACCAAGGACGTGGGAAAGGGAACCGGCCTCGGCCTCAGCCAAGTCTACGGGTTCGTCACCCAGTCCGGCGGGCATGTCGAGATCGACAGCAAAGTCGGACGCGGCACGACCGTCAGCTTCTATCTGCCGGCCGTTGCGGGCGTGGAGGCGGACGACGCGTCGGAACACAGCCAGGACGTCAAGGTGACCAGCGTGGGGACGGTACTGGTGGTCGAGGATGATCCCGACGTGCTCCAAGTGGCCATCGAGACGCTGCGCGCGTTGGGCTACGACGTGCTGACGGCCGACGACGGCGTCAGCGCGCTGCAGATGCTGACGCGCGATCAGCATATCGATGTCCTGTTCTCGGACATCGTGATGCCGCGGGGGATGAGCGGCGTCGAACTGGCCCGCCGGGCCCGTCGCATCCGGCCCGGCCTCAAGGTTCTGCTCGCCTCCGGCTATCCCATGGCGACGCTATCCGCCGAGCACGGTTTGGCTGGCGATTTCTCCTTCGTCAGCAAGCCCTATCGGTGGACCGAACTGCAAGAGAGGCTTCGGCAGCTTCAGGCGACGGAGTGAAAGGGGCGGCGGTCAGGCCAGGAGATTGAGCACCGTCCCGCGCGGTCCGTCGGCGAGCGGCTGATTGGCGCCGAGCGGCGTCGGCGAGGCGGCTGCGGCGGGATCGCCGGGATTGCGGCTGTTCTTCGTATCATCCTTCGCGTCCGCCGCGCCGGGCTTGTCCGGCGGGTGCGCGGGGTCGACGCCGCGCTTGGCGAGCGAAACGTCGGTGCAGTCGCGGCAGACGTATCCGTTGACGAGTTCGATCATCGTCGCCTCCGGCCCGCAAGCATCGGCCGGACGCCTTAAGCGTTCCTGAATACGCGGTCACGATCGCGTAACGCTGGAACACTGCGTCAGATAAGGCTCGCCGCGATGTTGATCGTGAGCGCGAGAATCACGGTGTTGAAGAAGAAGGCGATCACGCCGTGCAGCAGCGCGAGGCGGCGCAGCGGGCGCGACGAGACGGCGACATCGGAGACCTGTCCGGTCATCCCGATCACGAAGGCGAAATAGAGGAAGTCCCAGTAGTCTGGAACCTTCTCGTCGGGAAAGGCGAGGCCGCCCCTGGTCCGCGCGCCGCGCCCCCGCCCGTCGTCGGAACTGCCGTAATAATCATGCGCGTAGTGCACCGCGAACGTCGTGTGCAGGAACAGCCACGACAGCAGCACGGTGACCGCGGCGAGCGCGACGTGCAGCCCGGCGATCGGCGAAGGCAGGTCCTTGGTCCCGGCGAGCATCGAGACGATGGCGCCGAGGCTGAAGCACGCCGCCGTGGCGGCGAAGCCGAGGATCGCCCAGCGCCCCTCGTCCTCGCGCTCGGCGCGCATCCGCATCGTCGCAGGCGTGGCGCGTGCCATCATCAGGAAGACCGAGACCAAATACAGTCCAGTCGCGGAATCCCAGCCGGCGAGCATGCGGGTCGCCGGATGCAGCGTCTCGGGAAGCAGCAGCCCGGCTATGGCGCCGAGCGCCATGCAGACGAAGAGGCGAGGCCGGTTCCGAACCGTCCGCCCGACGCGAACGATGGGGCGGATCACCATCTCGCGTCTGACCCGCGGCGGCGGTTTGCCTGCCGGCGTTGGTGCATCGCCTCGCCGGGAGACCGGCGCGGATCGCGATCGAGCCTGGAGCGGTCAGCCCGGCATCGCGCCGGCTTCCTCCGCCCCGACCCTCCCCCGCAAGGGGGGAGGGAGCAGGATGGAGCGTGACGGCATCTTCTCCCTCCCCCCTTGCGGGGAAGGGTCGGGGTGGGGGAATCCGCGCAGAGCGTTTCCGAACCCAAGCGCAATGCTCACCCTCAGTCGGCGGCTTCGGCCGGCGGCGGCGCGTCCGCCGCACCGGCAGGGCCGGGGCCGAACAGGAAGTCGATGTCGTCGGTGTCGAGCCCGGGTGCATTCGCGCCGCCGGGCTCCTCGGCCGCCGCCGCCTTGTCGTCGAGCGCGCCCGCCGCGAGGCGGCCCTTCTTCGCCTGAAGATCCAGGATGCGCTCCTCGACCGTGCCGGCGGCGATCAGCTTGTAGACGAAGACCGGCTTGTCCTGGCCGATACGGTAGGCGCGGTCGGTCGCCTGCGCCTCGACGGCCGGGTTCCACCAGGGATCGTAGTGGATCACCGTGTCGGCGGCGGTGAGGTTGAGACCGCGGCCGCCGGCCTTGAGGCTGATCAGGAACAGCGGCACCTCGCCCGCCTGGAAGCGCTGCACCGGCGTCGCGCGGTCGACCGTCGAGCCGGTCAGCTCGACATACTCGATCCCGTCCTTCGCCAGCTCCTCCTTGATGAGGGCGAGCATCGAGGTGAACTGCGAGAAGACGAGCACGCGCCGCCCGTCCGGCAGCATCTCGCGCAGCATCTCTATCAGCGCCGCGAGCTTGCCGCTGCCCTCGACGCCGCGCGCCGCCGCGAGCTTGACGAGGCGCGGGTCGCAGCAGGCCTGCCGCAGCTTCAGCAGCGCGTCGAGCACGACGATCTGACTCTTGGCGAGCGTGTGCGCGGCGATCTCCTCGCGCACCTTCTCGTGCATCGAGAGGCGGATCGTCTCGTAGAGGTCGCGCTGGTCGCCGTCGAGGTCGACGCGGCGGACGATCTCGGTCTTGGGCGGCAAGTCGGCCGCGACGGCGGCCTTGGTCCGGCGCAGCAGGAACGGCTTGATCCGCCGCGCGAGCTGGATACGGCGGGCGGTGTTGCCCTGCTTCTCGATCGGCGCCCGGAAGCGCTTCGCGAAGGTCTTGCGGTCGCCGAGCAGCCCCGGCATCAGGAAGGCGAACTGCGCCCAGATCTCCGACAGGTTGTTCTCGATCGGCGTGCCGGACAGCGAGAGGCGGTGCCGCGCCGTCAGACCGCAGACGGCGCGCGTCACCTTGGCGTCCGGGTTCTTGATCGCCTGCGCCTCGTCGAGCACGACGAGGTGCCACGCGGTTTCCTGCATCAGCTCGGCGTCGCGGGTCAGCACCGTGTAGGTCGTGACGACGATGTCGGCGCGCGCGATCTCGTGCCGCCGTCCGTGCCGGTCTAGCCCGTGCAGCACGAGCACGCGCAGGTGCGGCACGAACTTCGCGGCCTCCGAAACCCAGTTCGCGACGAGGCTGGTCGGCACGACGATCAGCGCCGGATCGGTGAGCCGGCCGTCGTGATGCTCGACGGCGATGTGAGCGAGGGTCTGCGCCGTCTTCCCCAGCCCCATGTCGTCGGCGAGGAGGCCGGCCATGCCGTTGGCGCGCAGATGCTGAAGCCAGTCCAGCCCCTGCCGCTGGTAGGGGCGCAGCTCGGCGCGGAAGCCCGGCGGCAGCGGCACCTCCGGCAGCTCGTCGCCGTCGCGCAGCTTCATCGCATAGGCACGGATCGCCTCGGCGTTCTGCCAGCGCGTCGCGATGAGCGATTCGATGTCGAGTACGGCATTCGCTTCGGCGGCCGGCAGGAACATCTTGCCGCCGGCGGTGATGCGCGCCGCGTCGATCATCTCCTCCAGCGTCGCGAGCAGCTTCGCGACGCGGTCGGCCGGGAGCGCCAGGATGCGCCCGTCCGGAAGGCGCGCATGCAGCTTGCCGTCGACGATCCGCGCCGCCGCCATGCCGCCCTGCTCGACGAGCGGCATCAGGATCGGCAGCAGCGGCAGGCGCACGCCGTCGACATCGATT
The DNA here is from genome assembly GCA_036403035.1 of Allostellaceae bacterium. Taxonomy (GTDB): domain Bacteria; phylum Pseudomonadota; class Alphaproteobacteria; order ATCC43930; family CGMCC-115725; genus DASWRT01. The sequence continues at coordinate 1,896 of DASWRT010000288.1, read as the reverse complement.
CCCATGTCGAGCGAGAACCAGCCGTCGCCGGTATCGACGATCTCGGCCTGCCAATCGCCTTCCTCGATCACGTCGATCAGCTTCGGCCCGAACTCCTCGCCGACTTCGATGCGCCAGCCCGCCGCCTCAAGCGCCGGGATGCGGTCGGCGACGAAGGCGTCCCAGCGCTCGGCCGCTTCGCGCCCGCGATAGGTGTGGACGCGCGTGCCCTTGTCGTCGCGGCCCGCCGCGAGGCGCAGCATCGCCAGCCCGGCCTCGCGCAGCGCTTCGAGCGCGGTGCTCTCGGCGGCACGGTCGCGGCGCGCGAACACGACCTCGCCGCCCGGCCGCTCGATGCGCGCGAACTGGCGCTCGTCATCCGGGTCGATCACCGCCGCGTCGTAGGCGAAACTCAGCGTCGCCGCATCGAGCGGCTCCTGCCGCCCGTCGATGCCGGGCAGCACCAGCCGCGTCAGGCGCAGCAGCGGCACCGGCTTCGCCTCGACGATCACCGGCACGTCGCTCGAGCCGCGCCCGGCCGGCACAGTCACGGGACGGACCGCGCCGGCCGGCGGCGCCGGCGGCCGGCGCACGGCGATCCCCGCCGGGCGCGGCGCCGCCGGCACGCGCGCCACGACGGGCGGCCGGGGCTCGACGACATGCAGCTCGGCGGGCCCCATCGTGCCGGCCGCGGCATCGACGTACCACGCGGTCGCGGCCTGTATCACCGCGCTCCCCGCCGGAAGGCCGGGATAGACGAGCACCCCGCCACCGCCCTTCGGTCCGCCGCCGCCGCCGTCGCGCCGCTCGGCGACGATGCGCCGCGACAGCCCTTCGGCGAGCACCTTTCCGGTGTTGCGCCACTGGCACCGTCCGCTCGCGAGCAGACGCTTCAGCAGGATCTCGGCGATCTGCGCCGGCTGGGCGGCGATGCCGACGCGGTGCTGATCGGAGCCGCCGAGCAGGCGGCAGAGCGCGCGGTCGGCGTCGCCCGTTTCGCCCGCTGCCGCTGCCGCGATCGCGTCGCGCGGGTTGCTCGGCTCCAGCCGGTAGGTCCGCGGACCGAACACCTCGACCATCACGCCGACGAAGAAGGCGCGGTCCCCTGCGCCGGGCTCCAGCGTGAAGGCGACGCGCCGCTGCTCGGCGGCGGCCGGCGGCGGAGAAGCGGCGGCCGGCGCGGGCTTGGCCGGCGCCCGCGGCGCCGAAGCAGCCGGAACCGGGCGCTCCCGGCCGGCGACGGCGGCGCCGCCGGCCGGCGATGTCGCCAGCGCGTCGAGGAAAGAGCCTTGAACCGGGCGGCGCCAGGACGGGTCCTGGTCGAGTACGGCGAGCGCGGTCGCCGCCATGTGCGAGCAGGCGTTGCGACCACAGCCGCATTGGTTGGAGAAGACGATGCGGGTGCTGCTTCGCCCGAGCGGCGCCGGCAGCACCGTCACGGATTGACGCTGCCCGAGATCGACGACGATCGAGTCGATCGCCGGACCGGCGGTCCCGACGAGGCTGACGGCGCCGTTGAGGACCAGCGTGCGGCCGCGCTTCAGCGTCTTCGCGTCGAAGATGCGTGCAAGGTCGTCGTGCGAGAAGGGCGTGCGCGAAGGCGCAGCCGGCGCCGGAGCGCTGCTGGTGCTGGTCATGCGGACGGAATCACCGCGGCGGCGGGACGGCGCGTGGACGCAATGTTCTCGATCAACACGAAACGATGGCGGCGAATGACAGGGCTGTGGGGGCTCGTCGGCAAAATCGAAGCGCGCATTCTACACGGAACCACACCCCGCGGTGAGGGCAATCGATGCCGCAGCGCCGGAATCCGGAGGGTGTGGCACATTAGCCGTGAATCGGGGACACGGGAGATAAATAGGGACAGGGAACTGGATAGCGACTCCACGCGCCGGCAGCGCGCGGAATACCTGCCAT
>DASWRT010000287.1:0-20196 GCA_036403035.1 Allostellaceae bacterium | reverse complement strand
GCCGACCTCGACCGCGCGCTGTGGCGCGGCTTCGGCCTGATCGCGCTGGCGGCGCTGCTCGTCGTCATCACGGTGCTGGCGATCGGCCGGCGGATCATCCGGCGTCCGACCGCGCTGCTGCTCGACGGCGTCGGCCGCTGGGCGGCCGGCGATCTCGACGCGCGCGTGCCGGTCGGCGGCGATCGGCGGTCCGAGTTCGGCCGGCTCGGCGCCGCGTTCAACGCGATGGCCGACGCGCTCCAGGAACGCGACCGGCGGCTGCGCGAGGCCGAGGAGCGCGCGCTGACCCGCGAGCGCGACTTCTCGCGGCTGGTGATCGAGAACAGCGCCGATGCGATCGTCAGCTATGACCGCCACTTCCGCGTACTCTCCTGGAACCCGGCGATGGAGCGGTTCTCCGGCCTGCCGGCGCCGGACGCGGTCGGCCGGCCGTTCCTCGACGTGCTGCCGTCGTTCCGGGACACGCCGTTGCAGCGCGCCATGCAGGACGCTGCCGCAGGCCGGACCGCGACGACCCGCGACTGCACCTACGAGCTGCACGAGACCGGCCGCAAAGGAGTCTGCGAGGCCGAGCACGCGCCGTTGCGCGATCCCGAAGGCACGATCCTCGGCGGCATCGCCTTCATCCGCGACATCACCGAGCGGCGCCACCTCGAGGCGAGCCTCGTGCAGGCGCAGAAGATCGAGGCGGTCGGCCAGCTCACCAGCGGCGTCGCGCACGATTTCAACAATCTGCTCGCGGCCTGCCTCGGCAATCTGGAACTGCTGCGTCCCAAGCTCGCCGACCCCGCCCAGATCAAGCTTGCCGACGGCGCGGCCCGCGCCGCCGCGCGCGGCGCGAAGCTGACCGAGCAGCTCCTTGCCTTTTCGCGCCGGCAGCATCGCGACCCGCGGCCGGTCGATCTCAACGCCATCGTGGCCGGCATGGAAGACATGCTCTGCCGCAGCCTCGGGCCGGCGATCCGGATCGAGAAGGCGCTGGCCGCCGGCCTCTGGCCGGTTCTTGCGGACGCCAACCAGATCGAGCTGGCGGTCCTCAATCTTGCGCTGAACGGCCGCGATGCGATGCCGGTCGGCGGCACGCTGCTGATCGAGACCGCCAACCTGCCGGAGGGACATCCGCGGCTGCCGCGCGAGCTTTCGGGCTGCGGCGGCTTCGTGCTGATCGCGGTCAGCGACAACGGCTCCGGCATGCCGGACGACGTGGCGGCCCGCGCCTTCGAGCCGTTCTTTACGACCAAGGGGCCGGGCCGGGGATCCGGCCTCGGGCTCAGCATGGTCTACGGCACCGCGAAACAGGCTGGCGGCATCGTCGAGATCCGTACCCGGCCGGGCGAGGGCACCACGGTCTCAATCTTCCTGCCGCGGACTGCGACCGCCGCCCCCGCCATGCCGCATGCCGGTCCCGACGTCGCGCCTTCTCTGGGCGCCAGCGCCGCGATCGGGCGCATCCTGCTCGTCGACGACGACCGCGACGTGCGCGAGTTCGCGGCGGTCACCCTGCGCCAGTTCGGGCACGGCGTGATCGAGCGGGAGACCGGATGGGCGGCGGTCGAGCTGGTCGCGGCCGGCGAGCCGATCGACCTGCTCGTGGTCGATTTCGCGATGCCGTCGATCAGCGGCGCCGAGGTGGCGCGGCGCGTGCGCGCGATCCGCCCCGATCTGCCGATCCTCCTCGTCACCGGCTACGCCGAAGCGGATGCCGGCGAGCTGCCGCCCGGCATCGTCATGCTCAAGAAGCCGTTCCGCATCGCCGAGCTGGCCGATGCCGTCGGCCGCGCCCTCGCCCCGATGCGCCCGCCGCAGCCGGCGCCGTCCGCAAACGTGCTGCCGCTGCGTCCGGCGGGAGGCGGTGGCAAGCCGTCGTCCTGACGCTCATCAGGGAACAATTTTTTCACCGCGGAGGACGCAGAGAACCGCGGAGGTCCGGGAGGTACAATTTCCCGCGCCGCAGGCGCGCAGCCAGTTGCCCAGCGATCCTCCGCGTCTCCTCCGCGCATTCTGCGCTAAAAAGGGGCGTCTAATTCTTCTCGGCTCCCAGACGGCATTCCGCAGTCCGTCTCGGGAGCGAGAGCGCCCGTTCCGCTCTTTGCGGTTGCGCAAGCGGCGTTAACCAATTACTCGCCGGTGATCGTTAGCATCGGCGGCGCGTATGACGAGAGGCTTTCATGACCCGTAAGCTCTTTGGCACGGACGGGATCCGCGGCACGGCGAACGCCGAGCCGATGACCGCCGAGACGGCGCTCAAGGTCGCCATGGCGGCGGCGCAGAACTTCCGGCGCGGCGATCACCGGCACATCGTTGTGATCGGCAAGGACACGAGGCTTTCCGGCTACATGATCGAGCCGGCGCTCACCGCCGGCTTCATCGCGATGGGCATGGACGTGGTCCTTGTCGGCCCGCTGCCGACCCCGGCGGTGGCGATGCTGACGCGGTCGCTCCGCGCCGACCTCGGCGTCGTCATCTCTGCGTCGCACAACCCTTACCACGATAACGGCATCAAGCTGTTCGGCCCGGACGGCTACAAGCTGTCGGACGATATCGAGGCGGCGATCGAGGCGCAGGTGGCCCGGGGGATCGGCACGCTCGTCGGCCCCGACCGGCTGGGCCGCGCCAAGCGTCTCGATGATGCCGGCGGACGCTATATCGAGTTCGCGAAGTCGAGCCTGCCGCGCCGGCTGCGCCTCGATGGGCTGCGCGTCGTCCTCGACTGCGCGCACGGCGCCGCCTACAAGGTGGCGCCCACCGTCCTGTGGGAATTGGGCGCCGAGGTCTTCCCGCTGGGCGTCTCGCCGGACGGCTTCAACATCAATCGCGAGAGCGGCGCCGTATCGCCGGCCGCGATGCAGCAGGAGGTGCTGGCGCGCCGTGCCGATATCGGCATCGCGCTCGACGGCGACGCCGACCGGCTGATCGTCGCCGACGAGACCGGGAAGATCATCGACGGCGACCAGATCATGGCGCTGGTCGCCGGTCAGCTCCACAAGGAGGGCAAGCTCGGCGGCGGCGGCATCGTCGCGACGGTGATGTCAAACCTCGGGCTGGAGCGCCACCTCGCGAAGCAGGGGCTCGCCCTCTACCGCACGTCCGTCGGCGACCGCTATGTCGTCGAGGAGATGCGCCGTCGCGACTGCAACGTCGGCGGCGAGCAGTCCGGCCATATCATTCTCAGCGACCATTCGACGACCGGCGACGGCCTCGTCGCCGCGCTCCAGGTGCTGGCGGCGCTGATCGCCTCGCGCGCCAGGGCCAGCGAGGTCTGCCGGGTCTTCACGCCGGTGCCGCAGCTCCTGCGCAACGTCCGCTTCGCAGGCGGCGCGCCGCTGGAGGCGGCGTCGGTGAAGGCGGCGATCGCCGCGGCCGAGAGCCGGCTCGGCGGCGACGGCCGCCTGCTGATCCGCAAGTCGGGGACCGAGCCGCTGATCCGGGTCATGGCGGAAGGCGAGGATCGCGGCCTCGTCGCCGAAATCGTCGACGGGATCTGCGCCGAGATCATCGCCGCCTCGAACCCCGCGGCGTCGGTGTCGGGCGGCTCGCAGGCCGCCGCCGAATGAAGGGACGCGTCCTCATCGCGGCGGGCTCCGACTCCGGCGGCGGCGCCGGCATCCAGGCCGACATCAAGACGGTGACGGCGCTCGGCGGCTACGCGATGACCGCGGTGACGGCGCTGACCGCCCAGAACACGCAGGGCGTGTTCGGCGTGGTGGGCGTCCATCCCGCCTTCATCCGCCAGCAGATGACGGTCGTGCTGGAGGATATCGGCGCCGACTGCATCAAGACCGGCATGCTGCACGACACGGCCGTGATCGACGCCGTCGTCGACGTGATCGAGCGGCTGGCGCCGGGCGTGCCGGTCGTCGTCGATCCGGTGATGGTCGCGAAGGGCGGCGCTTCGCTGCTCGACCCCGCGGCGATCGATACGCTGAAGCGGCGCCTGATCCTGCACGCGGCTGTCCTGACGCCGAACATTCCCGAGGCCGAGGCGCTGACCGGGATGGCGATCCCCGACGTGCCGGCGATGGAGCGCGCGGCGGAGATGCTGCTGACGCTCGGCGCGGCCGCCGTCGTGCTGAAGGGCGGCCACCTCGTCTCGCCGACCGTCACCGACATCGTCGCCGACGGCGCAGCGATCCGTCACCTCGTCGGTCCGCGCATCGAGACGCGGCATACGCACGGCACGGGCTGCACGCTCGCCTCGGCCATCGCCGCCGGCCTCGCGCAGGGCATGGACCTGCTCCCCGCCGTCGAGCGCGCCCGCGCCTATGTCGTCGAAGCGATCCGCACCGCCCCCGGCTTCGGCCGCGGCCACGGACCGCTCAACCACGCCCACACGATCGGCGGCTGATCTCTCGTGCCGGGCGTTCGACCCGGCTGGCCGACGGTCGCGGAACCGAAACGAGCGGTCGGTCGGGCCGGCCGGCCGCTTGAGGCAGTGCCGCCGCGTCGCGGCACGAGAGGGCGGCTCACGGCTTCCCTTTGTCCATGATCCACTTGCCGTCATGCGGATGTGCTCCCTGTTCCAGTCTGCGTGATGCAGAGGACGCTGAATTCGGCAGCCATCACCCGTTGAAATTGTGGCGTATCTGCCACCTCAATTGGAGTGATGGGCAGCCTATCGCCTTGACATCGGAGGAAACGGACGTAGCAGTGTTAACGTCGCACCGCTCGTACAGGTATGATCGCCGCTGCCGAACCGGGGAGTAGCAATGAGCGTCACTGATCGCTTGGGCGCGGAGAAAGGCCGGGGCAACGCAACGACCGGCGATAGCTTGAGCAGCGACGATGCGTCGTGTGCTCTCGTCGACGGGAACCTCTCTCCGTCTCGGGTACCCGATGATTCGACGGAGCGCGGGAACGAGCACGAGGGGTGGTGCCGCGAGGTGCTCGACGCCCTGCCTGCGGCCGTCTACACGACCGACGCCGCCGGGCGCATCACCTACTATAATCAGGCTGCCGCCGATCTGGCGGGTCGTCGACCGGAGCTGGGCAAGGACGAGTGGTGCGTCACTTGGCGCCTTTATTGGCCAGACGGCACGCCGTTGCCGCACGACCAGTGTCCGATGGCCGCGGCGCTGAAGGAAAACCGGCCGATCCGGGGAGTGGAAGCGATCCTGGAGCGTCCCGACGGCACCCGGACCGCGTTCCTTCCGTTTCCGACGCCGCTGCGCGATGCTTCGGGTGCGCTGGTCGGCGCAGTCAACATGCTGGTCGACATCGACGAGCGTAAGCGGACCGACGCGGCCCTCGCGGAAGAGACGCAATCGCTGAGGACGCTCAACCGCGTCGGCGCGCTGCTCGCAGCCGAACTCGATCTGGACCGCCTCGTCCAGGCCGTGACCGACGCCGGAACGGAACTGACCGGCGCCCAATTCGGGGCGTTCTTCTACAACGTCTTGGACGCGCAGGGCGAGAGCTACACGCTCTCGGGCAGGCCGCGCGAAGCATTCGCGCGCTTTCCGATGCCGCGCAACACGCAAGTGTTCGCGCCGACATTCCACGGGGACGGCATCGTCCGCTCGGACGACATCACCAAAGACCCGCGCTATGGCCAGAGCGCTCCTTATCACGGCATGCCCGAAGGTCATCTGCCGGTACGCAGCTATCTCGCCGTACCGGTCGTCTCGCGCTCCGGTGAGGTGCTCGGGGGTCTCTTCTTCGGCCATCAGCGGGTCGGCGTCTTCACCGACCGTGCCGAGCAGCTCGTCGAAGGGATCGCTGCGCAGGCGGCCATCGCCATCGACAACGCCCGCCTCTATCAGGCGGCGCAGCGGGAGATCGCCGAGCGAAAGCGCGCGCAGGACGAGCTTCGGACCTTGAACGAAACCCTGGAAGAACGCGTGGCGGAGCGCACCGCGGCGCTCGAAGAAGCGAACCGCCGGTTGCTCCGGGAAGCCGAGGAGAAGCGTCAGGCCGAAGCGGCGCTGCACCAGGCGCAGAAAATGGAGGCCATAGGGCAGCTGACCGGCGGCGTCGCTCACGACTTCAACAACCTGCTCACGTCAGTGCTGGGCAACCTCGAACTTCTCGATGCGCGGCTCAGGGACGAGAAGCTGCGCAAGCTTGCAAACAATGCGGCGCGCGCGGCGCAGCGCGGCGCCTCGCTGACTCGGCAGCTTCTCGCATACGCCCGACGCCAGCACCTCGTGCAACAGCCGGTCGACGCAAACGCCGTGATCGTGGGCATGGACGAGATGCTCACCCGCAGCCTCGGCGGCCTCGCGCATATCGAGACCGACCTTGTCGACGATCTCTGGCATGCCTCGACCGATCCCACGCAGCTTGAGCTTGTTGTTCTCAACTTGGCCATCAATGCACGCGACGCGATGCCGCTCGGGGGCACGTTGCGCGTCGAGACGCGCAACGTCCGAGGCGGCGATCCGATGCTGCCGCCGGAGCTTGCGCCGGGCGACTACGTGCGGATCGCGGTGACCGACACCGGCACGGGCATGCTGCCGGAGGTGCTGGCGAGGGCGTTGGAGCCGTTCTATACGACCAAGGGCATCGGCAAGGGCTCGGGTCTCGGTTTGTCGCAAGTGTACGGCGTCGCGACGCAGTCCGGCGGCACGGTGCGCCTGCGCAGCACGCTGGATGTCGGCACCACGGTCGAGATCTTCCTGCCGCGCGTGGACAGGGTCGGCGGCGCCGACGAGGGCCCCGCAGCGGTGGATCGGGTGGCCAGGAGCCACGTTCACAGCACGGTGCTCGTCGTCGACGATGACGACGACGTACGCGAGCTTGCCGTCTCGTTCCTGGAGAATGGCGGATACCGGGTCGTCGAGGCGCGCAGCGGGCCGGCGGCGCTCGCGGCGCTCGGTTCTTCCGATGGAGAGACGGTGGATCTTGCGCTCGTGGATTTCGCGATGCCGGGCACGTCCGGCACCGAATTCGTGCATCTTGCGCGCCAGCGGCGCCCGGATCTGCCGGTGGTGTATGTCACCGGCTATGCCGACCCGAACGGCCGCACGGCGCTCACCGAGGATGAAATGTCCGTCAGCAAGCCCTATCGGTCGGCCGACCTGCTGAACGCCGTCGAACAGGCTCTGAGGCGGTCCGTTCGAAGCTCCGCTTCCAAGGTCATAAAGCTCCGGTCGAATGCGCGCCCTTGACGACGTGCCCCTCGGGGTCGAGCGGGTTATCCTTGGCGCAGGGACAAGCAGCACGGCGTCGCAGCGCACCTCCCGGTGAGAAATGCGGACCAATGCGGATCGCGCTCGGGTTTCGAAACGCTCGACGCGGGTTCCCCCACCCCGGCTCTCCCCCGCAAGGGGGAGGGAGAAAAGCTGAACACTTTTAAAGCCCTCCCCCCTTGCGGGGGAGGGTCGGGTGGGGGGACCCGGCACGATGCCGGACTTCCCGTTCCGTGCTCGATCGCAATCCGATTTAGAAACCGAAGGCCCGGCGCAGCGCCGCGGCTTTCGTGTCGTCGAGCGGCGCCGCCGGCCGGTCCACGGCTACGACCGGAGCGGCTTTCAGGGTATCGGGATCAGCGACGACGAGCACGCTGTTCTCCGCCGGGCGCCATGCGCACGCCGCGAAGGGCAGGGCGATCGCGTTCGTCTGGTCGCCCGAGCCCCGGATCACCGTGACATAGGCGATCCGGGGCTCGGGCGACTCGCCGAGAACGATGTCCCCGACCGTGCCGAGCGTATCGCCGAACGGCGTTCGGACCGTCGCTCCGCGCAAATCCCGCAGCGGCGCAAGCGCCTGTCCTCGCTTATCGACCTGTTCGAGATCGCGCGCCATTGCGTCCGGGGCGGACGCTGGCGCCGCGTCACGCGGGACGGCCTCGGCGGCGTGCAGCCGCACGGGGCCGTCCGGCGCGGCCGGCAGATCCAGCATCGCGCTCGGCGGCATCTCGACTTCCTCATCTCCGGGAGGATCGGAGCCGGAGCGTCGATGAACCACCACGGACCGGATCCGGCCGGTGCGCGTGTCCACAAGGAAGGAAGCGAGCTTTCCCGCCTCCGTTCCGTCCGCATCGTGCACCGCGCGTCCGGCGAGCGCGGCGGCCGATACCAACGGCTGCCGCTCCCGCTCCGCAATGTCTGAGCCTGCATCGCCTTCGGCCGTGCTCCGCTTCGCGCCATATGGCGCAACGAGCAGTGCCAGCGCCAGGGCGGCGGCTGACGCGGCTGCGGCACCTAACCCAAAGCGAACCAAGTGACGCCCCATCGGTCGGCTCCTCGCGGAGAGCGTGCGCCTTCTGCAAACGGCGGAAGCGGCCTGTCGATGCCGACGGCCGGAGGCCGCCGCGGTGAAGTTTTCATGACGATCTGCGCGGGCTGCCGGTGACCGGCCGCGCCGCCTCTGCCGCGGGACAGATAATGGTTGCCTCCGGCCCGGATCGCCGGGCAGGTTGCGGCGGCCATCCCGCCGACCCGCCGGACTGGTGGTTTGCCGCAAAAAAGAATATCGCCACCGCTGCACGCACGATGACGTCCAAACCCAGTCGGCCCTACCTGTCGCGATCTTCCTTGCTTCCGGATGCCCGCGCGTGGCGTCTGCAAAATTCCGCCGCTGCCGCCGTGGCTCTCCCGATCGTCTTCGCGCTCGGCATCATCGCGCTGCTTCCGCTGGCGCTCGTCGTGGTCCCGCCGCTGGTCGACTATCCGAACCACCTCGCGCGCATGCACATCCTCGGCATGTTCGATCGCTCGCCGGCATTGCAGGCGTACTACGCCGTGCAGTGGCGGCCGTTGCCCAACCTTGCGATGGACGCGGTCGTGCCGCTGCTCGCCCGCGTCATGCCGCTCGCCTTGGCCGGGAAGCTCTTCGTCGCGCTGATCTTCGCGCTCCTCGTCGGCGGCACGGCTTCTGTCCATCGGGCGCTGACCGGCCGCTGGTCGCCATGGCCGTGCCTGTCCTTCCTGCTACTCTACAACCGGCTGCTGCTCTGGGGCTTCCTGAACTTCCTGTTCGGAACCGGGCTGTGCCTCATTGCCTTCGCGGCCTGGGTCGCGTTGCGCGAGCGGCCGTTGCCGCTACGCCTCGCGGTATCGTCGCTCCTGGCGCTGCTGGTCTATCTCTCTCACTTGTTCGCCTTCGGCGGCTATGCCCTCCTCGTCGCCGGGTACGAACTGGGCCGCCTTCTCGGCGTGGGCTCGCCGGTCCGCCGCGGCCGGGGGACGGCGCATCGTCCCGTCGCCGCGATCGGCCGCACCGCCGCCGCGGCTTCCGTACAGTTCATCGTGCCGGCGCTGCTCTTCCTGGCGGAGAGCGGCGGCACCGCCGCCGGAGCGGCCGGACCGATCTCGTACGGCAATTTTTTCCGCAAGTTCGATCTCTTCTTCACCCTCTTCAACGACTACAGCCTGCCGCTCGACGCGGCCTCCTTCGGGGTGCTCCTCGCCGCGCTCGCGATTGGGCTGTGGCGCCGCCGGATCGTGATCCACCCGGCGATGGCGGTGCCGCTCCTCGTCCTGCTCGCCGCGCATTTCGCGCTGCCGAGCACGATCCTGACCGCGACGGCGGTCGATCACCGGCTGCCGGTGCTTTTCGGCTTCGTCCTGATCGCCGGGACCGATATGGCCGCCCTTGCGAAGAAGCGGGAGCGCGCCGGCATCCCCGTGCGCCGCGTCGCGGCGGCGGCGGTCCTTGTCCTCTTCGGCCTGCGCATGGCCGCCGTCGCGTCGGCGTGGTACCGCGGCGATGCCGCCTATGCCGACGATCTCGCCGCATTGTCGCGGACGGTGCCGGCCGGCGGGCGGCTCGCGGTCGCCTATCCGCCCGTCATGGTCAACGTGTTTCGCGACCAGCCGCCGCTGGTGCATTTGCCGACGATGGCCGTCATCCAGCGCGACGCCTTCGTTCCGACCCTGTTCGCCTATCCGACGCAGCAGCCGGTCGCGCTCCTGCCGGCCTATCGGACGCTCGCCGACGCCGTCTCGCCCGAGGCGCTCTGGTCGGCTTTCGCCGCCGGGCCAGCCGAGGGCGGGAACGGCGCCGCGACTGCCGCGCTGTGCCGCTACGACGCCGCTGTTTTCCTCGACCGCCGGCCGGTATCGGTGCGCTCGACCGGGCTGCTGGTGCCGGCGGAAAGCGGCACGCCGACCTTCCGGCTGTACCGCGTCGACCGGGATGCGTGCGCCGCGGCTGCAGACGCCGCCGCTGCTTCCGCCGCCGAGGCGGCGCATCGCTGACGGAATTCAGGACAATATGAACCCAGCGTGCTAAGAGCCTACCGAGCTAGATTCTAAATGCGCCCCGCCGCATCCCGATCATCGGTAGTGGCCAGGGTATCTTCTTGATCGTCGTGGCAGCGTCGGACTTGTTTTTCTCGATCGTTCCGGGGTTTTCGGACCTTGTCGGCTTGGCGGCCGTAATGCTGTCCGGGCTGGCGATGCTGCTGATGGGGCGCGTCCTGACGAACGGGCACGGCACGCCGGAGCTGCACCTCGTCGCCGGCTGGGCCGGCTTGTGCGTGGTGCTGACGCTGTGGGGCGTGTCGACGACCGCTTCGCTCTACATCCCCGCCACGGTCTGCGGGGCGGGCGGGGTGATCGCGGCGCTCGCCCGGCGGCGCTGGCGGCCCTCGCGCAACGACTGGACCGGCGTAGCGCGGATCCTGGTTCTGTCGCTGCCGATCTGGGTAGTGATGGCGAGCGCCCGGCCGGCGCTCCCGGATACGTTCACGAACTTCCTGCCGAACGCAGTCTACCTGTTCGACCACGGCATGCTGCCGGCCGACGGCCGCGCCGGTTCGATCTCGGTCTGGCCCGCCTTTCCTTACCACCTGCAATTCGCGGCCTTCCTGGCGTCGCTGCCGCTGCCCGAGTTTCCCGCCGCTGCCCTGGTGCATTTCGGCGTTCTGCTCCAGGTCGCTTTCGGCCTGTTCCTCGCGCGCATCGTCGCGCACGGGATCGACGCCGCGATGTCGACGGACCGTCCTGCGCCGGGCTGGGCGAGCTGTGCCGCAGGATTGCTGCTGACGACGCTGCTCAACCCCAGCTTCACGCCGAAGGTGTCGTTCGCCGGCTATGCCGAAGCGCCGATCGCGGTGACGCTTGCGCTCGCCGGATGGCTGGCGATGCGCGTGCTCGGGGCGCTCGCGGGACCACAGGAAACGGGAAGGCGTTCGTGGCCGCGGGAACTGTGGTGGCTGGTCCTAGTCCTGCTCGCGCTGGTCGGTATCAAGCAGGTCGGCATCGTGCTCATGGCGGGGCTGCTCGGGATTGCGTGGCTCCTCGCCCTGATCGACCCGCGCATCGGCGTGCGCCGGGCGACCGGCGCCTTCGCGGTCGCGTTCGCCCCGTCGCTTGTTCTCTACGGCATATGGCGCTTCTACGTCGAAACCCATTTCCGCGAAGGCGAGCTGAAGCTCCTGCCGATGTCGCAGTGGGATTTCGGCATCCTTCCGGAGACGCTGCGCAGCATCGGCGAGGTCGTCCTCAACAAGGGTTTCTTCTTCCTCTGCGTCGCCGCGCTGATCGCCTGGGCGGTCGCATCGCTACGGCGCAGCTACCGCAGCGGGAGCGGCGGGTTCGACGCGACGGCCCGCCTGCTGGCGATCTCGTCCGGCATGTTCCCGGTCTACACGGCGTTCCTGCTGTTCGTGTACGTCGCGCACATGGGCGGGACGATCGGCGCCGGCGCTCATTCCTACTACCGCTATCAGAGCCATCTCGGGCTGCTGATGATGTTGTGCGCCGCGGTCCTGCTGCACAGGCTCGTCGAGACGGCTACGGCGGCGCACGGCGGGATGCCGCCGGCCGTCTACCGGGCGCTGCGGGCGGCGCCTGCCGTCGCCGTCGTGCTGATCCTTGCCTGTCCGTTCGCGTTCGCTCAGCGCCTGCGCTTCGACCTCGATCAGCCGCAGCCGATCATCTGGGACCTGGCGAAGCGCGTCGCCGGCCGCGTGGCGCCCGGGGAGCGGCTTGCGCTGGTCCTGCCGGGCGACAACGGCTCGGTGTCGCTGATGCTGCGCGGCGTGCTCGACCTGACGCCGCCCCGCCGCTCCGGGCTCGACATATTCGACGCGACGGAGGCGGCCGGGATCGATGCGCCGGCCTCGGCGGCGCTTGAGGCCGCGCAGCGCGCCGGCTATGACCGTGTGCTCGTCTCGTGCGCGAGGTTGGACGCCGGCAGCGGAAACGTCCTTGCCGCGGCCCTGCTGCGGCGTAACTCTGCGGGCGCCGACGGCTGGACGGTCGAGGAGGCATGGCCGTACCCCTCGCTGCCGCCCCGTATCCGCTGGCTGGGCGCCTTCGCCGATGAGCCGCTGTGTCACGGCAGCCGCGCGGTCGAGACGGCGCTGTCGTTGCCGGCCCGCGACGGCGGCGGCCGCGATGCGGCGCGGACGGCAGGCCGTTAGGAGCTAGCTAGCTGCAAGGCGATGGACGACGTGATGGATCTCCCTGCTCCCGCGGCTCAGCTTGCCGCGATGACGCCGCCGACGCCGCCGCGTGCGGCGGATGGCGCACCGTCCGATGCCGTTTCGCGACCGGCGGCGATGCCGGCACCACCGCCGGTCGTCGAGCTGACGGTCGTGGTGCCGACCTTCAACGAGCGCGGCAACGTCGCTCGCGTCGTCGAGACGGTGGAGCGTGCGCTTTCCGGCATCCGCTGGGAGATCGTCTTCGTCGACGACGATTCGCGCGACGGCACCGTCGCCGAGATCCGCCGGCTCGCCGCCCGCGACCGCCGGGTCCGCTGCATCCATCGGCTCGGCCGCCGCGGCCTCTCCTCGGCCTGCATCGAGGGCATCCAGTCGAGCTGCGCTCCTTACGTCGCGGTGATGGACGCCGACCTCCAGCACGACGAGCGGTTGCTGGCGCAGATGCTGCGGGTGCTGAAGGACGAATGCCCGCCCGGCGAAGGCGACGGCAGCGGCGGCGATGGGCCGGTCGACCTCGTGGTCGGCAGCCGCTATGTCGCGGGCGGCGGCACGCCGGGCTGGGCGCAGAGCCGCGTCAGGATCAGCGGCCTTGCGACCCATCTCGGCCGGATGCTGTCGAAGGCCGACATCGCCGATCCGATGAGCGGCTTCTTCATGCTGCGGCGCGAGACGTTCGATCTCATCGGCCGGCGCCTGTCGGGTATCGGCTTCAAGATCCTGCTCGACATCCTGCTCTCGTCGCCCCGGAAGCTGAACGTCCGCGAGCTGCCCTACGAGTTCCGGCCGCGTCAGGAGGGCGACAGCAAGCTCGATGCGGCGGTCGCGATCGAATACCTGCTGCTGCTCTGCGACAAGCTGATCGGCAATGTCCTGCCGACCCGCTTCGTCCTGTTTTCGCTGGTCGGCGGGCTAGGCGTCGTCGTGCATCTCCTGGTGCTCGCCGCCGGCCTGCAACTGCTCTCGTTCGCCTTTCCGGCGGCGCAGGCGCTGGCGACCGTCCTGGCGATGGTCGGCAACTTCTATCTCAACAACATGCTGACCTACCGCGACCGGCGGCTGCGCGGCCGGAAGCTGCTGACCGGCCTGCTCTCCTTCTGCGCGGTCTGCGGCGTCGGCACCGTCGCCAACGTGCAGATCGCTAGCGCGCTGTTCGCGTCGCATTGGCCGTGGTGGCTGGCGGGAATCGCGGGAGCGGCGGTCAGCGCCGTCTGGAACTACTCGGCGACCGCGCTCTTCACGTGGCGCCGCGCGCATTGAAAAGATGAACTTTTAGTCGGAGATCGGGGGGATGATGGGGGATCGGGGGACCGTTAGTAAGAGAACGCTTCGACCCGAAGGCCGTGAAGGGAATGGCGGCGCGCAGGAAAACTTCCCGTCGCGTCCATCGCGAACCCTTTGCGGCCTTCGCGTCGAAGCATAACCCCCTTTTTTCCTAATCCCCCTGATCCTCAACCATCCCTCCGATCCCCGATTCACTTTTCTCCATTCCAGCGATCCTGCGCAGCTGCCGTGCCGTACGGGTTGACCGACGGCTGTGAGCGTCAAACCACCGACAGATAAGGCTCCGCCTGAGCGCCGTGCAGTAAATCGGCGAGGATGCCGAGCCCGCGCTCGACCTCCTCGTCCGACCGCACTTGCCCGATGCAGACCCTGACGCCGTTCGGCGCGGCGCCTCCCGCGTTGCCCGCCGCGACGCCGCCCGCGGCTTTGCCGACCGCGAACGCCGCCGTCGGCAGCACACCGACGCCGCGCCGCCGCGCCGCCGCGGCGAAGTCGTCGGCGCGCCACGTCTCGGGGGGAAGCGGCAGCCAGAAGTGGAACGAGCAGGGGTGCGTGCGCACCGCCGCCTCATCGGCGAACGCGTCACGGACGAACTGCTGCCGCCGGACCGCGCTGTCGCGCTTCGCGTCGGCGATGCGGACGGCGCTGCCGTCCTCTATCCAGCGCGTCGCGATCTCGGCGGTCAGCGGCGTCGCCATGTGCGTCGTCGCGCGCATCGCCGTCACGACGCGGTCGACGCGTTCCGCGGGCGCCTGCACGTAGCCGATGCGCAGTCCCGGCGCCCAGCTCTTCGACGCGGCGGTGATGTAGAAGCCGTGTGACGGCGCGAAGGCCGTTATCGGCGGCGGCGGCCGGTCGAGCAGGAAGCCGTACAGATCGTCCTCGACGATCGCGACGTCGTGCGCCGCCGCGATCTGGGCGATTGCACGCCGCCGCTCGACCGGCATGATCGCCGCCGTCGGGTTGTGCAGCGTCGGCAGCACGTAGAACGCCTTCACCGGCGCGGCGCGGCAGATCTCGGCGAAGGATTCGGGAATCGCGCCGTGCTCGTCCATTGCAACCGGCGCGAGGCGCAGCCCGAGCAGTCCCGCAAGCACCTTCATGCCCGGATAGGTCATCGCCTCGACGGCGACGATGTCGCCGGCATGGACGAGTCCGGCGAACACCGAGGCGATGGCGTGCTGTCCGCCGTCGGTGATGACGACCCGGTCGGGTACGGTTTCCAGCGCGCCGCCGGTGCAGTGCGTGATCCAGGCGGCGCCCGCGGCGCGATCGCGCGCCCTGCCGGCGGGCGGCTGGTAGCGCAGCAGTTCCTCCACGTCGCCGTCGGCGGCGATCTCGGCCAGCGTCCGGCGGAGCAGGGCGGACTCCTCGCCCTCCATCGGATAGTTGAGGCTGAGATCGATGAAGCCCGGCCGCTCCGGCGCAGCGTCGCGCACGGAGAGGCTGGGCAGCGCCGTCAGCACGCCCGGCGCGCGGACATAGGTGCCGCGCCCGACCTCGCCTGAGATCAGTCCGCGCCGCTCCGCCTCGGCATAAGCCCGGCTCACCGTGCCGACGGTCACCTTGAGCCGCCATGCGAGGTCGCGGTGCGTCGGCAGCCGCGTGCCCACCGGCAGCCGTCCCTCGCGGACATCGGCGGCGAGCGCCTCGGCGATCGCGCGGTAGCGGGGGCCGCGATACCGGTCGACTTCCGGATGCCAACTTGTCATGGTGACAATTTCAAAATTGACTCGCTTGAATGATTCAATTCATCTCATGAATGCGCACAATCACATGAAACAGGGCGGGTTGTCGATAGGTACAATTGACTACAAGGTATCAAGAAGGTGAGTTGTATGGTGTCAATCACTCCACTGTCGGCCGCGACCCGGCGTCGCGGCAACCTCCGGGCGGTTGCATCCGCCCTGCTGCTGCTGGCCAGCGGCGCCCTGGTGGCGCTTGTGCGCTGGCAGGCGCGGGCGCGCGAGCGCCGCGTCCTGCGGTGGATGGACGACCGCGCGCTGCGCGACGTCGGGCTGAACCGCGCCGATGTCGAACGCGAGAGCGGCAGGTCTTTCTGGCGGTTCTGACCGCTTCCATGTGTACCGCCCTCAACCCTGGATAAGACAAGACGATGCGAATCCCGATTTACCAGCTCGATGCGTTCACCGGCACGATGTTCCGCGGCAACCCGGCGGCGGTGTGCCCGCTCAAGGAATGGCTGCCCGACGAGGTGATGCAAGCGGTCGCCACGGAGAACAACCTCGCCGAAACCGCCTTCTTCGTGGCTGGCGGCAACGGCGGCTACGCGATCCGCTGGTTCACGCCCACCAATGAAGTTGACCTGTGCGGGCATGCGACGCTCGCTTCCGCGCAGGTCATCCTCCAGTTCATCGAGCCCGACCTGCGCCGCATCGCCTTCGAGACGCGTCAGGCGGGCACCCTCGTCGTGTCGCGCGCCGGCGCCGACGGCGGCGAGCTGGCGCTGGATTTCCCGTCGCGGCCCGCTATGCCCTGCGATGTGCCGGCGGACCTCGTGCGCGGCCTCGGCGCCCGGCCGGCGGCCGTCTTGGCGGCGCGCGACTATCTGGCGGTCTTCCGTCGCGCCGCCGACGTCGCCGCGCTGCACCCGGACTTCGCGACGCTGAAGACGCTCGACCGCTTCGCGGTGATCGCCACGGCGCCGGGCGGCGAGGACGGCGTCGATTTCGTCTCGCGCTTCTTCGCCCCGGCGCAAGGCATCGACGAAGATCCCGTGACCGGCTCGGCGCACTGCACGCTGATCCCCTACTGGGCGGCGCGGCTCGGCAAGACGCATCTCGAGGCCCGGCAGATCTCGCGGCGCGGCGGCGAGCTGACCTGCGACCTGCACGGCGACCGGGTCTCGATCGCGGGCCGCTGCGTGCTCTATCTCGAAGGCACGATTTCCGTCTGATCGCGCCGCGCTTTTTCCTTGAGCATCCCTCGGCCGCGCTCGCTATCGTGGGCGCGGCCACGAGGGAGGGAAGCGGTGAACGGCAATAACATCGGCGGCGGCGCAGCGAGGCGATATCGGATCGCCCTCATCCCCGGCGACGGGATCGGCAACGAGGTCGTGCCGGAAGGCCAGCGCGTGCTGGAGGCGGCGGCGCGGCGTTACGGCTTCGAGCTGAGCTGGCAGCATTTCGACTGGAGCTGCGAGCGCTTCGCCAAGACCGGACGCATGATGCCGGAGGACGGGCTCGACCGGCTCCGCCTCTTCGACGCGATCTACCTGGGTGCGGTGGGCTATCCCGGCGTGCCGGATCACGTCTCGCTGTGGGGGCTGCTGATCCCGATCAGGCGCGGCTTCCGGCAGTACATCAACCTGCGCCCGGTGCGGCTCCTCCAGGGCGTCGAGACGCCGCTCAAGGACCGCCGGCCCGGCGACATCGATTTCTACGTCGTCCGCGAGAACAACGAGGGCGAGTATTCCGAGATCGGCGGCCGGATGTACGAAGGCACCGAGCTTGAGATGGCGGTGCAGCAGGCGATGTTCACCCGCCAGGGTTGCGACCGCGTGATGCGCTACGCCTTCGAGCTGGCGCGGACGCGCAAGAAGCACGTCTCCTCCGCGACCAAGTCGAACGGCATCATCCACTCGATGCCGTACTGGGACGAACGCTTCGCGGCGATCGCGTCCGAGTACCCGGACGTCAAGACCGACCAGTACCATATCGACATCCTGACCGCGCATTTCGTGCGCCACCCGGACTGGTTCGACGTCGTCGTCGCCTCGAACCTGTTCGGCGACATCCTCTCGGACCTCGGGCCGGCGGTGGTCGGCTCGATCGGCATCGCCCCCGGCGGCAACATCAATCCGGAGAAGGACTACCCGTCGATGTTCGAACCGGTGCACGGCTCGGCGCCGGACATCGCCGGGAGGGGGATCGCCAACCCGATCGGGCAGATCTGGTCGGGCGCGATGATGCTCGACCATCTCGGCGAGCGCGACGCGGCGGCGGCGATCGAGCGCGCGATCGAGGCGGTGCTCGCCGCCGGCCAGCCGCGCACGCCCGATCTCGGCGGCAATGCCACCACTGCCGACCTCGGGCGGGCGATCATGGAGGCGCTGGGCTAAATCGGACATGAGGCACGGCAGTACAATAAAAAAGTAAAATAACGTTCTGACCACCAAGACACCAAGAAGATTCTTCCGCACGCATAGCGCGCTGAATTCTTTTGGTGTCTTGGTGTCTTGGTGGTTCAAGTGTTATTTTACTTATTTTCTACTTACTCTTACCGGGGATCCGTCAAATGCGAGAGCGGTTGGCCGGGCAGACTGCATCCGATCGGCGGATTGCAGGCTACCCGGCCGTATGCGTTATGCTCTCGCGGCCGGCGGCATTGTCGGCGGTTTAGAGGACTAGGGAATGGCGCGTATTGCGGTCGGCGGGTTCCAGCACGAGACGAACACCTTCGCACCGGTGAAGGCGACGCTCGCCGACTTCCGGCAGAGCGGCGGCAACCCGCCGTTGCAGCGCGGCCCGACGCTCCCGCCGACCTTCGACGGCACCAACCTCGCGATCGGCGGCGCGATCGCCGCGTTGCGCGAGGCCGGGCACGAGATCGTGCCGCTGGTCTGGGCGACGGCCACGCCCTCGGCCCACGTCACCGAGGAGGCGTTCGAGCACATCGTCGGCCTGCTCCTCGACGATCTGAAGGCGGCGCTGCCGGTCGACGGCGTCTATCTCGACCTGCACGGCGCGATGGTCGCCGAGCATCTCGACGACGGCGAGGGCGAGATGCTGCGCCGCATCCGGGCGCTGGTCGGCCCCTCGGTCCCGGTCGCCGCCAGCCTCGACCTCCACGCCAACGTCACGCCCGAGATGATCGAGCATGCCGACCTGCTCGACGCGTTCCGCACCTATCCGCATGTCGACATGGCCGAGACCGGCGCCCGCGCCGCTCGACAGCTCGATGCGCTGCTGCGCCGCCGCGCGCCGTTCCACAAGGCGTTCCGCCAGCTTCCGTTCCTGATCCCGCTGCCCTGGCAGTGCTCGCTCGCCGAGCCGGCGCGCTCGATCTACGCGGCGCTGGAGGATCTTCACGCCCGAGGGGACGGCGCGGTCGCGGCGCTCTCCTTCACCCCCGGCTTTCCCGCCGCCGACATCCATCATTGCGGCCCCTCGGTCTTCGCCTACGGCAATAGTCCGGAGGCGGCGAACGGCGCGGCCGACGCGCTGGCGGCGCGCGTCGCCGCCGCCGAAGCGGACTTCGCCGGCCGGCTCTACGCGCCGGACGAAGGCGTCCGCGCCGCGATGGACCTCGTTGCCGGCGGCGCAACCCGGCCCGTCGTTCTCGCCGACACCCAGGACAACCCCGGCGCCGGCGGTACCTCCGACACGGTCGGACTGCTGGAGGCGCTGGTCCGGCACGATCCCGAAGGCGCGGTGCTCGCGGTGATGTTCGACCCGGAATCGGCCGCGGCGGCGCATGCGGCCGGCGCAGGCGCGTCGCTCGACCTCGCGCTCGGCGCCAAGTCCGGCGCGCCGGGCCATGCGCCGTTCCACGGCCGCTTCGTCGTCGAGCGGCTGGGCGACGGCGAGTTCACCGGCACCGGGCCGATGTGGCGCGGCGTCGAGTGCCGCTTGGGCCCGATGGCGCTGCTGCGCATCGGCAACGTGCGGGTGATCGTCGCCTCGCGGAAGCTCCAGGCCGCCGACCAGTCGATCTTCCGCCATCTCGGCATCGAGCCGGCGCGGCAGCGCATCCTCGGCCTCAAGAGCTCGGTGCATTTCCGCGCCGACTTCCAGCCGATCGCGCACGAGATCCTCGTCGTCGTCGCACCCGGCGCGATGGCCGCCGACCCTGCCGCGCTGCCCTTCACGCGTCTGCGGCCGGGCGTCCGCTTGCGTCCGCTCGCTACCGCCGCATCCGCGGCGCAAGCGGCGGATTAAGCACTCCGCTACTCCGCGTAAGAAATCCGGGCTACGGTACGCGCCGTCGTTTTCGGAAGCGGGTGCGGACCGATGCGGGGGAAGGACAGTCGGGCAGGCCGGCAGAGCGGTATCGCCGCCGCGGCCAACGCAACCGCCAGGGCAGCGGCGCGACAGCTGCTCCTGCTCCTCGTGCTGCTGCCGGGTTCGCTCCTGCCCGGCGTCGCGTCGGCGCAGAACGCCCATGTTACGCTGCTCCACGTCAACGACGTCTACCAGATCGCGCCGGTGAAGGGGCTGGGCGGCCTCGCCGAGCTGTCGACGCTGCTGAAGCGGGAGCGTGCCGCGCATCCCGGCGCGATTACCACTGTCGGCGGCGATTTCCTCTCGCCGTCGATCCTCTCCGGGCTCGTCAAGGGCGCGCAGATGGTCGAGCTGTTCAATGCGATCGGCGTCGACTACGTCACCTTCGGCAACCACGAGTTCGATTTCGGCCCTGACGTGACGCGGCAGCGCATCGCCGAATCGCGTTTCGTCTGGCTCGGCACCAACGTCCTCGGCGGCGACGGCAAGGTCTTCCCCGGCGCGGTCACGACCGCGACGCGTCAGGTCGGCGACGTGAAGCTGGGGTTCATCGGGCTGCTGACGCCGCAGACCGCGTCGCTGTCGAGCGGCGGCGCCGGGATCGGCGTCGCGCCGCCG
>DASWRT010000286.1:0-11104 GCA_036403035.1 Allostellaceae bacterium | reverse complement strand
CCGGCAAGGATCAGGCGCTGGCGATGCAGCGCCTCGGCAAGATGAAGCTCGTCATCGAGGGAAAGCGTCCGCCGGACGAGCCGGCCGCGATTGCCGCCAAGTTGCTCATCAGTCACCCGAACAGCTCAGGGTTGCAGATGGACCAGCTGACGCGGAACTACATCCCGGCCGACTTCGTGCAGTCGGTGCGCATCACCTATGACGGCAAGCCGCTGATGACGATCGACGGCGACATCGCGATCAGCGAGGACCCGACCTTCACCTTTGCCTTCGTTCCCGGCGCGGGATCGGGCGAGCTGAAGGCCGAGATCGACGACAGCCACCAGCGCCATTTCGAGCAGAGCTGGCCGGTGCGGCCGCAGGCGCAGATGTAGCGCAAGACGGCGGCGGGAGGAGCGTGCTCAGAAGCATTGCAGGTTCGCCTCCGCCTGCGCCTGCCGGAGCTGTTCGATCACCTGCTTGAGTTCGGGCGGGTCGCGGAACAGGCCGACGCGCCCGCCGACGCCGCCGCCGACCTGTAGGCTGAGCGCGGTTTCCGCTTCCTCGTACTTCTGATACGGCATAAGGCCGGCGATCGTGTCGAGCGCGCAGGAGCATTTCATCAGCGCCTCGCGCGTGTTGCCGTTCGCCGCCATGCAGCCGATCACGTAGTCCGCGCGCGCCGATGTCGGATAATCGTTGCTCGCCGGCGCCGGCGTGGCGGCGCGCAGCGATCCGATCGGCGCAAGCATCGTCGCGATGGCGACGGCCGCGGCAGCAGCGGCGGCCGCGGATCGGCGGCTCGGGCCGGCGCCCTTCATTGCTCCACTCCTTCATAGGTGACGCTCTCCGTCCGCGCGGTCCCGCCTTCTTTCGGTACGCGCGTCGCGATTCTGTAGAACGTTCCGGGGACGGCGTCGGACAGGATGAAGTCGTAGGACTTCTCGCGGAACTCCTTGAAACGCTCGATCATCGGGTCGTCGCGGAAAGGCTGCACCGCGATCTCGGTCGCCGGCTGGTCGTGCCCGTCGACGGCGATCGTGGTCGGACTGACCGTCGCGTGGTCGGCGAACGCGTCGCGGATGCGGTTCCGGAAATAGGTCGTCGATCCGCCGGTGAGGCGGTGCATCTCGGCGACGTCGCGCTCCAGCACGAACATCAGGAGCGGGTTGCCGTTGAACCCCATCGCCGGCTCGAAATTGATGTGCCGGTCGGCGCTCAGGAAGTCGGTCCAGACGTTCTTCTTGCCGTCGTCCCGGATTTCGCGGATCTCGATCTTGATCCGGTCCTCCACCGGGGCGGCGTTGGGCTCCTCGCGGCGGAACGCATAGTCGATCGTCTCTGGCCGCGGGACGTTCTTGAGATGATTGCTGTCGAACAGGGCGCTCTGCGCCGGGCTCAACGGCCGGTCTTCGGCGGCGGCATGCGCCGTCGGCGCCGCCGCGGCGAGCGCCGCCGCCGTCATCGCCGCCGCTGCCAAGGCCAAGAGGCAATTCCGTTCGGAATGGTGCATTCCTTCTTTCCTCCCAGATGCTGCGCTGCCGGTTTCCGCCGGTTCCGCGGGTGTCCGGCGTCGCCGGACGGATTACGGTTAACGTGGCAGCAGTCGCCTTCGCCGGCAACCGTGCGCTCCCGTCAACGCAGGACGATGCCGTTGGAATGGTTTCGTGGCGCACTATGTTCGATGGAGAAAAGCCGGCAGCTCGTCCCGAGCCGAGGCGCCGGCTCGCGCCCACCGTTCTGGTAGTCGGACCCGAGCCATGATCGAGCTGGTTCTTGTCGTCTGCATGATGTCTTCGCCCGCCTCCTGCCAGGAGGAGCGGCCGGCGATGGGGGCCGAGCTGTCGCTTCGGACCTGCGCCATGCAAGGCCAAGCATATGCCGCCCAGTGGCTTTCGGAGCACCCGAAGTGGCTGCTTTCCGGCTGGCGCTGCGAGAGCAGCGCTCGGCGCGAGGAACCGACCTGAGCGTCGACCGGCCGGACCGGACGGCCGCGTGCGCCCCGGTCTTCGGGGCGATGCCGATTGTCAACGTGTCCGGCGTTCGGGCATGCTGAGCTGAATGGCAGACGACTGGACACTCGCCGCCGCGCTCGGCATGACGGGCGTTGCGACACGAACCTACCGCGTCTTCGTGCGGAACCTGATCGTGCCGTGCAGGATCGGGATCTATGATTTCGAGAAGCAGGCGCCGCAGACCGTACGCGTCAACGCGGAGCTTGCCGTCGTCGACCGGCGCGGCGGGCTGACCGACGAGTTCGACAAGGTCTTCAATTACGAGACCGTCGTCGAGGCGATCCAGACCATCGGCCGGTCCGGCCACATCCAGCTCGTCGAGACGTTCGGCGAAATGATCGCCGCTTCGTGCCTGGAGGATGAGCGGGTGGAATCCGTCCGCGTCCGGGTCGAGAAGCTCGACGTGTACCAGGAGGCGGAGGGTGTCGGCATCGAGATCGAGCGCTATCGCCAGTTGCCGGGCGATGGCGGCCGGCCCGTGCCGTCCGAACCGACGTGATACCCCCAACCGGCATTATCGTCGTCAAGCTCGGCGGCAGTCTGATCGAGGCCGGCACGGTCCATCGCTGGCTCGGCGCCTTGACGCGGCTCGGCGGCGCCGGGCGCGCGGTCCTGGTGCCCGGCGGCGGCCCGTTCGCCGATGCGGTCCGCGCCGCGCAGCGGGCGCACGGTTTCTCCGACCGCGCGGCGCATGAGATGGCGCTCCTCGCGATGGAGCAAATGGCGGTGATGCTGGCCGATGCCGAACCGCTGGCGGAGCCCTGCGCCACGCTCGGCGCGATCCGCGACGCGCTGCTGCGGCGCCGCATCCCGATCTGGCGGCCGAGCGGCCTCGCGCTCGCTGCCGGCGAGGATGAGCTTCCGGCCTCCTGGACGGTGACGTCGGACAGTCTTGCGGCTTGGCTCGCCTGCCGGCTGGGCGCCGCGGGGCTCGTGCTCGTCAAGTCCGCCGCCGCCGTTCCGCCAGGGGCCAACCTCGCCGACCTCGCCGCGTCGGGCATCGTCGACGACGCCTTCCCGCGCCTCGCGGCCGGGCTGGACGTCGCGATCCTCGGACCCGGCGACGAGGGACGGCTCGCCGACCGGCTGCGGCTCCCATGCCTGACCGCGTTCTCTTCCTGACCGGACACCTCGCGGAGCGTCGCCTCCGTCAGGTCCTGTCCGATCTCAAGAAGCCCGTCCTCGACTGGGCGGTCCACGATGTCGGCATCCAAGTGGCGGCGCTGATGACGGCGGACCTGATCCGCCGCCGCCTGCCGCCGGAAACGGTCGAGGGATGCGCGCGGGTGGTCGTGCCGGGTCACTGCCGCGGCGATCTCGACGCGGTCGCCGCTTCGTTCGGCGGCGGCGTGCCGTTCGAGCGCGGGCCGGAGGATCTGCACGACCTGCCGGAATGGCTCGGCGGCGCGGCCCAGCCGGTGGATCTGAGCCAGTACGATGTCCGCATCTTCGCCGAGATCGTCGACGCGCCGCGGATGCCGGTCGAGGATATTCTCGCCAAGGCGCGGGACCTCGCGGCCGACGGCGCCGACGTGATCGATGTCGGCTGCCTTCCCGACACCCCGTTCCCGCATCTCGAAGAGACGATCGCCGCGCTGCGCGAGGCCGGGTTCCGGGTCAGCGCCGATTCCGCCGACCTCGACGAGCTGCGCCGGGCCGGGCGCGCCGGCGCGGAGTTCCTGCTGAGCCTGACCGAGGAGACGCTGGGCCTCGCCGACGAGGTTGCGTCGGTACCGGTGCTGATCCCGGCGCGGCACGGCGACCTGCCGTCGCTGTACCGCGCGGCCGAGGCGCTCGCGGCGCGCGGGCGCGAGTTCATCGTCGACCCGATCCTCGACCCGATCCCGTTCGGCGTCACCGCGTCGATCGAGCGCTATGCAGCAGTCCGGCGGACCCTCCCGGAGACGCGGATCCTGATGGGCATCGGCAACCTGACCGAGCTGACCGATGCTGATACCACGGGCGTCAACGCCATCCTGTTCGGCATGATCGCCGAACTCGACATCACCGACGTGCTCGCGGTGCAGAAGAGTCCGCATTGCCGGCGCGCGGTCTACGAGGGGGACCGGGCGCGCCGGCTGATGCATGCGGCGAAGCGCCTGGGCCGCCTGCCGGTCGGCATCGACACGAGCCTGATGGCGTTGCGCGACCGCCGGCCTTTCCCCAGTACCCCGGCCGAGATCGCCGAGACGGCGGCGCAGATCCGCGACGCCAATTTCCGCATAGAGATCGCCGAGGACGGCATCCACGTCTACAACCGCGACGGGCACCATATCGCCCGCGACGCGTTCGACCTGTACCCGCATCTCGGCGTCGAGCAGGACGGGGCGCACGCCTTTTATCTCGGCGTCGAGCTGGCCCGCGCACAGACCGCGTGGCAGCTCGGCAAGCGCTACGTTCAGGACGAGGATCTGTCCTGGGGGAGCGCCGTCGACCGGCCGCCGGAAGACAAGATGATCCATCGCGCGCCCGGCCCGACGCTCGAAGCGCGGCGCAAACGGCCGCGGCGCGGCGAGACCGAAGCGAAATGATCATCGAGAGCATCATCACGACGCTGTCGCCCGAAGGGCGCGTCCATATCGCGCCGATGGGCGTGATATGGCGCGACGCCGAGACGCCCGTGCTGGCTCCGTTCCGGCCGTCGACGACGCTCGACAATCTGCTGCATCTCCGGCAGGCCGTGATCAACCACACCGACGACGTGCGCGTCTTCGCCGGCTGCCTCACCGGCCGGCGCGACTGGCCGGTGCGCCCGGCCGACGAGGTGAAAGGACGCGTGCTGGAGGGCGTCCATTTCCATCAGGAGATCGAAGTCGCCGAGATCGAGGAGGACGAGGTGCGCCCGCGCTTCGTTTGCCGCGTCGCGCATGAGCGGCTGCACGGGCCATTTCACGGCTTCAACCGCGCCCAGGCCGCGGTGATCGAGGCGGCGATCCTGGTCAGCCGCCTGCACATGCTCCCTTGGGAGAGGATCGAGCGCGAGATGGAATATCTCGACATCGCCGTCGGCAAGACCGCTGGGCCGCGCGAGCGCGAGGCGTGGTCATGGCTGACGGAGCGCATCGCGGCGTTCCGCGACGGCGGCAGCGGCAGCGGCGCCGTAACGTGACGGCGCTGCTCGCAAGCGTCCGCTCGGCGGAGGAGGCGGCGCAGGCGCTGGCCGGCGGCGCCGACCTGATCGACTTCAAGGAGCCGGCGGCGGGGGCGCTGGGACGGTTGCCGGACGGCGTGATCCGCGCCTCGCTCGCCGTGCTGAACGGCGTGCGGCCGACCAGCGCCACTGCGGGCGATCTGCCGCTCTCGCCTGTCCCGATAGCCGCCGAAGCGCGGGGAGTCGCGGCGACAGGCGTCGACTTCGTCAAGATCGGCATGTTCGGCGGCGGGCCGGAGCGGGACGCGGTGGTCGATGCGCTCGCCGCGGTTGCGGCAGACGGCGTTGCGCTCATTGCGGTGCTGTTCGCCGACCGCGGCGGCGAGCTAGATGCCGATCTGGTCGGGCGCTGCGCCGACGCGGGGTTCCGCGGCGTGATGCTCGATACGGCGGACAAGGCGGCCGGGCCGCTGCTCCGGCATCTCGGCGTCGAAGCGCTCGGCCGTTTCGTCGCGGCGGCGCGGCGGCGCGGCCTGCTGACCGGTCTGGCCGGATCGCTGCGCGTCGAGGACGTAGCGGTGCTGGCGCCGCTCGATGCCGACTATCTCGGCTTCCGCACAGCGCTGACCCGCGGCGGCGACCGCACCGGCGGGCTCGATCCGGATCGCGTCGCCGCAGTGCGGGCGCGGCTCGATCAGGCCGGCCTCGTCGCCGCGGCGAGGAGCGCGAGCGACGCGGCCGGGGCCGCATCGGCCGCGGCTTCCGCCAGGGCGGGCGTCGCGGCATCAATGATGTCGGCGAAGCTCCGGTAGGGGCGGCCGAGCCGGCGCGCGATTTCCGGCGCCAGAAAACGTCCGACACCGGCGCCGACGAGCGGCGCGTCGTCCGGCAGGTCCGCGCCGGAGATCACCCGCTCCGCCGCGTGCTGCACGGCCTCCGCCTGACGGCCCGCGATCGTCCGCGCGAGCGCCGCCCATGCGGATTCCGGCGCGTCCGCGGCGTCGCGGCCGATCATCCGTGCGAGGCGGACGCGGCTCTCGGCGAGGCTCTTGCCCCTTCCGTCCGCCGTCTTTTGCTGGTCAGCGTGAGCGGGCAGGGCGCCGGTGAGCCGATGCACGTCGGCCATCGTCGCGAACAGCTCCGCCATCACGCCGACCCGCTCGCCGCCGAACGGCACGTCGCGGACCAGCGCCATCACCGGGGTCCGCACCACGCCGGTATAGACCAGTTCCTCGCCGGCAAGCCGCTCGGCGTCCATCAAACCCTGCGCCGCCGGGCCGCCGGCGCGGAGCGGGACGAGATCGGCGGTCGTGCTGCCGATGTCGACGAGCAGCCCGTCGCCGATCCGGGCCGCCGCGAACGAAGCCGCCGCATGCCAGTTCGCCGAGGCGACGCGCTCGGGGGTACGCCGGGCGACTGATGCATCGAGAAAGCCGCCGTCAACCGCGTAGAGGGACAGTGTGCCGGCCGCCTCGCCGAACCGCGCCGCGAGCGTATCGACGATCGCCCGGACTCCGGTCGCGCGGTCGGGGAACAGGTCGGCCATCTCGCCGGTCATCGTCACGGCATGACGACGGCGGCGCGGCGCGGCGCTCAGCATCTCCTCAACGGCGGCCGTCAGCCGGTCGAGGCCGAGCCAGAGCGGGCAGGGCGCCTGACGGACATAGACGAGACGTCCGTTCTCGGCGACCGCGAGCTTGAGATGCGCACCGCCTACGTCCCATCCCGCGACGGCGGTTCCGCTCATGCCGACACCACCGCGATCTCGACCGGCCGCACCGTGAGCGGACGGCGCAGCGCGGCCAGCGGCTGCTCGGTCAGGGACAGGAGCAGCGCCGCCGGGTTCACGCCGATGCACTCACGCAACGCGACATAGGAGGTGGTGAGTCGGGGATTGACGTCGACGACGACCGGCCCGGAATCGGGACTATCGATCAGATCGATCCCGACATGCCCCCACAGGCCGGGCAGGGCGCGGGCGACCGCCGCCGCGACCAGTTCAAGCGCCGTTCGCCGATCCTCCGCGCCGCCGCCGACGCCGCCGCGATAGACGAAGCGCCCATCCTCCCCGCGGACCACACGCTGCCGGTTGCAGGAGAGGACCCACGCCTCGCCGTCCCGCATCAGGGCCGAGACGCTCAGCGCGTCGCCCGGCACGAAGGGCTGGACGATCATCGTATCGCCGCCGCGCCGATGCTGCGCCCAGCCGCGCAACGCCGCCTCGTCGGCGAGGAACCACGTCTCGTCGCATCCCGCGCCGTCGTCGGGCTTGACGACATAGCCACTCCCTCTCCCGCTTGCGGGAGAGGGGCGGGGTGAGGGGAGTTCGTTGCAGGACGCCGGCGGCAGGGAAGAGTACAGAGAGAAACCACCCTCACCCCGACCTTCTCCCGCAAGCGGGAGAGGGGGATGGGGATCGCCGTCGCGGGCGCTGCCCCCACCCCGTCCCTCCCCCGCAAGCGGGGGAGGGTGATCAAACCCGATGCTGTCCGAAGCCCTCCCCCGCCTGCGGGGGAGGGTTGGGTGGGGGCACATTGCGGACGCCGACTCTTCAATTCCTAGCTCGATCGCGAGATCCGAAAGCTGGATCGCCGGCACGACCGGCACGCCACACGCCGTGAGAAGCTGCGCGGTCACGGTCTTGCTCGCGGCGATCGCGACCGCGCCGCCGCGGCTGGCGAGCAAGGTCGCGCCGCGCTCTTCGATCATCCGCGTGACCTGCCGCAGCACCCCGCCGGTCTCCGGCGCCACCGGCCAGACTACATCTGACTCCGTCAGCAGATCGCGCCAGATATCCCAGGGCGGCGCATCGCCCGCGACCTCGCATGCCGCCGCATCGACCGGTCCGGGGCCGCACCGGCGATCCCACGCGACCGTCACGGCGACGCCCGGAATGTCCGCGCAGTCACGCACGGCGGCGCGCACCATCATCGCCGCTTCCGCGGCGAGCGAGGCCGGGAGCGGGCTTCCTAGGCAGCCGCCGCCGGTCACATACTCCCACACGAAGAGCCTCATGCCGCCGGTTCCCGATGCCACCGATTTTCGCCGTCGTCCCCGTCCTCGATCTCCGCGGCGGCGAGGTCGTGCATGCGCAGCGAGGCGACCGCGCCGCATATCGTCCGATCCGCACGCCGCTTGCCGGCGGCAGCAGCATGCCGTCGGCGGTGCTGAGCGGACTGCTCTCGCTGGCGCCGTTCCGGCAGATCTATATCGCCGATCTCGACGCGATCGAAGGGCGAGGTAAGCATGCGGAATGCGTCGCGGCGCTCGCCTCCCAATTTCCGGACCTGGAATTCTGGCTGGACGGCGGCTACCGGGACGCGGGGCAGGCAGCGGCTGCGCGCGCGCCGCGCGTCTTGCCGGTTCTCGGCAGCGAGACGATGCCGCGCGCGGAGGTCGCACGCGACCTTCTTGCCATGCTCGGCCCGTCCGGGTTCGTGCTCTCGCTCGATCAGCGCGGCGACCGATTCCTTGGGCCGCCTGATCTTGCGGCCTCGTCTGCCCTGTGGCCGCGCAGGGTGATCGCGATGACGCTGCATCGCGTCGGCGCCGGGCTCGGGCCGGACCTGGATCGGGTTGCCGAACTTCGCCGAACCGCACCGGATACCGGCATCTACGCGGCGGGTGGCGTGCGCGACGCCGGAGACTTGCACAGCCTCGCGCAGGCGGGCGCGGCCGGCGTACTCGTCGCGACGGCGCTCCACGACGGCCGGCTCTCCCCTGCCGATCTCGTCCCGTTCATGCCGGCCCCGGAACAATAAAGGAGAGGCCGCGCGGGCGGCCTCTCCTGCTGGTCGTCCGGCGCAGGCCGGCGGCGTCAGTTGTGCGCGGCGAAGGGGTGCGAGACGCTGCCCATTTTCTCCAGCATCTGCTTCGCCGTCGGTTCGCCGGTGATCGCCCGCTTGATGGACTGCTTCACGGCTTCGTAGTTGTAGTCCTGGATCTTCTTGTCGTCGGCGGCTTCCCAATGGATGAACACGCCCACGCAGATGAAGAGGTCGTCCGCCTCCTCGACCGGAATCGTGCCGTCCTTGACGGAGTCGGCCACGGCCATCGCGACGCCGCGCTGCGCCGGGCCGAACATCTGGACGGCCTGCTTGGCGTTCTTGATCGTCACCTTGTTGAACATCACCGTGTTCGGCTTGCACATCAGGTTCGGGCCGATCACCGCGAGGAGCCCGTTGACGCCTTCGCGCTGGCTGATCAGCGCCTGACAGAACGCCTGCTCCGCGGGGGTGCCGCGCGGCCCGATGATCAGGTCGATATGGGCAACCTCGTTGCCGTCGCCGACCAACGATTCACCGACACACGTCTTCGTGACCTTTGCCATAGGCAATCCTCCCGTGGGTTCATGACGTTGCGTGGAGTCGAAGCGCCGCCGATGTTCTTACGGATTTTCCGCTTCGCCGGTCAAAAGATTATGCCGCAGAGATACCGCGAGCAAGCTTGCAACCGTCAGATCTGCCGATGTTCCTGGATTTATTCCACGTTGCTTCAACTCAAAGTCGAAATTCTTGAGCGTCTCCGTCAACTCGTCCGGGCCGGCATGGCGGCGCAGCGCCGCGGCCTCCGCGCGCACCGCCTCCGCCGTGGCCGCCCCGTGCTTCCGCGCGATGTGGCTGTCCGGAAAGGTCGCGAGGAAGTCCATGTGGACGAGCGCCGCCGTCCAGGCCGGATCGTGGCCGGCGGCGAGCAGCGTCTCGATCCCGGCGACGCCGAGCGAGAACACGTCCTCGTAGCCGCTCGCATACTGGCGCGCGACGCGGTCGCGGTCGGCGGCGAGCGCCATCGCCGCGCGCAGCGTCACCGTCGGCGGCGACGCGACGTCCTGCGCTGCGGCGCTGCCCAGCCCGGCCGGGCTGGCGATCCGGATCGCTTCGTAGGCCGCGGCGGCGTCCTCGACCGTCAAGCCGTCGAGCACTGCCTGGAGGCGAGCGTGCAGCGTGGCGCGGTCCGGTGCGGTTTCCGCCGCCGCGATCAGCGGCGCGGCCAGCAGCACGATGCCGAGATTCGTGTTGCACCCGACGGCGGCGCGCGTCGCCGCCACGGCCTCGCGGATGCGTACGCCGACGAGACGGCGGGGCGGGATGCAGAGCGGTTCCGCCGCGACCCGCGCGCTCGTGCGGAAATCCTCGACCGTCATGCCGTGCCCGGCGCGATGGATGTGCACGTTGCCCGGCTTCAGCGCCGCAAGCTCGGTCTCGCACGCGTCGAGGAAGGCGCGTGTCGCCTGTTCCGGGGTTACCGGCATGATGCCGTCTCGGCCCGCGCCAGCAGGTCGTCGATCAGCACGGCGGCGATGTCGGCGTCGGCGGTGACGCTCTGCAGCCCCTTCCAGGCCGGCATCGAGTTGACTTCGAGCACCTGCACGCCGCCTGCTGCATCCTCGATCAGGTCGATGCCGGCATAGCCGGCGCCGACTGCCGCCGCGGCGGCGACCGCCAGATCGCCGAAGCGCCCCGCCGCCGGGACCGCTTCGCAGCGCCCGCCGCGCGCGACGTTCGTGATCCAGCTCCGCCCATGCCGGCGCATCGCCGCGACCGGCCGCCCGCCGACGACGAACACGCGGATGTCGTGCCAAGCCGCTTCGCGCCCGACGAAGCGCTGGAGATAGTACACGCCCGCGACCTCCGACGGCGGCGGCAGGAGGTCGCCGCGCCGGAGCCGCCGCAGCCCGCGCCCCTGCGAGCCGAAGAGCGGCTTGAGAACCACGTCTCCGCCGCCGACCTCGTTGCGCCAGCGGTCCGCGCTCTCGGCGCTCTCGGTTACGCAGGTCGGCGGCGTCGGCAGCCCGGCCCGGTGCAGCAGGAAGCTGGTCATCCCCTTGTCGACGCAGCGCTCGATCGCGCGCGGCGGGTTGATCACCGGAACGCCGGACGCTTCGAGCGCGTGCAGGATCGCAAGACGGAAGGTCACCTGCTCGAAGCTGCCGGCCGCGACCGTCCGGACGAACGCGGCGTCCGGCAGCGCGCCGGGAGAAAGCCCTGGGATCATGATAGCGCTAACATTATCCGGACCG
>DASWRT010000285.1:0-11322 GCA_036403035.1 Allostellaceae bacterium | reverse complement strand
CCGACGACACCGGCTCCGTTTCCTTTCCGGCCCCTTCGTTCGCCGTCTCCCTGGTCTCCGCCACGGATTCCGGCAGCGGCGCCGGCTGTTCGCTGACCCGCCGCAGCGCCCGCGCGGCGGCGGCCAGGGCGACCGACGACGTGCCTTCCGGTTGGTGGGCGAACAGCAGCAGCGACCGCCCGGTCACGGTATAGTCGTCGCCGGTCTCGAAGGTCTGGCGGTCGGCCAAGTCCGGCTGGTTGGTATCGACCAGCAGCCGCCAGTTGGTGCCGCCCGCGACCTCGGGCAGCGTGAAGTCTACGACGTCGTGGTACGAATTGACCACCAGCAGCGCCGTCGCATCCATCGCCGGACGCTTGATGCCGGTCGCCTGCGCCCGCCCGTCCAGCAGCATGCCCAGGCAGCGGGCGTTGGGATCCTGCCAGTCGTCGCCCTGGATCTCGGCCCCGGTGGGCGAGATCCAGGTCACGTCCTTGACGTCGAGTTCGGGATTGTATTCCGCCCGCAGGAACCGGCCGCGGCGCAGGATCGGCAGGGCCTGCCGGATCGCGATGATGCGGCGGACGAACTCGATCAGCGCCTGGCCGTCCTCGTCGATGTCCTCCCAGTCGTACCAGTTCAGCTCGTTGTCCTGGCAATAGGCGTTGTTGTTGCCGCGCTGCGTCCGTCCGAACTCGTCGCCGCCCAGCACCATCGGCGTGCCCTGCGACAGCAACAGCGTCGCCAGCAGGTTGCGCTTCTGACGTTCGCGCAGGGCCGTGACCTCGGGGTCGTCGGTCGGCCCCTCGACGCCGTGGTTCCAACTGTGATTGTTGTTGTGACCGTCGCAGTTGTTCTCGCCGTTGGCCTCGTTGTGCTTGTCGTTGTAGGAGACGAGATCGTGCAGCGTGAACCCGTCGTGCGCAGTGACGAAGTTGACGCTCGCCCAAGACTTGCGCCCGCGCTTGTTGAACGCGTCGGCCGAGCCCATCAGTCGGGTGGCGAGGTCCGGCAGGGTCGCTTCCTCGCCCTTCCAGTAGGCCCGTACCGTATCGCGGAACTTGTCGTTCCACTCCGCCCAGCCGGGCGGGAAGCCGCCGACCTGATAGCCGCCGGGGCCGATGTCCCACGGCTCGGCAACTAATTTGACGCGCGACAGCACCGGGTCCTGGCGCACGCTGTCCAGAAATCCGCCGCTCTCGTCGAAGCCATAGGGTTCGCGCCCGAGGATCGTCGCGAGGTCGAAGCGGAACCCGTCGACATGCATTTCGGTCGCCCAGTAGCGCAGGCTGTCGGTGACGAGCTGCACCACCCGTGCATGCGTAAGGTCGAACGTGTTCCCGGTCCCGGTATCGTTGATGTAATAGCGCGGGCTATCGGGCAGCAGCTTGTAATAGGTCGCGTTATCGATGCCCTTGAAGCTGAGCGTCGGCCCTTTTTCATTGCCTTCCGCGGAATGGTTGTAGACGACGTCGAGGATCACCTCGATCCCGGCGTCGTGCAGGCGGGCAACCATCTCCTTGAACTCGTCGATCTTGTTCGTCGCCGAATAGCGCGGGTCGGGCGCGAAGAAGCCGATCGAGTTGTAGCCCCAGTAGTTCCGCAATCCCTTGTCGAGAAGATAGCTGTCGTCGACGAAGGCATGGATCGGCAGCAGCTCGACCGACGTGACGCCGAGGCTCCTGAGGTAATCGACGATCGCCGGTTGGGCGAGGCCGGCGTAAGTGCCGCGCAAATGCTCCGGCACGCCGGGATGCCGCATCGTGTAGCCCTTCACGTGCGTCTCGTAGAAGATCGTCCGATCCCACGGGATCGAGGGGCGGCGCTCCCGTCCCCACGTGAAGGCCGGGTCGATGACGCGGCATTTCGGCATGAAGGCGGCGCTGTCGCGCCGGTCGAAGGAGAGATCCTCGCGCGGCGAGCCGATCCGGTAGCCGAACAGCGCGTCGTTCCACCTGAGCCGGCCGACCAGCGCCTTGGCATAGGGGTCGAGCACGAGCTTGTTGGGGTTGAAGCGATGTCCCTGCTCCGGCTCGTAAGGACCGTGCACCCGGTAGCCGTACACGGTACGGGGGCGCGCGTCGGGCAGATAGCCGTGCCAGACCTCGTCCGTATACTCGGGCAGCTCGACCCGCTCGATCTCTCGCTTTCCGTCGTCGCTGAACAGGCACAGCTCCACCTTCGTGGCGTTCGCCGAGAACAGGGCGAAGTTCACGCCCAGCCCGTCCCAGGTCGCACCGAGCGGAAAGGGGGAGCCTTCGCGAATGCGAGAGCGATGCAGGATCTGCGGGGCGGCGGCGGAGCGGGCGCGGTCGGACATGGAGCCTCGTGAGGACGGCGATATCGGGTTGTGCAGGACCCGTACGCTCCTGCGCCGGGCCAGCCTGCGAAACGCCGGTAACCGCGCTTCGTTCCGCCTGGAAAGGTAAGTCCGAAGTGAACCGATAGCCTTTAAATTGATAAGCAACAAAATCCTATTAACGCCGAGTATAATTTTACATTCTGTTAAAAACAGTCGGATAAGTACTGGCATCCAAAAAACAAATTTTTACAAAATAACCGTGGAGCATCGGCCGAAGTCATCGTTTTTTTGCCGTGAGACTTTTCCGTGTGGGACAGCCACGAGGTCAAAACAAGATGACTCCCGAGTTCGGCAAGCTACTCGAAATGCAAATTCCGCGGCTGCGCCGCTACGCGCGTGCCCTGACCCGTGACACCGTGCGGGCCGACGATCTGGTCCAGGATTGCCTGGTCCGGGCTGTCGCGAAATCGCATCTCTGGCAGCCCGGCACCGACCTGCGGGCATGGCTCTTTACGATCCTGCACAACACCCACGTCAACACGGTCCGCAAGGCGGTGCGCGAGGGCGTCAACATCGATGTCGACGAAGTCGCCTCGGTCCTGACGGCGAAGGCGGCGCAGAGTTCCCGCCTGCAACTGCGCGATCTCGACCGCTCGATGGCGAAGTTGCCGGAGGAGCAGCGGCAGGTGGTGCTGCTGATCAGCCTCGAAGGCATGTCGTATGAACAGGCGGCTGATGTCCTCAACGTGCCGGTCGGCACGGTCCGTTCGCGCCTGTCGCGGGCCCGCGAGGCGCTGCGCCGGACGATGGGGCTGCGCGACGGCGAAGCGGTCCTGATGGGGGAAATGGCCGCCGT
The DNA here is from genome assembly GCA_036403035.1 of Allostellaceae bacterium. GTDB lineage: Bacteria > Pseudomonadota > Alphaproteobacteria > ATCC43930 > CGMCC-115725 > DASWRT01. Next base: position 8,185 of record DASWRT010000285.1, on the reverse strand, counting down.
GAGCGTCGCGGCGTCGCGTGCGTCGGCTGGCGTCGAGGCGGCATAGCCCGAACCTCACGGCGCTTACGGCGCATGCCGTGCTCGGAAAAGCCCACCGCTGCCCGGCTCCCGCCCGCACTCCCGCTCCCGGACATGCGAGGCGAAGCGGCGGAGGCGGGCGGGATGCCGCGGGAGAACGACGATGCGGCTGAGGCGCCGGACGCGTCGGGCTTTCTTGCTGCGCTTGCGGAGGCGACGCCGCAACGCCGAACGGAACTGCTCCTCGACCGCGCCGAGCGCGATCCGCAGCGGCGCCTGACGATACCCCGGCCGGCAGCGGACGATGCGCGCCCGATGCTCGACAGGGTCAATTTGAGCGGCGCCGGCGACAGGCTCAGAGCGGCCGATCTTTCCGGCGCCAGCCTGCGCTATGCGATCTTCGCCGGCTGCGACGTGGGCGCCGCGAGGTTCGCCGGAGCGGTGCTCGGCTCGGCGTCGTTCGCGGGGGCGTCGGCGGAGCAGGCGGACTTTCGCGACGCCGACATGATCGCGGCGTGCTTCGCCGACGCGCGTGCCGGAGAAGCGAACTTCGCCGGCGCCATGCTGGAGGATGCGTCCTTCACGCGGGCGACGCTGCGATTCGCCAATTTCGAGGGCAGCGTCGCCGACGACGCGGATTTTGAAGGCGCGGACCTCTGGGGCGCGACGCTTCGGAAGGCCGAGGCGCGCGATGCCGTGTTCCGGGGCGCCCGGCTGGACGAAGCGGCGCTCGCAGGCGCCGTGCTGGCCGGCGCCGATCTCCAGGCGGCGACGCTGAAGAAGGCGGATCTGAGCGGCGCCGACCTCTCGGGCGCCAATCTCCAGGGCGCGACCCTGAGTGGCGCCAATCTCGCTGGCGCCGATCTCCGCGACGCGCATCTGGCCGGCGTGACGCTTGCGACCTGCGACCTGACGAACGCGTTCCTGTCCGGCGCATGGCTGGAACGGACGCGGTTCCGCCGCGAACAGCTCGGCGGCGCGATCGGCGAAGAGATCGCCGGGGATTACGAACACGCGCGCCTTGGCTATCTCGCGCTGGAGCCCAATTTCCGCAGTCTCGGCGACTCCGAGGGCGCGAGCTGGGCGTACCGGAAGAGCCGGCGCATGGGGAAGCTGCACGAGCGGCGGCTGGCAACCGAGGCAGTGGGAACCGGCAACTGGCGTGCCGCGGTACGGCATGCCGCGACTTATGCCGGCGACGTCTTCGTCGAATGGCTTTGCGACTACGGCGAGAGCCTGACGCGCGTGCTGCGCGCTCTTCTCGTCACCTACCTGCTGTTCGCCGCTTTCTATTGGGCGACGGGCAGCCTCGTGCGGCCGGCCGACACGCCGGACGGGACATCGAAACGGCAGCCGGTCTACAGCCTCCGCGAGGTGCTGACCTACACCCTGCTGACGATGACCGAAACCGGGCCGCCCGACATGCTGGACGTGAAGCCGGCGAGCACGACCGTCTACTTCATCGGCGGCATCGAGGGCGCGGTCGGCATCGCGCTGGTCGGCCTGTTCGGCTTCGTCGCGGGCAACCGGATCCGGCGGTAGGCCGGTTTCCGATCGAGCTTGGAACGACAAGGGCCGGCATCGCGCCGGAACTCCCCATCCAACCCTCCCCCGCAAGAGGGGAGGGCTGTGAAAGCGTTCAGTTTTCTCCCTTCCCCCTTGCGGGAGAGCGGCGAGGCGGGGAACCCGCGAAATGCAGCCGCCGAACCCGAACACAATTCGCAGTAGCCCGCATTCCTCGCCTGCCGCACGGCAGGCTCTCCGCATTACCTCCGAGGTCATTGCGCGGTTTATCCGCAGCGCCGAAGATCTGCCGAACCTCGCTGCCAGGAGAACGGCCATGGGTGAGCTGGAGCGTCTGCAACAATTGGCGCTGCCTTTCGCCGAGCTGCTGGCCGTCCGGCTGCTGAGCGCGTCGCCGGACTGCGTAACGGCCGAGCTGACCGTTCGCGAGGAGCTGTGCACCCGACCGGCCGTTCTGCACGGCGGCGCGATCATGGCTTTCGCCGACACGCTCGGAGCGTACGCCACGATCCTCAACCTGCCCGACGAGGCGGCGGGCACCACGACGATCGAGTCGAAGACGAATTTTCTCGGACCGGCCCCAGTGGGCTCGATCCTCGTCGGAGAATGCACGCCCGTGCATCGCGGACGGCGCACCATGGTTTGGCAGACGCGCGTGACGTTGCAGGGCGGAAGGGCGGTGGCCCTGGTCACGCAAACGCAGATGGTCCTGGAGCCGCGTTGAACGAGAGCGCTCCGGCCATCGCCGTGAGGCGCCGCAGACTAGAAAAAACGTTTGAACCACCAAGACAAAAAGAGCGCCGAGATGCTTATCGCGCGCGCCGCACGCCTTGATGTCTTGATGTCTTGATGGCTTGGTGGTTCGAACGTTGTTTTCTACTCTCCCTTTATTGTCAGAGCGGGCCTTCGTCGGCGGAGCGTCCAGCGCCCGCGGCGTTCGGCTTTCCGGCTGGAGCGACTGCGGGCGGAGCGTCGCATCCCCGCGCGGGACCGATCGCCTTGCGCACCTCCCAGATCAGTGCTTCCGGATCGGCCTCGTCCTTGTGGAAGATCTGGCGGACCTGTCCTTGCAGGCGCTCACGGTCCTCGGCCGTGAGATCCCGCGCGGTGACGACGACGATCGGGATCGCCCGCCACTCCGGCCGCTTGCGCAGCTCCTGAACGAGGGCGAAGCCGTTCATCTCCGGCATCATCAGGTCGAGGAGGATCAGCTCCGGAAGGTTCTCGGCGATGCGATCGAGCGCAACGCGGCCGTTCTCGGCTTCCGCAACGGTCCAGCCTTCGCGCTCCAGCATGTCGCGAAGCAGGCGGCGGGTGTCGGCGTCGTCCTCGACGACGAGCACGGGGCAGGGCGGCTCGGCGCAGCGGTGGCGGTCGAGGATCCGCTTGAGGCGCGGCCAGTCGATCGGCTTCGTCAGGTAGTCGTCGGCGCCGAGCGAGCAGGCAAGGCCCTTCTCGTTCGCGATCGAGACCATGATGACCGGCACGTCCGCGAGGTCCGGGTCGGCCTTCAGCGCGGACAGCACGGACCAGCCGTCCATCCGCGGCATCATGACGTCGAGGATGATCGCCGACGGGCGCATCCGGCGCGCCATCGCAAGCCCGGTCGCGCCGTCACCGGCGGAGCGCACGGCGAAGCCGTGGCGCTCCAGGAACCGGGTCAGGAGATCGCGCGTCGAGGCGTCGTCGTCGATCACCAGGACGAACTGCTGCTGCTGGTGCTGCGAGGATGCGGCGTCGCCGGCCGGCGCACCGGTCTGCGCCTCGCCGTCGGCGGCGGCGTCCATCGCGGCCGCGGCGCCGAGCGTGGCAGGCAGCCGCATCGTGAAGGTCGAACCCTTGCCTGACTCGCTCTCGACGTAGATCGAGCCGCCGAGCATCGCGCAGAACGCCTTGGTGATCGCGAGGCCGAGGCCGCTGCCGCCGAAGCGGCGCGTCGTCGAGGCGTCGGCCTGGGCGAAGCGGCGGAACAGCTTGCCGACCTGCTCCTCCGTCATGCCGATGCCGGTGTCGGCGATGCGGAAGACCAGCATGTCGCCGCCGCTGCCGCTGCCGCCGTCACCGTCCGGCGCCGCCGCGGCGCGCTCGACGGACAGGGTTATCCGGCCGTTCTCCGTGAACTTCGCGGCGTTGCTCAGCAGGTTGATGAGGCACTGCCGGACCTTGACGAGGTCGGTGCGCATCGTCCCGACGCCGGGGCCGCAACGGACCTCCAGGGCGTTGTCCTTGCGCGCGACGAGCGACTGCACGGTCTCGGCGACCTCCCGGACGGTGTCGGCGACATCGAAGGTCTCGGCGTGCACCTCCATGCGCCCGGCCTCGATCTTCGAGATGTCGAGCACGTCGTTGATCAGCGACAGGAGGTGCCGGGCATTGTTATTGATCTTCTGGAGGTCGCGGACGATCCGGTCTTCACCGAGATCGGCGACTTCCTCCTCGATCATCTCGCAATAGCCGATCACCGCGCTCAGCGGCGTGCGCAGCTCGTGGCTCATGTTGGCGATGAACTGGCTCTTGGCCCGGTTCGCCGCCTCGGCCGCCTCCTTGGCAAGCTCCAGTTCCGCCTCGGCTTCCTTGCGGTCGGTGATGTCGACGCCGGCCCCGGCCATCGCGGTCGGCACGCCGTCGCGGTCGGAGAAGGTCTTTCCCTTCGCCGAGATCCAATGCAGCGTCCCGTCCGGCCAGACGGCGCGGAAATCGCGCTCGAAATCGCTGCCCTCGCGCGCCGAGCGCCCGATGTCCGCGGCGACCTCGGCGCGGTCGTCCGGGTGGATCATCTCCAGGAAATTGTCGAGCGTCCGCGTCGCCCGGCCCGGCGGCAAACCGAAGACGCGGTCGAGGTTGGTATCCCAGTCGAGCTGCCCCGCGCGGATGTCCCAGCGGAACGTGCCGGTGCGCGAGGCGTAGAGCGCGGCGCGGAGCCGGTTGCGGCTCTCGCGCAGCTCGTCTTCGAGACGCCTGCGGCGGAGATACTGACCGATCTGCTGGCCGAGCGCCGCCACCGCGTCGGTGAGGCCGTCGTCGAGGCGGATCGGGCGGCGGCTGAAGAACTCGATGACGCCAAGCAGCTCCGATCCGGACGTCACGGGAAATGCGAACGCCGAGCGGAGCCTTGCCCGCGCCGCCGCTTCCGACCGCAGCAGGAGCGTCTGCTCGTCCCGGATCTCCGGGACGTGGATCGGCGCACCGTCCGCCCAGATGCGGCCCGCGAGCCCCTCGCAGCGTTCAAGACGCAGATCGACGGTCCCAGCGAGGAATTCGTCCGCCGACGGCCCGGCGGCATCGGACGACAGCCATGTCTGGGCGGCGTAGAGCCGCTCCTCGGAACGGTTCAGGAGCCAGAAGATCCCGATGTCCCAGGCGAGGCCGGAGCCGATCGCGGCGAGCACCTGAGGGACGCCGCTCTCGGCGTCCGCCGACCCGGCGAGCACGCGGCTGACCGCGTACTGGACGGCGAGGCGGGCCTGGGCGTCGCGGCGATGCGCCTCGTCGTCGAAGGTGACGACGGTGCCGGCGATCGCGCCGTCGGCCGCGACGAGCGGAAAGGACGAGTATTCGGCGATCAGGAACGTGCCGTTCTTGCGCCACAGCAGCTCGTTGTCGAGCCGCACCGGATGGCCGCCCGCCGCGGTGTGGAGCAGCGGGCATTCCGCCTGCGGGTAGGGCGATCCGTCGGGACGGGTATGGTGGATCAGGTCATGGATGTTGCGGCCGAGCACCTCCTCCCGCGCGTAGCCGAGCATCGCCAGCCCGGCCCGGTTGATGAAGGTGCAGATTCCGGCGACGTCGGTGGCGTAGACGCCGAGGCCGATCGCGTCGAGGAGGGCGGTCCCGGACTGCGCGCCGACGGCGGCGGCCGTCATCGCTTCGGCGGGCGTCGTCATCGCGGGCGCTCCGCTTCGGCGGCCCGGCGGTGGGACGGCACAATGCGTCCACGCAGCCGCCGCGGCGCAGTGCAGTGCGGGTGTCGTCGATACGGCGTCGCTTCCATGCCGGCCTCAGCTCGCGGTCCAGATCAGCCCCGCGACGTCGGCGAAGCAGGTGCTGCCGAACACCAACACCTTGCGCAGCGCCGCAGTCCCGCCGCAGCGTGGCGTGACATGGGCGGCGGCGACGGGGATCGTGAGGAGCGTGTCTCCGTCGCACGCAGGGGCGGCGGTTCCCGGCTATCGGATCGCGTTCTCCGACATCTCGTCCGAAACGCGGCGAGCGAGCGGCCGTTCGCGGCGCCGGCGCAGCAGGAGCAGCGCGGCGGTCAGGCAGACGGCGCCGGCCAGCACGCTCAAGCTCGAGAAAGCAGCCTTCGGTGACGTGTGCATATAGGTGTTGAGATCGCGGACCAACGACACCAGCAATCCGTGCTGCAACCGGCGGATGTCCTCCAGCATCGCGCCGACCTCGAAGGCGGCGAAGAAGGCGAGCATGTACATCCAGTGCGGCTGCCGCTGCTCCAGCCGCAGCACCGGGCGGGCGAGCCGGTCGCGCAGCAGGGCGTGGACGCCGAGCGTGGTCACGAAGCCGATCAGTGCGCCGACGATGATGTCGCTCGGCCAGTGGACGCCGAGATAGATTCTCGTCGTGCAGATGAAGAGCAGCGAGTAGAGGCCGTAGCCGATCGCGGCGCGGCGGGAGACCAGCCAGAACCCGGCGACCAGGGCGAAGAAGAAGGTCGCGGTGTCGCTCGGGAAGCTGGTCCAGTTCTCCAGGTTGTAGTGCACGACGACGTCGACGTGCGGGTCGTTGAAAAGGATCGACGGATCGTACATCGGGCGCTGCCGGAAGGGCAGGCTGACGGCGAGCGCGCGGTTCAGGACCAGCGCGACGAAGACCGACGGCATCGTGTTGATGATCGCGATCCGGCGGTGCTGGCGTCCCGGCGCGGGATGGCACCAAAACCACACGAACCCGGCGACGAAGAGCGCGCCCTTCAGGAGGTTGTTGTCTTCCTCCATCGCGAAGAACAGGTCGAGCCCGTACCAGCGGCCGGCGAAACCGTTCAGGTAATGAAAGATCGTGAAATCGAGATCCATGGCAGCACCCACGTTCGAACCCGCCCATGCACGGGAGCCGTCCGGCGCCCGTATGCCCCGCGGTAACGCAAGCGTTGCAGTTTAGTTTCAGTGCTGATCCTAAAGGGGTAAGCGATGGCTGCTATGCGGTGCGCCTCTCCGCCGGGGACTCGGCGGCGCGGCCGAGCCGCCGCGCCACCGGATCCGGCAGCGTGGCGATGAGGTGCTTGGCGTGCAACCTCGGCGCCCGCCGGCGCAGCGGTACGTTCCGGATCATGCGCCGCAGCAGCGCGTAGTCCCCCGCCGCGAACGCGGCGTGGCAGCCCTGGATGCTGCGCCGAACGATCTGCTCGGCGATGATCGGGCGGTAGGGGCGGGCCTCCGGAAAGGACCGCAGGATGTGTTCGAGCGCGGCGACCTCGTCGGCGAGGACGCGCACCTTGTCGCCCGAGACGTTGCCGGCATGCTTGCGGATGCGCACCGTGGCGTCCGGCACGGCGCCCGCCCGCGCGCGGAACAGGCAGCGGGTGGTGAACTCGCCGTCCTCGACGCTGTTGCCGCGCTGGCCGGCATCGTAGCGGCCCGCGCGGTCGAACAGGCTTTTCGTCAGCATCGTCGCCGACGGGAAGATCGGGAAGAAGACGAAGCTCGCGCCGACGAAGCTGTCTCTCAGCAGCCAGCCCTCCGGCAGGCGGCGCTCGACGATCCCGGTCCACCACCCCTCAGGCGCGCGGTCGAACTTCGCGACCGGCTCGACATCGCCGCCGTCGCCGCCGCGGAAGATGCGGAAGTTGGAGAAGGTGAACTCCAGATCCGGCGCCGCCGCGATCAGCGCGCGTTGCCGGGCGAGGTGGTCGGGCTCCCAGAGATCGTCGCTGTCGCAGAGCGCGACCCGGTCGTGCCGCGCCGCGTCGATCCCGGTGTTGCGGGCGACCTGGACGCCGGAATTCGGGATGCGGAGATACCGCACGGCGTCGCCGAAGCGCCCGACGACATCGGCCGTGTCGTCGGTCGACCCGTCGTCGACGACGATCACCTCGTCGGCGGGGCTGCTCTGCGCGAGGATCGAGCGCAGCGTGTCGGCGATCAGCGCGCCGCGGTTGAACGTCGGCACGACGACGGAAATGTTCTGCATGGGCACCGCACCCCAATGTTCGTTCGCCGGAAGATGCGGCTCGGCGCCCGGTCGTGCAAGGTCTGCTTGACGGCGCCTACGGTCAGAAAACCGCGGCGTCGTGACCGCCGACCGTGTAGTCGTTCCCGTTCGGCACGACCGAGAGGGCGCCGTGCAGCGCCGATCCTTGGAGGTCGGGCCGGTCCGCCAGGAGATCCCGGAGGGTGACGCTCACGGACGCGGCGCCGGGCGGGATCGTGATCGTGCCGTAGCGCTCCTCCGGCTGCTGCTGCTGCTGCGCCGCCGCGCCGCCGTCCGCTCCGGCCGGGGGCGCCAGCCTGTAGAGCACCTGCTGCGCTGCCGCCGTGTTTTCCGCCGCGCGGCGGAAGACGAAACCGGGAGCCGCATCGGCGGCGTCATTCGCCTTCCGCTCGACCGTCACTTCGGTGACGGCGGGCAGGACGCCCAGCGCCGCCTTCAGGCGCACCGGATCGATACGCGTCAGGATGACGTTCCGGTG
>DASWRT010000284.1:0-20744 GCA_036403035.1 Allostellaceae bacterium | reverse complement strand
CGATCCCCCCCTTCATCCCCCCGATCCCCCCCTTCATCCCCCCGATCCCCGATTCACTTTCTCTAAGTCGGAGATCCCGGCAGCCGTCCCGCAATCGGCATCACCCGACGACAAGGTCCGCGAGCCGGAATCTGGCGATCTTCGCCACCTCGGCGAAGGCGGCGTCCATCTCGGCGGCGCGGTCGTTGCCGGTGCGCGCGTCGAGCGCCGCGAGGATCTCGTCCTTGCTACGGCCCTTGACCGCGAGGATGAAGGGAAAGCCGAAGCGGGCGCGGTAGGCGTCGTTGAGCCGGCGCAGCCGCTCCGCGTCGGCGGGATCGAGCCGGTCGAGTCCGGCGCCCTGCTGCTCGCCTTGCGAGCTGGCGGTGAGGCGCCCCGCCGCGAGAAGCTGCCTGTCGCCCAGTTCCGGGTGGGCGCGCAGCAGCGACAGCCGCTCCGCCTCGCCCGCTTGCCGCACCGCGCCGACCATCGCCGCGTGCAGCGCCGCCCGGTCGGCGAACGGCCGGGCCGCGGCGGCGCGCTCGGCGACCCACGGCGCGTGCTCGAACACCGCGCCGAAGCGCCGCACGAACTCTTCCGGCGTCAGGCGGTTGACCTCCGCGATCGAAAGCCTGTCCATAGGGGCCCTTCCCGCCGCGGCTTCATGAGCCGCGCCGCATCATAACCGGAGGCCCCATCGTGTCGAGCGAACCTTACCCGCGCGATCTCATCGGCTACGGCGCCGCGCCGCCCGATCCGGGCTGGCCGGGCGACGCCAGGATCGCGGTGCAGTTCGTCGTCAACATCGAGGAAGGCGGCGAGAACTCGGTCCTGCACGGCGACGCGCAGTCCGAGGTCTATCTGCACGAGGTGGTCGGGCAGACGCCGCTTCAGGGCGTCCGCGACATCGAGATCGAGTCGGTCTACGAGTACGGTACCCGCGCCGGCTTCTGGCGGATCCTCCGCGAGTTCGAGCGGCGCTCGCTGCCCTTCACCGCCTTCGCGGTCGGCATGGCGATCGCCCGGCTGCCCGAGCTGGCGCAGGCCCTCGTCGAGCACGGGCACGAGATCGCGTCGCACGGCTGGCGCTGGATCGAGTACCAGTTCATGAGCCCGGAGCAGGAGCGGGACCATATCCGCCGCGCGATCGAGGCGATCGAGGCGGTTTCCGGGCAGCGTCCGCTCGGCTGGTACACCGGGCGGGTCAGTCCTCAGACCCGCGCGCTCGTCGTGGCGGAAGGCGGCTTCCTCTACGACGCCGACGCCTACAACGACGACCTGCCGTACTGGGTGCCGGCTGCGCCGGACGGGCGCGGCCACCTCGTCGTCCCGTACACGCTCGACAACAACGACATGAAGTTCGCGACGATGCACGGCTTCGCGAGCGGCGACGACTTCTTCGCGCACTTGCGCGACGCCTTCGACGTCCTCTACCGCGAAGGCGAGCGGGGCTCGCCGAAGATGATGTCGGTCGGCCTGCATCTCCGCCTCGCCGGCCGGCCCGGCCGTTTCGCGGCGCTCTGCCGCTTTCTCGATCACGTGCAGCGGCACGACCGCGTCTGGGTCTGCCGGCGCGTCGACATCGCGAAGCACTGGCGGGCGCGGTTCCCCTATGGCGGTGCCGGCGGCTCCAGCAACAAGCGCACGCGCCGTCCGTCGCGGTAGATCAACTTCCGCGATAGGTTGCGTAGGACCAGGGAGAGGCGAGGAGCGGGACGTGGTAATGCGCGTCGCCGTCCGCGACCCGAAAGCGGACGGGAACGTCGCCGAGGAACGGAATGCCTGCTGCGGCGGCACCGCGGGTCGCAAAATAGGCACCGACCGCGAACACCAGCTCGTAGTCGCCCGGAGTCAGCGCGCCGCCGTCGAGCAGCGGCCGGTCGGTGCGGCCGTCGCGGTTGGTGGTCGCGCTCGACACCTTCTAGCGCTCGTCCTCCGCGACGGCGCCGCCGCCGCCGTCGGTTGCGGCGGCCGTGATGCGGTAGAGGTCGATGCGAACCCCCGCGGCGGGCATTCCGTGCGCGGTATCCAGCACGTGCGTGGTCAGGCGGCCGGCTCCCATGGGCTGCGTCGCTCGCGTTCTGCTTCGGACGGAAGCTCTATACCACAGCCGCGCTGCCCGATTGCCGCTACCGGCGCGCCAGGACGGACAGCACGCGGTCGTGCGCCGCGTCCAGTTCGAACGGCTTCGCGAGCAGCGCGCCGGCGTCGGCGCCTTGGCTGACCGCCCAGTCGAGATCGCCGCTCATGATGATCGTCCGAATGCCGCTATCCGCGGCGTCACGCGTAAGCGATATGCCGTTCTCGCCGGGAATCCGTGCATCCGCGAGCAGGAGGTCGACGGCATCCCGCATCCAGATCGCCCGCGCGACGGCGGCGCGCCGGGCCGTGCTGATCCGCATGCCGCGGTGTCTGAAATAGGTTTCCAAAATCCGCAGGATGTCCGGGTCGTCGTCGACAATGAGCACGTGTGTTCGTTGCATCGGGGGCACCAGGACTGCGGTAATCTGTCTCCTTGAGCAAGGGGCGTACCAGAATCGTCCGGCGTCGCGCTGCCGTCGCCGGTGTGCCGGAAATGCGTCCGGCAATGTTGGCCCGGATCTTGCGAGGAATTTGGTCGACCCAGGGTCCGGGTCATTGGCGCTCATCGCACTCCCGTGCGGAGCTCCAAGGCGGTTCCTCCTGAGACTCGGCCGCGCTTGTCGCGGCCGTTTTTTTGTCTGTGCGGAGCGTCGGCGGCGCCCGCCGAACTGCCGTTTCCATTCGATAAAGCTGTTGCGCCGCTCGGCCTCGGTAATTAACGTTTCCCCGGAACTGCGAAATACAGTTTCGCTATGCGGAATTATGGTCAGCGACGATCGCGAAACCGGCGCGTGCCGGATCGTGCCGAGTGCTGGTAAGATCGGCTCGTCGGCAGGGTACGCCGGGCACGCAAGAACAACCGGCTGCGATACGGCAGACACGCCGGAGCCGCGGAACGGATTTCGGGAGGAAGAATGGGCACCATCAATGCGTGCGTCGATCTGCGCCTGGATGACGGCGTCGCGGTCGTCACGATCGACAACCCGCCGGTCAACGCGATCAAGCGCGAGGTCCGCGTCGGGCTTGTCGACGCTCTCGGCCGCATCCGTGACGATGTCTCGGCGAAGGCCGTGGTGCTGAGCTGCGCCGGGTCGACCTTCACCGCCGGCGCCGACATCACCGAGTTCGGCACGCCGATACAGCTCCAGCCGCCCAATCTCCTCGACCTGATCGCGGCGATCGACGGCTTCCCGAAGCCGGTGGTCGTGGCGATGCAGGGCGCGGTCCTCGGCGGCGGCCTGGAGATCGCGCTGTCCTGCACGCACCGGATCGCCGCGCCCGGCACCCGCTTCGGGCTGCCCGAGGTCAAGCTCGGGCTCATTCCCGGCGCCGGCGGCACCCAGCGCCTGCCGCGCCTCGTCGGCGTCGAGCCGGCGCTGCGCATGATCGTCTCCGGCGATCCGATCGCGGCGGACGAAGCGCTGCGCATCGGCCTCGTCGACGCGCTCGTCCCGGCTGGCGCGGATCTCGTCGCCGAGGCGGCCGCGCTCGCCCGCCGCGCCGCCGCCGACGGCGGATCGCTCCGCCGCGTCCGCGAGATGACCGGCGCGATCGCCGCCGCCAAGGCCGACCCGCGGATCTTCGAGGATGCAGCCGCGGCGGCGAAGAAGCGGGCCCGCGGCGTCGGCGGCACACGCGCGCCGCTCGCCTGCGTCGAAGCGGTGCGCGGCGCGGTCGACCTGCCGTTCGAGGAGGGGACGGCGCTGGAGCGCCGCCTGTTCCTGGAGCTTCAGGCGGGCGACGAATCTAAGGCGCTGCGCCACATCTTCTTCGCCGAGCGCGAAGCGGCGAAGGTGCCCGACATGCCCAAGAGCACGGCGCCGCGCGGCGTCGGTCGCGCCGTCGTTCTCGGCGCCGGCACGATGGGCGGCGGCATCGCCATGTGCTTCGCCAACGCCGGCATCCCGGTCACCGTCGTGGAGACCGCGCAGGACGCGCTCGACCGCGGCCTCGACCGGGTCAGGGCGAACTACCGCACCAGCGTGTCGCGCGGCGGGCTGGCCGCCGACGAGATGGAGCGGCGCGTCGCGCTGATCGCCGGCTCCACCGATTTCGGCACGGTCGGCGCGGCCGACATCGTGATCGAGGCGGTGTTCGAGGAAATGGATCTGAAGAAGCGGATCTTCGCCGACCTCGACCGGCTGGCGCGTCCCGGCGCGCTGCTCGCCACCAACACCTCGACCCTCGACGTCGACGAGATCGCCGCCGTCACGCGCCGCCCCGGCGACGTGCTCGGCATGCATTTCTTCAGTCCCGCCAACGTGATGAAGCTGCTGGAGATCGTCCGCGGCGAGGCGACCTCGTTCGACGCGCTGGCGACCGCGATCGCGGTCGCCAAGCGCCTCCGCAAGGTGCCCGTCACGGTCGGCGTCTGCGACGGCTTCGTCGGCAACCGCATGCTCGCCCGCCGCTCGGCGGAATCCGAGAAGCTGCTGCTCGAAGGCGCCCTGCCGCAGGAGGTCGACGCGGCGGTGGGCGAGTTCGGCTTCCCGATGGGGCCGTTCGCGATGTACGACCTTGCCGGGCTCGATGTCGGGATGCGCATCCGCCGCGCCCGCGGCATCGTGGCGCCGGTTTCGGACGCGCTGTGCGAGGCCGGCCGCTACGGCCAGAAGACCGGCGCCGGCTATTTCCGCTACGAGGCCGGATCGCGCGCGCCGCTGGCGGACCCGGACGTCGAGCGGATCGTCGTCGAGACCTCGGCGCGGCTCGGCCTCGCGCGGCGGGCGATCCCGCGCGACGAGATCGTCGAGCGGATGACCTTCCCGATGATCAACGAGGCGGCGCGGATCCTCGACGAGGGGATCGCGACCCGGCCCGGCGACGTCGACGTGGTCTGGGTCTACGGCTACGGCTGGCCGGCATGGCGCGGCGGGCCGATGTTCTACGCCGATGCGGTCGGCCTGCCTTACGTCCGCGACCGCCTCGCCGAGTTCGCCGCCCGCTCGCAGGACCCGACGCTGGAGCCGGCGCCGCTGCTCGCCCGTCTCGCCGCCGAGGGCCGCGGCTTCGGCTCGCTCCGGGCCGCCGGCGCGGGTGGCGGGAGCGCGCGATGAGCGCCGTCGCCGCGGTGCCCGCGGCGCAGCGCCCGCTCCCATGGGAGCGCTCCTATCCGCCGGGCGTGCGATGGGACGTGCCGCTTCAGGTGTCGACCGTGTCGGCGCTGCTCGACCGTTCGGTCGCCGAATTTCCGGATAAGCCGGCGTTCGAGTTCCGCGACCGGCGCACGAGCTATCGCGAGCTGGGGCGGATGGTCGACGCCGCCGCCGCCGCGCTGCTCCGGCTGGGCGTCGGCGTCGGCGATGCCGTCGCGCTCTATCTGCCGAACGTGCCGTATCATCCGATCGCCTTCTTCGCGGCGATGCGGATCGGCGCCCAGATCGTGCACCTGTCGCCGCTCGATGCGGAGCGCGAGCTGGCGCACAAGCTCCGGGACAGCGGCGCGCGGACGCTGGTGACGGTCGCCCTGCCGCCGCTGCTCCATATGGCGCTCAAGCTCCGCGCCGCCGGCGGCATCGACCGCCTGATCGTCGGCGCGGATGCGGCATGGGGGCCGTCGCCGGTCGAGCCGATGCCGATCCCGGACGAGCCGGGCGTGATTCCGTTCGCCCATCTTCTCGACGGCGGAGCGCCGCCCGCGCAGTTTCCGCCGGTCGGCATCGACGACGTGGCGGTGCTTCAATACACCGGCGGCACGACCGGCACTCCGAAGGCGGCGATGCTGACCCACGGCAATCTCACGTCGGCCGTCTCGATGTACGAGACATGGTACGAGCCGCAGGGCCTCTCGATGCACGGCGTCGAGAGGGTGGCCTGCGTCCTGCCGCTGTTCCACATCTATGCGCTGACGACGATATTGCTGCGCCAAGTCGCGAACGCCAACGAGATCCTGCTGCGCATGAAGTTCGACGTCGAGACGGCGTTGCGCGACATCGAGGAGAAGCGCGCGACGATCTATCTCGGCGTGCCGACGATGTGGATCGCGCTCGTGAACCACCCCGAGATCGCGAAGCGCGACCTTTCCTCGCTGCGCAACTGCAACTCCGGCGGGGCGCCGCTCCCGGTCGAGGTGGAGGAGCGGTTCAAGCGCCTTACCGGCATCCGGCTCGGCGGCGGCTGGGGCATGACCGAGACCTCGCCGGCCGGCACCGTGGTGCCGGAGACGGCGCCGGAAACGAAGCGCGGCTCGATCGGGCTGCCGCTCCCGGGGATCGTGATGGACATCGTGGCCCTCGACGATCCGCGGCGCGTGCTGCCGCCGCGCGAGGTCGGTGAGATCCGCATCAAGGGCCCGAACGTGACCCGGCAGTACTGGAACCGGCCGGACGAGACCGCAGCCGCGTTCGTCGACGGCTTCCTGCTCACCGGCGATATCGGCTACATGGACGAAGACGGATATTTTTTCCTCGTCGACCGCAAGAAGGACATGATCATCTGCGGCGGCTTCAACGTCTATCCGAGCGTCGTCGAAGGGGCGATCTACGAGCATCCCGATGTCGCCGAAGCGATCGTGATCGGCATCCCCGATCCGTATCGCGGACAGGCGGCCAAGGCGTTCGTCACGCTGCGCCCCGGCGCGCCGCCGATGACGCTTGACGGGCTGCGCGCCTTCCTTGCCGACAAGGTCGGACGCCACGAGATGCCAGCGGCGCTGGAGCTGCGCGACGCGCTGCCCCGCACCGCCGTCGGAAAGCTGTCGAAGAAGGATCTGGTCGAGGAGGAGAAGCGCCGGGCGGCCGTCCCGTCGACCTGACGAGCGCTGCCCGCCGGCCGCACCTACGGATAGGAATAAAGGAGAATTCAGAATGGTCGACGCCGTCATCGTCTCCACCGCCCGCACGCCGATCGGCAAGGCGTTCCGCGGCGCCTTCAACCTGACGCACGGCGCCGAGATGGGCGGGCACGTGATCCGGCATGCCGTCGAGCGCGCCGGCATCGACCCGGCTGATGTCGAGGACGTCGTGATGGGCTGCGGTTTCCCGGAGGGCGCCACTGGCGGCAACATCGCGCGGCAGGCGGCGGTGCGCGCCGGGGTGCCTGTCACCGCGGCGGCGATGACGGTCAACCGCTTTTGCAGCTCCGGCCTTCAGGCGATCGCGATCGCCGCGAGCCGGATCGTGGTGGACGGCGTGCCGGTCGCGGTCGCCGGTGGGCTCGAATCGATCAGCCTCGTCCAGGAGAACACGAACCGCGCCCATTACACCGACGATTGGATCGTCGAGCACAAGCCGGCGGTCTACATGCCGATGATCGAGACCGCCGACATCGTCGCCCGGCGCTACGGCGTCAGCCGCGAGGCGCAGGACGAGTACGCCCTGGAGAGCCAGCGCCGCATCGCCGCCGCGCAGCAGGAAGGCCGGCTCGACCGCGAGATCGTCCCGATGACCACGGTGAAGCTGGTCGCCGACAAGGAGACCGGCCGCACCTGGGAGGAGACGGTGACGCTGCGCAAGGACGAGGGCAACCGTCCGGAGACGACGCTGGGAGGGTTGGCCAAGCTGAAGCCGGTGCGCGGCGAGGACCAGTTCATCACCGCCGGCAACGCGAGCCAGCTCTCCGACGGCGCCGCGGCCTGCGTGCTGATGTCCGACAAGGAGGCGTCGCGGCGCGGGCTCCAGCCGCTCGGCATCTTCCGCGGCCTTTCCGTCGCCGGCTGCGAGCCGGACGAGATGGGCATCGGCCCGGTCTTCGCGGTCCCGCGGCTGCTGCAGCGCGCGGGATTGAGGATGGACGACATCGGCCTGTGGGAGTTCAACGAGGCATTCGCCAGTCAGGTGCTCTATTGCCGCGACAGGCTGGGCATCCCGCACGAGATCATGAACGTCGACGGCGGCTCGATCGCGATCGGGCATCCCTACGGCATGAGCGGGGCGCGGATGACCGGCCACGCGCTGATCGAGGGCAAGCGCCGCGGCGTCCGCTACGCCGTCGTCACGATGTGCATCGGCGGCGGCCAGGGCGCCGCTGGCCTCTTCGAGATCACCTGAGGAAAGGGCCGGGACGGTCATGGATCTGCGCTTCACCCCGGAGGAGCTGGCCTTCCGCGACGAGGTCCGCGCCTTCATCCGCGGCAACCTGCCGGACGACATCCGGCGCAAGATGGTCGAAGGCCGGCATCTGTCGAAGGACGACACCGTCCGCTGGCAGCGCATCCTCAACGCCAAGGGCTGGGCGGTGCCGCACTGGCCGGTCGAGTGGGGCGGCGCCGACTGGACGCCGGTGCAGCAATACATCCTCCAGGAAGAGGTGCAGTCCGCCCCGGCGCCGACGCCGCTGCCGTTCGGCGTCAACATGGTCGGGCCGGTGATCATCGCCTTCGGTTCCGAGGCGCAGAAGAAGCGCTTCCTGCCGCGGATCGCCAACCTCGACGATTGGTGGTGCCAGGGTTTCTCGGAACCGGGCGCCGGCTCCGACCTTGCGTCGCTGAAGGCCACGGCGCGGCGCGACGGCGATCATTACGTCGTCAACGGCCAGAAGACATGGACGACGCTGGCCCAGCACGCGGACTGGATCTTCTGTCTTGTCCGCACCGATCCGGCGGCGAAGAAGCAGGAAGGCATCTCCTTCCTGCTGATCGACATGAAGACGCCGGGCATCACCGTCCGCCCGATCATCACGATCGAGGGCGACCACGAGGTCAACGAGGTGTTCTTCGACGACGTGCGCGTGCCGGTCGAGAATCTCGTCGGGCAGGAGAACAAGGGCTGGGACTACGCGAAGTTCCTGCTCGGCAACGAGCGCACCAGCATCGCACGCGTCGGCGTCTCGAAGGAGCGCATCCGCCGCATCAAGCAGCTTGCGGCGCTGGAACGCGCCGGCGACCGGCCGCTGATCGAGGATGAGCGCTTCCGCGAGAAGGTCGCCGCCGTCGAAATCGAGCTGAAGGCGCTGGAGATGACGCAGCTCCGCGTCGTCGCCGCCGAGCGCCGCCGCGGCGCGACGGGGAAGCCCGACCCGGCCTCCTCGATCCTCAAGATCAAGGGCTCGGAGATCCAGCAGGCGACGACCGAGCTGCTGATGGAGATCGTCGGCCCCTACGCGATGCCGTTCCCGCCGGAGCGCGAGGACGAGGACGCGCCGGGCCGGAACGAGCCGGCGATCGTACCGGACTGGGCCGCCGGCGCGGCGCCGACCTATTTCAACTGGCGCAAGATCTCGATCTACGGCGGCTCGAACGAGATCCAGCGCAACATCATCGCCAAGGCGATCCTGGGGCTCTGAAAATATGGATTTCGATCTTTCGGAGGAGCAGCGCCTTCTCAAGGAGAGCGTCGAGCGGCTGATCGCCGACCGCTACGAGTTCGAGACGCGCAGGAATTATGCGCGCGAGCCCGAGGGCTGGAGCCGCGCGCTGTGGGCCCAATATGCCGAGCTGGGGCTTCTCGGCCTGCCCTTCGCCGAGGAGCATGGCGGCTTCGGCGGCGGGCCGGTCGAGACGATGATCGTGATGGAGGCGTTCGGCCGCGGCCTCGTGCTTGAGCCGTTCCTCGCGACGATCGTGCTCGGCGGCGGCTTCCTGCGGCTGGGCGGCAGCGAGGCGCAGCGCGCCGAGCTGATCCCGCGGATCGCGGAGGGCAAGCTGCTTCTCGCCTTCGCCCATACCGAGCGGCAGTCTCGCTACGATCTCGCCGATGTCGCGACCACGGCGCGTCCTGACGGTAGCGGCTGGGTACTGGACGGCGAGAAGGGCGTCGTGCTGCACGGCGACGTCGCCGATAAGCTGATCGTCACGGCGCGCGTCGGCGGCGCCGGCCGGCGCGACCGCGACGGCATCGGCCTGTTCCTCGTCGACGCGACCGCGCCGGGCGTGTCGCGGCGCGGCTACCCGACGCAGGACGGGTTGCGGGCCGCGGAGGTTTCGCTGTCCGGCGTCCGCGTCGGGCCGGATGCCGCGATCGGCGAGCCGGGCGCGGCGACGCCGCTGGTCGAGCGCGTCGTCGACGGTGCGGTCGCCGCGCTCTGCGCCGAGGCGGTCGGCGCGATGGCGGCGATGCACGAGTTGACGGTCGACTACCTGAAGACGCGCACGCAGTTCGGTACGCCGATCGGCCGTTTCCAGGCGCTCCAGCACCGTGCCGTCGACATGCTCGTGGCGCTGGAACAGGCGCGCAGCATGGCGCTGTTCGCGACGATGATGGCCGACGAGCCGGATGCGGCCGAGCGGCGCAAGGCGATCGCCGCCGCGAAGGTGCAGATCGGCCGCTCCGCGAGGTTCGTCGGCCAGCAGGCGATCCAGCTTCACGGCGGCATCGGCATGACGGCGGAGTACAAGGTCGGACACTACTTCAAGCGCACGACGATGATCGACGTGATGTTCGGCGACGCCGACCACCATTTGCGCGAGCTGGCGCGCATGGGCGGGCTGATCGCCCCCGGCACGGACGACCCCGCTGCCGCGGCGGCGGCCTGAGCGAGGAGGGAGTTGTTGAGATGACCCTGGATCTGAGCCCGCGCGCCAACGACCTCCGCGACGAAGTCGTCCGGTTCATGGAGGAGCACGTCTATCCGGCCGAGGAGGTCTACGAGGAGCAGCTTGCGGCCAGGGCCGATCGCTGGGCGGATGGTCCGGTGCCGGTCATGGAGGAACTGAAGGCGCGGGCGAAGGAGCTGGGTCTCTGGAACCTGTTCCGGCCGAAGCGCGAGTATCCGGAGGAGGGGCTCACCAATTCCGAATACGCGCCGATCTGCGAGGTGATGGGGCGCTCTCCCATCGGTCCCGAGGCGTTCAACTGCAACGCCCCGGATACCGGCAACATGGAAACGCTGATGCTCTACGGCACCGAGGAGCAGAAGCGGCGATGGCTCG
This sequence comes from Allostellaceae bacterium, assembly GCA_036403035.1. Lineage (GTDB taxonomy): Bacteria > Pseudomonadota > Alphaproteobacteria > ATCC43930 > CGMCC-115725 > DASWRT01. The sequence continues at coordinate 9,877 of DASWRT010000284.1, read as the reverse complement.
TTCCGCTGATGGAAGGCGAGATCCGCTCCATCTTCTCGATGACCGAGCCCGACATCGCCTCGTCCGACGCGACCAACATCCGCACCGAGATCCGCCGCGACGGTGACCATTACGTGATCAACGGGCGGAAATGGTGGAGCACCGGCGGGATGGACCCGCGCTGCCGCATCGCGATCGTGATGGGGCTGACCGATCCGGACGGCCCGCCGCACAAGCGGCAGTCGATGGTGCTGGTCCCCACCGACTCGCCGGGCGTGCGCGTCGTCCGGCCGCTCACCGTCTTCGGCTACGACCACGCGCCGCACGGCCACGCCGAGGTCCATTACGACAACGTGCGCGTCCCGGCCTCGAACATCCTGTTGGGCGAGGGCAGGGGGTTCGAGATCGCGCAGGGCCGCCTCGGTCCCGGCCGCATCCATCACTGCATGCGCTCGATCGGCGCCGCCGAACGCGCGCTGGAGACGCTGTGCCGCCGCGCGCTCTCGCGCTCGACCTTCGGCCGGACGATCGCCGAGCACGGCGTGACGCGGCACTGGATCGCCGAGTCCCGTATGGAGATCGATCAGGCGCGCCTCTTGACGCTGCACGCGGCGCAGATGATGGACGAGGTCGGCAACAAAGCGGCGCGCGCCGAGATCGCGATGATCAAAGTCGTCGCCCCGAACGTCGCGCAGAAGGTCATCGACCGCGCGATCCAGGTCTGCGGCGCCGCCGGCGTCAGCCAGGACTTCCACTTGGCCCACGCCTGGGCCAACGCCCGCACCCTCCGCCTCGCCGACGGCCCGGACGAGGTGCACAGGGAGACGGTGGCGAAGCTGGAGCTGAGGAAGTACACGTAAGAGCAAGGGGCGCCGCCCTCACCACAGCCGCTGCACGCTTGAGGCGCTGAACGCCGTCTCGATCTCGTCCATAGGGCCTACGGCCTGTCTTCCTGCATTGCGTGGACAAGCCGGTCCCGCAGCGAAACGGTGGCCTTCAGCGCTGCGCGTGCGTTTTCCGCCTTGAGGCGTTGCTCGGCCGGCACGGGACGCCCCATGTCCTCATCGGTCTTGGCATCGCCGCTTGCCTCGATCCACTTTCCCATTTTGCCGTGGAGCACATCGGCGAGAATGTCGGCCTCCTGACGGGACAATGTGAGCGTTACGGCCATGGCTGTACCCTCCCTAACATGCCTACCGACTAACGACCTGGGACGTTCGTCCCGCCGATTATTTCGTACCGAAGGAGCTGTTGTATCAAGGGTGGTGCAGGTTTTTTAGCCTCTGCGCGTCACCCTGAGCCCGATCGCCGCGAGCTGTTGCGCCCCCGCGCCGAACTTCGGCCCCCGGCAGCGAGCCTGCGCTGCCGGATCCTGTGGGGAGACCGATATAGCGCGTAGCAGACTGCGACGGATGTCATCAGGCGCTCTGAAACCGGCTGTGCGCACGACTCGGCCGCATTATCCATGCGACCGGTAATCTGGTGCTGCGTGGCGGCAATATTGCACGCCTGCCTCACCTCTGGACACTTATGTCGACAAACTGTATTACAAGTGGGCGGTGAATCACGCCAGTGCCGACGACTGGCATGACCGGCATCATGCCCCTGAAAGGGGAGGGACGCTGGACCCTCGTCACATGAAATTGAGCAGACATGCCAAAATCGATTCTGGAGAGCGTACCATCTCGCGACGAGGAAAAGCGCAATAGAACCGTGCGCGGTTCTGGCGTTGCGCGAGTATACGATGCATTGAAATGCGACATACTGGATATGACTCTTGCCCCCGGCGATCCTCTCGATGAAGTGGGGCTTTCAGCGCGATTCGGGCTTTCGCGCACTCCTGTCCGTGAGGCTCTGGTCAAGCTTGTCGCGGAGGGGCTCGCCACGACCCTGCCGAACCGCAACACGATCGTTTCAACGGTCGATTATGCTGCCCTTCCGTCTTATCTCGACGCGCTGACGCTTATGTACCGCCTCACCGCCCGCCTCGCCGCCGAACGTCGGACCCCGCAGGATCTCGTAAAGATCCGTGCGCGCCAGGCGGAGTTCGCGCGCGCTGTAGCCGATGCCGACGCGATTGAAATGATTGAAACCAATCGCAAGTTCCATCTTGCCATTGCTGACGCTGCTGGGAACAAATACTACAACGAGCTATTTGCCCGGTTGCTCAACGATGGAATACGGCTTCTGCGTATATACTACCGTACGTTCGGAGATCGTTTGCCGGCAATGTATGTTCGCGAGCACGAGGAACTCATCGCCGCAATCGAAAATAGCGATCCGCTTCGCGCCGACCGTCTCGGCCGCCAGCATGCGGAGCAGATTGTCGACCAGCTTCAGCGTTTCCTGTCCCCGACGACTGGCTCTGAAATCAACTTAGGCGACGCGTAAAATAAGCAGCCGTTACGCAGGTACCCTGAAAAAGCGAAGTCGGCGGTAGTCCCGAACCGTTGCGATGCATTTTGTACGGCCTCAATAATTCAAAGCATCTGTCTCCATCGTCGGCAGCGTCATTCACGTGCTCCTCGCGTACAGCGCTTGGCGCTGCAGGCGCGCAAAAAAAACCGTTTGCGTGGCCAGAAACACATGCATACAGTTTGAATACATTTTCGTTTCGGCGGACGTGACGCGTCATGCCCGCTGGTTGAGCAAAGGGGGGCGGGGCAGATGAAGCGTCGTGAATTTCTCAGGCTGTCGAGCGCTGCTCTCGCCGGTTTTCCTTTCGCCGCGCGCTTGCCGTCCGCCTTCGCGCAGAGCAAACCCGACTCACTTGCTTTGATGACGTGGGGCGGTCTGTGGGGAAACGGCATGGCGCAGTATGTCGATACGCCTTTCACCGCCAAGACCGGGGTGAAGATCATCCAAGACCGCGGGTCCAGTCCGGTCGAGCGCGTCACCAAGCTGAAGATCGCCCTCGGGAATCAAATCTACGACCTCGTGCAGTTGCATGACGGCGTCGTTCCGCTGGCTGAGGCGCAGGGCGTTCTGGAGGATCTCGATCCGGCATCGCCGAACATGCCGTATCTGAAGGACGTTCCCGCCCGGTTTCGCCGCAAGGGCTGGGTCGCCATGATCTATTCCGCGCTCGGCGTGGCCTACAATCCGAAGCTGGTGAAGACGCCGCCGACGGGCTTCGCGGATTTGTGGAATGAGGAATATAGCGGCGCCGTCGTCCTGCCCGAAATAACGCACTCGATCGGGCATTACATTATCCCGATCGGCGCTATGGCCGCCGGGAAGGATCCCAAGGACGCCGAAACCGGTTTCCAGATGTTGCAGAAGTTGGTAGCGCTGAAGCCGATCTGGGCGAAGGACACCGACACGATCATGAGCTCCCTCGTCAATGAAGAGGCGGCGATCGGTCTGCTCTACAAGTCGCAGACCTTCACCGTGCGCGCTCAAGGCGGCACTGCCGAGTGGGTGTTCCCGAAAGAGGGAGCGATCTCCTATCTCTCAGGAACCGGCATTGCAAAGAACTCCAAGAACAAGGCCCTTGCCGAGCAATACATCAATATGACCATCGACCCGGCATTGCAGGGGTGGGTTGCGAAGGAATTCAACTACGCCGGAACGCATCCGGGCATGCTGAAGACGCTCTCCCCTGAGCTGCAGCAGCGCGTACAGTTTTCGGACGCCGAGGTCGCGCGCATCATCGATCTCGATCAGGACTTCATGTCCTCGAATAGGCCGGCTTGGACCGACCGCTGGAACCGTATCGCCGCCGGCGGCTGAAATACTCCCCCATTCAGCCGGCCGGTTTGGCGACGCGGCCGAGCGTGGTGAAACCAGCCAGGCGGTAAACCTGTTCGGGCTTGTCCCGGCCGGCGCCGACTAGCTGGCTGCGTAGGTGACGTAATGGCATATCTTTTGGATTGGGCGTCGGCGCGCGAGCGGCTTCTTGGCGCGGTTTTGGCTCACCGGGCCGCCGCCCGCGACCGCGAGACGGGGCTGATCGCGGAAGGTTATCTCATTGACGAGCGCGTGGCGTCGGCGGCGCGCGGGCTCGGTCTCTCTCCCGCAGCAGCGATGCCGGCGTCGGCGCTCCTGCCGATCGGTCTGCCGCGGGTCGCTCTCTTCTGCGGCAAGGCCATTGGCTATCCCTATTACGCCTATTATGCGCATTGCCTCCTGAGCCTGGGATTGCCGTTTGCTGCCGTCGACGGGCAGGCTGTTGCGACCGGCGCGCTCGACGGCGCCGATTTGCTGATCATGCCGGGCGGTTTCGCCACATGGGGGCTTGATCGGGCGGAGGACTGCACCGGCGTCGACCTCGCCGTGCAGAACTTCATTGCGCGAGGGGGCGCCTTCATCGGGTCCTGCGGCGGGGCGTTCTACGTTTCGCAGGGACGACCGGGCTGGCTTGGCCTTGTGGACGCCAAACCGAAATTCACCCATGAATATCTTCAAACGGGCGCCGGGGTGGTCAATATCCGCCTCACCGATCCGGCGATCAGGGGCGCCCTGCCCGAGATCATCGAAGTTCCCTATTATCACGGCCCAGCCTATCCGCCCGACGCCGGCGGCGCACGGCAGGCCCGTACGCTCGGGGAGTTCGCCGATTTCGCAATGCCGAGCCGGCTGTTCATCGACAACCCGCTCGATCGCGATCGGTTCGAGCAGGACCTGCGCGGCGGCCCGGCCGTTGTCGCGGCCGATTCGTCGGTCGGGCGTGTCCTTGTGTTCTCGCCGCATCCCGAGATGGGCGACTTCGTGCGCAAGGGCATCGCGCTCGACGGCTATGTCCGCCGGTACCTGCCGATCCGCGGCGAGAAGACGATGGACGAGACGCTGCGCTTCTATGCGACCGAGGATTGCCTGTCGTTCCAGCTCGTCCTCAACGCCATGATCTCGCTCGGCCTTTTCGAACGGAAAGGTGAGCGGCAGGCTCTCTCGACCGCCGGAGAGGCGGATGGCGGGGAATTGCGCGCGGTGCTCCATGCCGCGCGCGACGCCATCGCCCATGCCGCCGATACCATCCAGTTTCGGGTAGAGCAGGAGGAGGGTAGCGGCATCGCGAGCCTGGTCGGCAAGGAATTGGCGCGTCGACGGACGGAATGGGCGGAAGTTGAGGACGGGTTCAGCCGCGAAATCCACGCGGGCGGTTTGGATGCGAACGTGGTGGCGGCGCTGGTTTACGCGTTGAACGATGCGGTTCCGGCAGCGCGAGCCGCAGGCGGAGCGCCGCTGGCTCAGAGCCTCGTTCTGCTCGAGCTGCCGATCCGCCTCGCTGCCGCAGCCGCGCGGATCGTCCGATGCGACCGCGCCCTGGGGGAATTGAATTGAACAGCAACGCGACTGCGCTCAGCTCAGCCGATGTACGGTTCGCGGGGGTGGAGAAGAAGTTCGGCGCCGCGACCGCGCTGCATCGGCTCGATCTCAGCGTTCCGCACGGCTCGTTCTTTTCCCTGCTCGGACCGAGCGGCTGCGGGAAGACGACGACGCTCCGGTTGGTCGCCGGATTCGAGCAGCCGACGAGCGGCGACATCTACATCCGCAACAAGCGCGTGACCGGTGTTCCCGCCTACAAGCGCAACTTCGGAATGGTGTTCCAGAATTTTGCGCTCTTTCCGCACCTTACCGTACGCGAGAACGTCGCTTTCGGCCTTCAGATGCGGCGCGTCGGCCGTGAGGAGGTGCGGCGGAAGGTCGAGAGTGCGCTTGAACTCGTTGCGCTCGGCGCCTTCGGCGACCGTTATCCGCGTCAGCTCTCGGGCGGACAGCAGCAGCGTGTGGCCTTGGCCAGAGCCGTGGTGTTCGAACCCGACGTCCTGCTTCTCGACGAGCCGCTGAGCGCACTGGACAAGATGTTGCGCGAGCAGATGCAGGTGGAAATCCGATCGCTTCAGAAGCGTCTTGGCACGACGACCATCTTCGTGACGCACGATCAGGAGGAAGCCCTGACGATGTCCGATCGCGTAGCGGTTATGAAGGACGGCCGGATCCAGCAGATCGGCGCGCCGCGGGAGATCTACGACCGGCCATCGAGCGAATTCGTCGCGACTTTCCTGGGCGCAAGCAACATTCTCGACGCGGTGGTCGAAGCGCGCTCGGGCGATAAGGCGCTCGTCAATTTCGGCGGCACCCGTTTCGCCGTCGCGGGTTCGCCAGTGGCGCCCGGTACCCGAATCAAGCTGGCGTTGCGGCCCGAGAAGATCGCGGTGCGCGCCGACGGCGCAGTCCGCGCTCGGCTGAGGGAGATGATCTATCGTGGCGCCCACACGCACCTGCAGTTGGAGGTGGGCGGCAAGCTGATTGCAGCCGTGGTTCCCAACAGCGACGTCCGCCCGCTGGCACTCTCGCCCGGCGAGGATATCGGGCTCGACTGGGACGCGGACAGCCTCGTAGCATTGGACGGCGCGCCTTGAGTTCCCCTGCGCCCCGTTCGCTCTTCCTTCTCGCGGTGGCGGCGCCGCCCCTGGTGCTGCTCCTCGCCTTCTTCGTCGTACCGCTGAGCTACCTTCTGTTCGTCAGCTTCATGACGAACTCTCAGACGGCCTTGTACGACACCGTGCCGACGCTGGTGAACTATCTCGAGATCGCGACGGATCCTTTCTATCTCCTCATCATACAGCGCACCCTTCTCGCCACCGCCATCGTCCTTGTGGCGTGCCTGCTCCTCGGCTACCCGGTCGCATATTACGCAGCCCGGCTGTCGCCGCGCGGGCGGCTGCTCATGCTCGTGCTGATGATGTTTCCCCTGATGGTGAGCAACGTCGTACGTGCGTATGGCTGGGTCAGCATCCTTGGCCGGCGCGGGGTCGTCAGTAGCGTGCTCGTCGGCGCGCACGTCATCCAGCGGCCGGTCCAATATCTTTATTCCCTAGAGGCGGTAGCGCTTGGTCTGCTCACCATTCTGTTGCCCTTCATGGTGATTTCGGTGACGAACTCGCTGATCGCGATCGACAAGAGCTACGCCGAGGCGGCGGAATCGCTGGGCGCAGGTCCCTGGCGCACCTTCTTCCGCGTGACGCTTCCGCTCTCCAGCCCCGGTATCGCGTCCGGGCTCATGCTGGTGACGTTCCTGGCATTGAGCGCCTACGTCACGATCGCACTTCTCGGCGGGCCGCAATACAAGCTGCTCGTCAGCCTCGTGTTCGACAGCGCCTCGACCTTCCGTTGGCCACGGGCGGCGGCGCTTTCCTTCACTCTCCTCGTCATCGCGCTGGTCATCGCCGTGATCATTCAGTTGCTGCTGCGGCCGCAGAGGGTGCAGGGACGCGGCTGATGACGGTCGCCGGCTTCCTGCTCCGGCTCGTCGTCGGCGTCGTGCTGGCGCTCGTGCTCGGGCCGATCCTCATCGTCATCGTGGTGGCGTTCAGTTCCGGCGAATCGCTCGCTTTCCCGCCGCCGGGCTTCTCGCTGCGCTGGTTCCAAGCCTTCTTCGCGATCGCGGAAATGCGCAGCGCATTCGTCCTGAGCATCGTTCTCGCCTTTACATCAGCGTGCGGGGCGACCGTCGTCGGCGTGTTGGGTGCGCTCTACGTTTCGCGCCGAAGCGACTGGCTCTCCGGCCTCATGCAAATGTTGCTGATAGCGCCACTGGTCTTTCCCGCGCTCATCCTCGGGCTCGCGCTGCTGCTCCTTTACCGCACCATCAACATGGCGGTGACGCCGGGTCTTTTTCTGGCGCATGTCATTGTCTGCACGCCTTACGCCTTCCGCGCCACGCTCACCTCGCTCCAAAGCTTCGACGTGACCCTGGAGGAGGCCGGCCAGAGCCTCGGGGCCGGCCCTCTCCGTTCCTTCCGGCTGATCACCTTGCCGATCATCTGGCCCGGGGTGCTGTCGGGATGGCTGTTCGCCTTCGTCGTGTCGTTCGGCGAACTCAACACGGCCTTGTTCCTGACCGGCCCCGGCATCGTCACCTTGCCCATCGAGATCTTCAGCTACCTTCAGTTCCAGGGCAGTCAGCTGGTCATCGCAGCGGCGTCGGCTTTGCAGGTTCTCGTCATCATATCGGTTCTGTTTCTCGCCGAGCGCCTCATCGGCGTTAAGCGCATCGTCCAACGGTAGGTCCATGCCCGCATTCACGACACGCCCGGAACTGACCGGGACCTTCGGAGCCGTCAGCGCGACACATTGGCTGGGCGCTGCTGCCGCGATGTCCGTGCTGGAGCGCGGCGGCAATGCGTTCGATGCCGCCGTCGCCTGCGGCTTTGTGCTGCAGATCGTCGAGCCGCACCTCAACGGCCCCGGCGGCGACGTGCCGATCATCCTCAAAAGCGTGTCTGAGCCGGAGCCGGTCGTCATCTGCGGCCAGGGCGTCGCGCCGGCCTTGGCAGATATCGATGCGTTCAAGGCGCTCGGTCTCGATATGGTGCCGGGCACCGGCCTTCTGCCGGCGGTGGTGCCGGGGGCGTTCGACGCCTGGATGCTGCTGTTGCGCGATTATGGGACGCTGTCGCTCGCCGATGTGCTGAGCTACGCCATCGACTATGCGCGGAACGGATTCCCGCTCCTGCCGCGGGCGGTAGCGTCAATCATCCCCGTGCGGGACCTCTTCCGGAACGACTGGCCGACTTCCGCGGCCGTATGGTTGGCGGGCGGAAACGTCCCGCGACCCGGCGCCCTATTCACGACCACGGCGATCGCCGAGACCTACCTGCGCATCCTTGATGAAGCGCACGCTGCCGGACGCGATCGGATCGCGCAGATCGAGGCTGCGCGCGCCGCCTTCTACAAGGGTTTCGTCGCGGAGGCGATCGATCGATTCTATCGCAGTGAAACGCTGATCGACACGTCGGGGCGTCGGCACGCCGGGCTGTTGCGCGGCGATGATCTCGCACGGTGGCAGGCGACCAAGGAGCCGACAGTCTCTGCGGAATTTCACGGGCTCCGGGTGCACAAGACCGGGCCATGGGGTCAGGGGCCCGTCTTTCTCCAGCAGCTTGCGCTGCTGTCGCATTTCGACTTGGAGGGGATGGATCCGCTCGGGGACGAGTTCGTCCATACCGTGGTCGAATGCGCGAAGCTCGCTTTCGCGGATCGCGAAGCGTTCTACGGCGATCCCGCCACCTCGGACATCCCGCTGGAAACTCTGTTATCAGCCGACTATGCGGCACGGCGGGCGCGCCTCGTTGGCCAGAGCGCTTCGCTCGACCTCACCCCGAGCCACCTTGAGGGCGCCGCCGCCCGGCTCGCCGTCATTGCAGCGCGGGCCGGAAGCGAAGTGCCGCAGGGACCGGGTGGCGGCGAGGTGACCTTCGCCGCGACGCCGGAGATCGAAGGCGACACGGTTCATCTCGACATCGTCGACCGGTTCGGGAACATGGTGTCGGCGACGCCGAGCGGCGGCTGGCTTCAAAGCTCGCCCGTCGTTCCCGAACTCGGCTTTCCGATCTCCACGCGGGGCCAGATGTTCTGGCTGGACGAGGGACTACCCTCGACGCTTCGTCCCTCGACGCGCCCCCGAACAACGTTGACTCCGACCCTGATCACGAAGGGCGGTCAGCCTCATCTTGCGATCGGAACTCCCGGTGGCGATCAGCAGGACCAGTGGCCGCTGACCGTTCTTCTCAGACATGCGCTGCACCGCTCGGGGCTCCAGCAAGCGATCGACGCGCCGATGTTCCACAGCCGTCACTGGCCGACATCGTTTTATCCGCGGGACTACGAGCTGGGCCGCCTGCTGATCGAGAACCGCTTTGATCCCGCCGTCATCGCCCGGCTGACGGAGCGTGGGCACCGCGTCTCCGTTCAGGACGCCTGGTCTCTCGGCCGCGTTTGCGCTGTGCGGCGGGACGGGCGACTTCTCTCCGCCGGTGCAACGCCGCGTCACATGCAGAGTTACGCCATCGTGCGTTGAAGGGTTTCCGCCGACGGTTTCCTTCCGCGGCCGGCAGACGGGGCGCCTCGTGCGCTTCCCTTACAGCGTCACGACGATTTTCCCGAAATGCGC
>DASWRT010000283.1:0-13492 GCA_036403035.1 Allostellaceae bacterium | reverse complement strand
GCGGCGATGTTCGTGCGATAGGCGCCGCGCCCGCCCTTGAACACGGCCGATCCGGCGACCAGGACGTCGGCGCCGGCAGCGACGCAGGCATACGCCGTATCCGGCGATACCCCGCCGTCTATCTCGAGCCGGATCGGCCGGGCGCCGATCATCTCCCGGATGCGCCGGATCTTCTCGAGCTGGGCCGGGATGAAGGACTGGCCGCCGAAGCCGGGGTTGACGGTCATGACGAGGACGAGATCAACCTTGTCGAGGACATAGGCGAGCGCGTCTTCCGGCGTCGAGGGGCACAGGGACACCCCTGCCCTCTTGCCGAGCCCGCGGATCGCCTGAAGCGACCGGTCCAGATGCGGTCCCGCCTCGGCGTGGACGGTGAGGATTTCAGCTCCCGCATCCGCGAAGGCTTCGAGGTACGGGTCGGCCGGCGCGATCATCAGGTGCACGTCGAAGACGCGGTCGGTGTGCGGCCGCAGCGCCTTCACAACAGCGGGACCGATCGTGATGTTCGGCACGAAATGGCCGTCCATCACGTCGATGTGGATCCAGTCGGCTCCGGCGTCGGCAACGTCGCGCACCTCTTCGCCGAGCCGGGCGAAATCGGCCGAGAGGATCGACGGCGCGATGAGGGGTGGCTCAGACATCGGCATCGTCCCGGTCGGTTTGCGCGAAGACCCGGCTTGCGAGAATGTCGGCGGCTTCGATCGTCATGAGATCGCCGGCCGTGACCGGCCGATCGCCGGAACCGTCGACCAGGCGGCTGGCCTGCCGCAGGCGCGCCCGGTCGAGCGCGTTCCGGATCGAGCGCGCGTTCGCGAAATGCGGCTGCGCCCGGCGCGCCGCGATGTAGCGTACGAGCACGTCCCGCGCGGCCGCGCTCAAGCGGTAATTCTGCTGCGACAGGATGATCTCGCCGATCGCCAGCAACTCGCCGTCTTCGTAGTCGGGAAACTCGATATGGTGCGCGATGCGCGACCGGAAGCCCGGATTGGAACTGAAGAAGCGTTCCATCCGGTCGGCGTAGCCGGCGAGGATCACGACGAGGTCCTCGCGCTGGTTCTCCATCACCTGAAGCAGGATCTCGATCGCTTCCTGGCCGTAGTCGCGCTCGTTCTCCGGCCGGTAGAGGTAATAGGCCTCGTCGATGAACAGCACGCCGCCCATCGCCTTCTTCAGGATCTCCTTGGTCTTGGGCGCGGTGTGGCCGATGTACTGGCCGACGAGGTCGTCGCGGGTGACCGAGACGAGGTGCCCTTTGCGGACGAAGCCGAGGCGATGCAGGATGTCCGCCATCCGGAGCGCCACGGTCGTCTTGCCGGTGCCCGGATTGCCGGTGAACGACATGTGCAGCGTCGGCGGTTCGCTCGTCAGCCCGAGCCGGCGCCGGACGCGCTCGACCAGCAGCAGGGAAGCGATGTCCCGGATGCGCGTCTTGACCGGCTTCAACCCGAGAAGCTCGGTGTCGAGCGCCGACAGGACGGCGTCGATGCCGGCCTGCCGAAACTCGTCCTTGAGATCGATGATCTCCTCGGCCGGAGCCGGCGGTTCCTGTTGCAGCGTCGGCGGCATGAGGACCTTCATTGGAAAGGGTCCGGCGCCGAAGCGCCGGACCAGTATGGCCGACCGAACGGGCAGAGGCGATCGGTCGGCCAGGGAGACTTCGTCAGGCGTAGCAGTGGGTCAGGCGTAGCAGTGGGTCAGGTGTAGCGGTGGCCTTCGGGCCGGGCCGCCGCATACGACCGAGTGGTGTACCGGACGCCGCGCCCGGCCATTTCCTCGCGGGTGAGTTGGAAGCCCGGCTCGTCCGTCGGCCGGTTGACGATGAAGGAGATGCGTACCGACTCCCAGCCGGGCGACGCATCGAACCCGGAGACGCGGATATAGCGGTCGCCGTAGACCTTCCGGCATTCGGTGAGTTCCATCATCACGCCCGCGGCGTCTTTGACGTCGAACATCGGCTGACCCCACATGTCCCAGTAGGTGTTGCGGGGGTGCGGATCGTCGGTGAACTCGATGTTCACCGCCCAGCCGCGGTCGATGCAGTACTGGACCTGCTTGGCGATCTGGCCGTCGGTCAGGTCGGGCAGGAACGAGAAGCAGCCCTGAGTGAGACGCATGATCTTCTCCCTCACATGGCGACGCTGGGCGTCGGAACGAAATCGGGCGTATCCGTCGACGCATAGTTGAAGGTGACGTCCTTCCACGTCTCCAGGGCCTGCCGCAGCGGCAGGCAGTGCCGAGCGGCCTCGGCGAGGATGTCCGGCCCTTCGCTTACGAAGTCGCGGCCCTCGTTGCGGGCGAGCACCATGGCCTCCAGCGCGACGCGGTTCGCGGCGGCGCCGGCCGCGATGCCCATCGGGTGGCCGATCGTGCCGCCGCCGAACTGGAGCACCACGTCCTCGCCGAGCAGATCGAGGAGCTGGTGCATCTGCCCCGCATGGATGCCGCCCGAGGCGACCGGCATCAGCTTGCGCAGGCTCGCCCACGGCTGGTCGAAGAAGACCCCGTTCTCCAGCCGCATCGGATTGAAGTCCTCGCGGCAGATGTCGTAGTAGCCGCGCGTCGTGTTCGGGTCGCCTTCGAGCTTGCCGACGACCGTGCCGGCATGGATGTGGTCGACGCCGGCGAGCCGCATCCACTTGGCGATGACGCGGAACGACACGCCGTGCGACTTCTGCCGCGTGTAGGTCGAATGGCCGGCGCGGTGGAGGTGCAGGACCATGTCGTTGCGCCGCGCCCACTTCGCCATCGACTGGATCGCCGTGTAGCCGATGACGAGGTCGATCATCACGATCACCGAGCCGAGCTGCTTGGCGAACTCGGCGCGCTCGTACATGTCCTCCATCGTCGCGGCGGTGACGTTTAGGTACGTGCCTTTCACCTCGCCCGTCGCGGCCTGCGCCCTGTTCACCGCCTCCATGCAATAGAGGAACCGGTCGCGCCAGTGCATGAAGGGCTGCGAGTTGATGTTCTCGTCATCCTTGGTGAAGTCGAGGCCGCCTTTCAGCGCCTCGTAGACGACGCGGCCGTAGTTGCGGCCGGACAGGCCGAGCTTCGGCTTGACGGTCGCCCCGAGCAGCGGGCGGCCGAACTTGTCGAGCCGCTCGCGCTCGACGACGATCCCGGTCGCCGGCCCGTCGAACGTCTTCACGTAGGCGACGGGGAGCCGCATGTCCTCCAGCCGCAGCGCCTTCAGCGGCTTGAAGCCGAACACGTTGCCGATGATCGACGCTGTGAGGTTCGCGATCGAGCCCGGCTCGAACAGGTCGAGATCGTAGGCGATATAGGCGAAGTACTGGCCGGGCGCGTTCGGCACCGGATCGACGCGATAGCACTTCGCTCGGTACTTCTCGCAGGCGGTGAGCCGGTCGGTCCACACCACCGTCCAGGTCGCGGTCGAGGACTCGCCCGCCACGGCGGCGGACGCCTCGACCGGGTCGACGCCGTCCTGCGGCGTGACGCGGAAGAGCGCGATGACGTCCGTGTCCTTCGGCTCGTAGTCGGGCTCCCAATAGCCCATCTTGCGGTATTCGAGGACGCCGGCCCGGTAGCGGTCCTTGCCCCTGACCGTCGCGGCGGTCTTCGTCTCAAGCGTCTGCACCTTCGCGTTCATTGCACTCTCCTGTTCATCCTCCCGTGGACGGCTATTCGGCCGCCGCCGCTGCCGCCGCCCCCGCAACGCGCGGATCGAGCGCGCCCGCGGCGTACCGCTTCGCCATCCCGGCGAGCGGCAGCGGCTTGATCGCCGACGCCCGGCCGGCCGTCCCGAACTGTTCGTACCGCTCCGCGCAGAGCTTCATGAGCGCGCCCATCGCCGGCTGCATGAACTTGCGCGGATCGAACTCGCCTCTCTTCTCCGCCGCGACGCGCCGGATCTGCACGGCCATCGCGAGGCGGCAATCGGTGTCGATGTTGACCTTCCGGACGCCGTGCCGGATGCCGACCCGGATCTCCTCGACCGGCACGCCCCAGGTGCGGGGCATTTCGCCGCCGTGGCGGTTGAACTGCTCCTGAAGCTCCTCAGGCACCGACGAGGATCCGTGCATCACCAGATGCATGTCGGGCAGGCGGGCATGGATCGCCTTCACGACGTCGAGGGCGAGGATGTCGCCGTCCGGCTGCCGGGAGAATTTGTACGCGCCGTGCGACGTCCCCATCGCGATGGCGAGCGCGTCGACCTTGGTGGCGCGGACGAAATCCACCGTCTGGTCGGGATCGGTCACGAGCTGATCGTGCGACAGCACGCCCTCCGCGCCGTGCCCGTCCTCCTTGTCGCCCTTGCCGGTCTCCAGGCTGCCGAGCACGCCCAGTTCGCCCTCGACGGAGACACCGACCCGGTGCGCCATCGCGGCGACGCGCCGGGTGATGTCGACGTTGTATGCATAGCTCGCGGGCGTCTTGGCGTCCGCTTCGAGCGAGCCGTCCATCATCACGCTCGTGAAGCCGTGCTGGATCGCGGAGAGACAGGTCGCCTCGTCGTTCCCGTGATCCTGGTGCAGGCAGATCGGGATGCCGGGATGCATCTCCTCCGCCGCCTCGACCATCCGCGCGAGCATGATGTCGCCGGCATAGGAGCGTGCGCCGCGCGACGCCTGGAGGATGACCGGCGCGTCGCAGGCTTGCGCCGCCGCCATGATCGCGAGCACCTGCTCCATGTTGTTGATGTTGAAGGCCGGCACGCCGTAGCCGTGCTCCGCCGCATGGTCGAGCAATTGTCGAAGCGTGATTCGCGCCATGGCGATTCCTTTCCGATCCGATGTCGGGACGAGCGGGCGCTATGTGCGGCCGGGCAGGCCGCGCGCCGCCGCCGGCGAAGCCGAGCGGGCTGCGGCGGCGCCGGTCATGAGGCCCTCCGCTTGCGCTCGATAAGCTGAAGGATCATCGGCGTCATGATGAGCTGCATCGCGAGGTCGAGCTTTCCGCCGGGGATGGCGATCGAGTTCGCGCGCGACATGAAGCTGCCGTGGATCATCGATAGCAGGTACGGGAAGTCGATGCCGCGCGGGATGCGAAAGCGGATGACGACGATCGACTCGTCGGGCGTCGGGATCCAGCGCGCGATGAACGGGTTCGACGTGTCGACCGTCGGGACGCGCTGGAAGTTGATGTCCGTCCCGGTGAATTGCGGGCAGATATGGTGCACGTAGTCGGGCATCCGCCGCAGGATCGTGTCCATCACCGCCTCGGTCGAATGCTTGCGGGCCGAGCGGTCGCGATGGATCTTCTGAATCCATTCGAGATTGATGACGGGGACGACGCCGATCTTAAGGTCGGCGTGGCGGGCGATGTCGACGCGCCCGTTCGCGTAAGCGCCGTGCAGGCCTTCGTACAGCAGGATGTCGGTCCCGTCGGGGAGGTTCTCCCACGCCGTGAAAGTGCCGGGCGGCGAACCGTAGAGTTCCGCCTCTTCCGCGTCATGGATGTAGTGGCGGGTGCGGCCGGTGCCCTGCCGCGCATACTCCTCGAACACGCCTTCGAGTTCGTCGAGCAGGTTGGAGGCCGGACCGAAATGGCTGAAGTTGCGGTTCCCGCGGTCGGCTTCCTGAGCCATCACGCGCTTCATGTCCGCCCGGTCGTAGCGGTGAAAGGCGTCGCCTTCGATATAGGCGGCGCCGATCTTCTCCCGCCGGAAGATCTGCATGAAGGTGTCTTTCACCGACGTCGTGCCCGCGCCCGACGAGCCGGTGACGGAGATGATCGGATGCTTGACCGACATGGCGGCAGCCTCGCGTGTTGGACCGGTGGCGGGTAGCGGGGCGGGTGGCGGGTGGCGGGTCAGGTGCGGAACAGGCTGCGCTGGCCGAAGAGCGGCGACAGTTCGCCGCCGTGCCCCTCCGCCCCTCCATGGTAGGCGGCGACGCGCTCCACCTCGCCGCGCGAACCGAAGACGAGCGGCACGCGCTGATGCAGCGATGTCGGGACGAGATCAAGGATCCGGTTGCTGCCGTCCGTCGCCGTGCCGCCGGCCTGCTCGGCGAGCCAGGCGATCGGGTTCGCCTCGTAAAGCAGCCGCAGGCGCCCGTTCCGATAGCCGCGGCGCGCGTCGCGCGGGTAGAGGTAGACGCCGCCGCGCAGCAGGATGCGGTAGGCCTCTCCGACCAGCGAGGCGAGCCAGCGCGTGTTGAAGTCCTTCCCGCGCAGGCCGCTCGCTCCCTGGAGGCAGTCCCTGACATACAGCCGGACCGCGTCTTCCCAATGCCGCCGGTTCGACGCGTTGATCGCGTACTCGCATGTCTCCGCCGGTATCAGCACGCGCTCCGCCGTCAGCAGGAACTTTCCCCGTCCGCGGTCGAGCGTGAAGATCTGCGTGCCGTCGCCGGTCGTCAGCACCAGCGCCGTGTGCGGGCCGTAGATCAGGAAGCCGGCGGCGAGCTGGTGGGCGCCCGGCTGGAACAGCGCGTCGGCAGGGTTCGAGCGGTAATCGCCCGGCACGGGCAGGATCGAGAAGATCGTGCCGATCGGCGCATTCGTGTCGATGTTCGACGAGCCGTCCAGCGGGTCGACCGCGACCGCGAGCGGCGCGCCGATATCGGCGACGAGCGGCTCATCGATCTCCTCGGAGGCGACTACCGCGACCGGCGCGTCGCGCAGGGCGTCGAGGACGATCTCGTTGGCGCGGACGTCGAGTTCTTTCTGGCTGTCGCCGTGTGCGGACTCGCCGCGCAGTGCCGCCAGATCTCCCGCGAGGCGCCCGGTTGCGATGAGGTCGGCGATCGCCACGCCGGCTTCGGCGAGCGCGAGCACGGCATCGTTCACCGCGGCGCACAGCGCGCCGGAGTCGTTCGTTCCGCGTTCGAGAAATCCGTCGAGCTGGACAGCATCGTCCGTCATCGTGCCATTCCTCCCGTTCCGCCTGTTGGCGCGGCGTACCGGCCGCTCGGCTTTGCGGAGCCGGGATGCGCGTCAGGGCGCTTTTCCCGTCTGGGAGATATTGGCACTTGACGAAATTAAGTAAATTCGAATTAACTGAACAAGTTTTTAAGGAAAACTTAAATTGATGCACAACGTCACATTGAAGCAGCTACGGGCCTTCGCGGCGGTGGTCAGGACGGGCTCCGTAACCGGGGCCGCGCGGGAGCTTAATGTCTCGGCGCCGGCCGTGACGCTGCAGATGCAACTGCTCCAGGATCAGGTCGGCCTGCCGCTCGTCGAGCGCTCGCCGGCCGGCATGACCGCGACCGACACCGGCCGCGAGATGCTGGGCGCGGTGGAACGCATCGAGGCGACCCTCGCCGAGTGCGACGCCATGCTCGCGGGCGTCGCCGGAGCGGAGCGCGGCACCGTCTCGGTCGGCGTGATCAGCACCTCGAAATATTTCGCGCCGCGCGCCCTCGCCGCCTTCGCACGGGCGCATCCCGGCGTCGATCTGCGGCTCTCGGTCGGCAACCGTACCCAGATCATCGCCGGCCTCAGCCACTACGAGCTGGACATCGCCATCATGGGCCGTCCGCCGGACGAGTTCGCCGTCGACGCGTCCGTGCTCGGCGATCATCCGCACGTGATCGTCGCGCCGCCCGATCACCCGCTCGCCAGCCAGCGCTCGATCGACCCGGCGTGTCTCTCGGCCGAGACCTTTATCGTGCGGGAACCGGGGAGCGGCACGCGCGGCCTGATGGAACGGTTCTTCGCCGACTCCGGGGTGTCGCCGCGCTTCGGCATGCAGATCGACAGCAACGAGACGATCAAGCAGGCGGCGATCGCCGGCCTCGGGATCGCATTCATCTCGGCGCATACGGTCGACGCCGAGATCGCCGACGAGCGGCTCGTCGTGCTCGACATCCGCGGACTGCCCGTGATCCGGCAATGGTTCGTGGTCCGGCTGCCGGGACGCCGGCTGCTGCCGGCCGCCGCCGTCCTTCAGAAATTCCTGACCGAGCAGGGGTGCAGCTTCCTGCCGGACTACGATCACCATAAGAGCGCGAGCGGCCGGCGCGCCGGCTGAGCCTTTATTCCAAGCCGGCGGCGCGCCCGCTCTCGTGGAAGCGTTGCAGGAAGGCGCGCGTCGCCGCCTCGCGCGGGTTGCCGATCACCTGTTGCGGCGGCCCTTCCTCGGCGATGACGCCGTCCTTGAGGAAGAGCACGCGGTCGGCAATGTCGCGGGCGAAGGCGATCTCGTGCGTCACGATCATCATCGTCATGCCATCCTCGGCGAGCCGCCGCATCACCGCCAGCACCTCGCCGACCAGTTCCGGGTCGAGCGCCGAGGTGACCTCGTCGAACAGCACCACCGAGGGCCGCATCGCCAGCGCGCGGGCGATCGCGACGCGCTGCTTCTGCCCGCCGGAGAGGCGGCTCGGATACGCCCCCGCCTTGTCGGCGAGCCCGACCTTCGCCAGCAGGTCCATCGCCAGCGCCTCGGCCTCGGCGCGCTTCTGGCGGCGGACGCTGACCGGCCCCTCCATCACGTTGCCGAGCACGGTCATGTGCGGGAACAGGTTGAAGTGCTGGAACACCATCCCGGTATTGGCCCGGAACGCGGCAAGCGCGCGGTCGCCGGGCAGCTTCGTGCCGCGCTCGCCGAAGCGCAGCACCTGTCCGCCGACGCGGACCGTGCCGCGCGTCGGCTCCTCCAGCAGGTTGATGCAGCGCAGCAGCGTCGACTTCCCCGACCCGCTCGGCCCGATCAACGCGACGACGCTGCCGCGCGCCACCTCCAGCGACACGCCCTTCAGCACCTCGACCGCGCCGAAGGATTTGTGTAGGTCGCCGATCTCGATCATCGCCTCGTCCATGCCGCCCCGCTCCACCGCCCGGTCAGTCGCTCTTGGCGAGGCGGCGCTCGAGCGCCTGCACGCCGAGCGTCATCGGGAACAGCACGGCGAAATAGAGCGCCGCCGTCATCGTGTAGACCTCCAATGGCCGGTAGGTCGCGGCGGTGATCACCTGCCCTTGGTAGAGGAGGTCGGCGACCGCCAGCACCGACACCAGCGAGGTGTTCTTGAGCTGGATGATCGACTGGTTCATCAGCGGCGGCGTCATCCGCTTCAGCGCCTGCGGCAGGATGATCCGCCGCATGATCAGACCGCGCGTCATGCCGATCGCGCGCGCCGCATCCCATTGGCCGCGCTCGATCGAGACGATGCCGCCGCGCACGATCTCGGCGTAGAAGGCGCCGCCGTAGAGCGACAGCGTCAGCACCGCGGCGGTCGGCGCCGACATCTCGATGCCGCTCAGCACCGGCAGCGCGTAGTAGAACCAGACGAGCTGCACGAGCAGCGGCGTGCAGCGGAACAGCTCGACGTAGGCGACCAGCGGCACCGTGACCAAGATACGGCGCGACAGCCGCGCGATACCGACCGCGATGCCGAGCGCCAGCCCGAGCACGACGCACGCGGCCGTATAGGCGAGCGTGTAGCCGAGCCCGGCGGCGAACACCCACCGGTAGCCCCAGAGGAGGGAGAAGTCCCAAGTATAACCGCTCACGATCCGGCTCGGCCGCTCTCGCCGTCGCCTCGCATCGCCCGCCCTACAGAACGACCTCCGGCGGGATGTCCTCCGGCTTGACGCCGACGAGCGCGAGGTTGCTCACCACCCAGTCGCGGATTGTGCCGAGCCCGCGGTTGTAATCGGTCCAGTTGTCGACGAAGTCGCGGAACCGGTAATCGGGCTCGATGCGCACGCCGGAATTGGTGGTGGTGAGCACGACCGGCTGCGGGATGATCAGCTTGCCGAGGTTCGGGTTCTTCTTGAGCACGGTGAGCGACAGGATCACGACCAGGATCTGGCAGTCGGCACGCCCGGTCTGCACCGCCATCGTCGCTTCGTCGGCGGTCTTGAAGCCGATGATCTGGGCGTTCGGGCAGAGCCGATGCGCGATCACGTCGTGCGACGAGCCGATATCGACCGAAATCTTGACGTTCGGGCTGTTGAGGTCGCTCCAGCTCTTCGCCTCGAACCCCTTCTTCGCGAGGATCGTGAAGCTGTTGTTGAGGAGCGGCCGGCAGAAGCGGACGCTGAAGGCGCGCTTCGGCGCCGGATTGAGGCCGAAGCCGATGTCGATCTTGCCGGATTGCAGGTCGAGCACCTGATTGCCCCACGTCGTTTCGAGGATCTCCAGCTCGGCGTCGAAATTGGCGGCGAGATCCTTCGCCATGTCGATGCAGAAGCCGGACCACTGACCGCTGGCGAGATCCTTGTGGTAGTAGGGCTCGCCGCCCGCCACCGCACCGATCCGCAGCTTCTTCGTCCGCATCACGCGGTCGAAGGTCGTCTCGCCGCCGCCCCCGCCCGCCGCCAGGGGCGTCTGCGCTGCGGCCGTGCCGGCCAGTACCGTGCCTGCGGCGCCCGCCGCGGCTGCGCCGGCAGCGACCAGCCCGGTGAACTCTCTCCTTGAAACCATTCTGCCCCTCCCCTGTCCCCGACGGCATGCCGCGACCGGTCCGTCGTTGCGTGCAACCTATGCGCCAACGGGACCGTCAGTTCAATGCGCGACAAGCGCGCGGGCAAGCCTTGGAGGAAGGGCGGGAGCGACCTTTTCGTTTACGTCCGTTCCTTCACGCGTCCGGCAGCGGCTGGAGCCGGGCGAGGCGGAGCGAAAGGCCGAGTGCGAGCAGGATCAGCAGCGACAAGCCTGCGACGACGCCGGTCCAGCCACCGAGGGTCCAGGCGAGGCCGCCGGCGCTGCCGATCGTGCTCGATCCCAGGTAATAGGCGAAGAGGTAGAGCGAGGAGGCCTGTCCCTTCGCCGTATGGGCGCGACGGGCGACCCAGCTGCTTGCGATCGAATGGCCGCCGAAGAAGCCGAAGGTGGCGATGGCGATGCCGAGGACGATCAGCGGCAGGGCATGCGCCAGCGTGAGCAGGATGCCCCCGAGCATGATCAGCACGGCGACCCACAGCACCTGTCGCCGGCCGAACCGATCGGCCAGCCGGCCCATCCAGGCCGAGCTGGCGCTGCCGATCAGATAGACGGTGAAGACTGCGCCGGACGCCGTCTGGCCGAGTTCGTAAGGCGCCGCCTCCAGCCGGTAACCGATGTAGTTGTAAAGCGTGACGAAGCTGCCCATCAGCAGGAACGGGAGCGCGAACAGCATCCGCAGCCCGGGCTCCCGCAGATGCTCGGCGAAGGCGGCGAGCATCGCGCCGACTCGGAACGGCCGCCGGGCGAAGTGCCGCGACGGCGGCAGCATCGTCCAGACGGCGAGCGACGCAGCGAGCGAGAACGCACCGAGCACGCCGAGCGCGACTCGCCATGAGGCGAAATCGGTAAGCGCGCCGGCGGCGACACGGCCGAACATGCCGCCGAGCGCATTGCCGCCGATCAGCACTCCGGTCGCGAAGCCCAGCGAATGCGGCTCCACCTCCTCGCCGAGATAGGCCATCGCGACGGCCGGCAGCCCGCTCATCACGATCCCGGTGAGGGCGCGGGTAACGAGGAGCCCGGAGAAACCGGGCATCAGCGCCGCGCCGATCGTCAGGACAGCCGTCGCGGCCAGCGAGGCGATCATCAGCCCCTTGCGCCCGAACGTTTCCGACAGGCCGCCGGCGACGATCAGCATCGGCGCGAGCAAACCGGTCGTCAGCGACAGGGCGAGGCTGCTGACCGCCGGGGACACGCCGAACTCCGCCGAGAAGACCGGAAGCAGCGGCTGAACGCAGTACAGCAACGCGAACGTCGCGAAGCCGATCGCGACCAGCGCTGATGTCGCGCGGCGGAACGCGGCGGTGCCGTGGCGCAGGCGCACAACGCCTCCGCCACCGGCCGCGGCGCTCCCGGAATCGTTACGCGGGATGGCGGAGCCGGACACGCTGTCTTCCTGAAGACGGGACGGTGAGAATGCGCCCCCACCATTGCACCGCGAGGGCCGTCCGGTCGAGCCGCGCGTGACCCGTCCCGCGTGCGGCGCATACCTCCCCGACGCCATCGAACCCATTTCAATAGGCGGGGTGCGTGGAATAGATGGCCTGCGGCGGTCGTCCCTCCGCTCTTATGCGATCGTGTCCGCGATAACCGGCGCACCGGTATTGTACGGGCATCACGAGAAAGAGGTTTGCTTCATGGCTTCGATAACGGGCATCTCGACCTCACCGCGTTCCGGTGTCTCGGCCAAGCATCTTGCCCTCGGCTTCGTCGCCGGCTTCGTGTCGGTGCTGATCTTTCATCAGCTCACGTTGGGGCTTTTGCACCTGCTCGGCGTCACGCCCGGCGTGCCTTACAGGTTCAATCCGATGCCGCCGCTCGGCGTGCCGTTGGTCATCTCGTCCGCGTTCTGGGGCGGAGTCTGGGGCATCGTGTTCGCGCTTGTCGAACGGAGCTTCCCGCGCCGCGGCGGCGGCTATTGGCTCGCGGCGCTGCTGTTCGGCGCGATCGCGCTTCCGCTCGTCGCCTGGTTCATCGTCTCGCCGCTCAAGGGCATTCCGGCCGCGGGCGGATGGAAGCCGGCCGGCATAGCGACCGGCCTCCTCGTCAATGGCGCATGGGGCGTCGGCACCGCGGTTTTCCTGCGCCTGCTGTCGCGGACACAGCGGGATCGAACGTAGGCTGCCAGGCGATCCCGCCTTGCCTTGGAACCGGGAAGAAGCAAAAGCGCTCTTTTTTACCGCAGAGAACGCGGAGAAGACGCGGAGGCTCGCAGAGCAATCGGATGCGCGCCTGCGGCGGCGCGCAGGAAATCGTACCTCTGCGGATCTCGGCGGCTCTCTGCGTCCTCTGCGGTGAAAATCGGTCCTCGACGCGTCCCTAGTGCGAATGCCGCGGCTCGCCGCGCGTCCTGATGACGTCCTGGAACTTGACCGACGGCTCCAGGCAGCCGCCGGTCGCGAGCTGGCCGACCTGGGCGCGGTAGATCTCCTCCCACGGCGTCTGGTCGACGAGCGCGGGCGGTTTCCAGGCGGTGCGCCGCCGCGCCAGTTCCTCGTCGGCGATCAGCACGTTGACCTCCCGCGTGTTGAGGTCGATCCGCACCCGGTCGCCGGTGCGCAGCAACGCCAGCCCGCCGCCGACCGCCGCCTCGGGCGAGGCGTTGAGGATCGACGGGCTCGCCGAGGTGCCGCTCTGCCGGCCGTCGCCGACGCAGGGCAGCAGCAGGATGCCACCCTTCACCAGCCGGTCGGGCGGCAGCATGTTCACCACCTCGGCCGCACCGGGATAGCC
The DNA here is from genome assembly GCA_036403035.1 of Allostellaceae bacterium. Taxonomy (GTDB): domain Bacteria; phylum Pseudomonadota; class Alphaproteobacteria; order ATCC43930; family CGMCC-115725; genus DASWRT01. Next base: position 402 of record DASWRT010000283.1, on the reverse strand, counting down.
GACCGGTCCGGTGTTGCGGATGAACAGGATGCTGTTCTCGTCGATCGGCAGCTTGGGATCGTTGATGCGATGGTGATAGTCCTCCGGCCCTTCGAACACGATCGCCGTGCCCTCGAAGGCGTCCTTGTCGCCGGGCCGCTCGAGGTACTTCTGGCGGAACTCCGGCGAGATCACCGAGGTCTTCATGATCGCCGAGTCGAACAGGTTGCCCGACAGCACCGCGAAGCCGGCATGACCGAGCATCGGCTTGTCGTAAGTCTTGATCACCTCGCCGTCGGCCGGCTTGGCGGTCTTGAGATTCTCGGCGTAGCTCTTGCCGCTCACCGTCATGACGTTGCCGTGGATCTTGTTCTTGCTCATCAGCTCGCGCATCACCGTCGGTACGCCGCCGGCGCGATGGAA
>DASWRT010000282.1:0-1582 GCA_036403035.1 Allostellaceae bacterium | reverse complement strand
GTCAGAGCGCCAACGCGCGGCGCACGCCCGGACGATCGGCGATCCGGTCCGCCCAACGCAGGACCCGCTCGAAGCCTCCCGCCCCCTCCAGCAGCGGCCGGCGGGCCTGCACGACGGGAAACAGGGCCAGATCCGCGATCGAGATCTCGTCGCCGAGATAATCCCCGTCATGCGTCGCGAGGTGAACCTCGACGCTGCGGACGGCGCCGCAAAACCGCTCTTCGAGATAGGCGCGACTGGCCGGCGTCAGGTCAGGCACGTTCCTCGGCATATAGACGATCAAGTTGTTCACCGGCTGGACATCGGTGAGGGCGACCATGAACCACTGCATCGCGGCGAGACGCCGGGCCGGATCGGCCGGCATGAACTTGCCCGCTCGCTCCGCGAGATAGAGCAGGATCGCGCCGGACTGCGTGACGGCGACCGGCGTATCGCCCGCACCTCCGTCTTCGACGATCAGCGGCACGATACCGGCCGGATTGTGCTCATAAAAGGCCGGCGGGTTCTGCGCGGGGTTCCGGAGATCGACCTTGTGCGGCTGGTACTCCAGCCCGCACTCCTCGAGAGCGATGGCAGCCCGCATGCTGTTCGGACCGTTTATATAGTAAAGATCGATCATCACCCGCCCTTTCCCGATCCATGTTCGCCGCGCCGTCGCGCCCGACGTGGAAGCTCCTGCCCCAGCGGCACGAATCTACACTACAGGATAGAAAGAGAACTCAACAAAAGCCGCATGCGCCGGTTGTGCCGGAAGCGCCCCCACCGCCGTTGCGACCTGACGGGCGGCCGGACTGCCCGCCGGCCACGCCGCCGCCCCGCTGGTCCCTTCGCGCCTATGACTTCTTCTTCACCAGGGGGCACCCACCCTCGTCGATCGGGCGGAACGCCTGATCGCCCGGCACGGTGGCGAGCACGTTGTAGAGGTCCCATTCGCCCTTAGACTCGGACGGCGTCTTGACCTGCATCAGGTACGCCTGATGCACCATGCGGCCGTCCTCGCGGATGTAGCCGTCCTTGGCGAACATGTCGTTGACCCGCGTCGCCTTCATCTTGGCGACGACCGCCTTCGCCTCGTCCGTGCCGGCGGCCCGGATCGCCTTGAGATAGTGCAGCGTGAGCGAGTACATGCCGGCCTGGCTCGCCGACGGGTAGGATTTCTTGCGCTCGGCGAAGCGCTTCGTCCAGGCGCGCGTCTCGTCGTTGAGGTCCCAGTAGAAGTTCTGCGTCAGCAGCATGCCCTGCGTCGCCTCAAGGCCGAGGCCGCGGATGTCCGGCAGCTCGGCGAGCAGGCCGACGAGCTGCTGCCCGCTTTGGCGCAGGCCGAACTCCGCGGCCTGCTTCGTGACGGTCGTGAAGTCCTGGCCGGCATTGGCGAAGGCGACGACCTTCGCCTTGGACGATTGCGCCTGCAGCAGGAAGGACGAGAAATCCGCCGAGTGCAGCGGATGGCGCACGGCGCCGAGCACCTTGCCGCCGGCCTTCTCGACCTGCGCGCTGGCGTCGCGCTCAAGGGCGTGGCCGAAGGCGTAATCGGCGGTGAGGAAGAACCAGGAGTCGCCGCCGCGCTTGACGACCTCGGCGG
>DASWRT010000281.1:0-4272 GCA_036403035.1 Allostellaceae bacterium | reverse complement strand
TTGACGCCGAGCTTCTTGGCATAAGACGGGTCGAGCGCATGCTCCGCGTCGACGAACGCGCAGGTGCCGCCGTTCTTCTGCGCCTCGGCGATGATGTGGAGCGCCATCGTCGTCTTGCCCGAGCTTTCAGGCCCGTAGATCTCGATGACGCGGCCGCGCGGCACGCCGCCGATGCCGAGCGCGATGTCGAGGCCGAGCGAGCCGGTCGAGATCACCTCCGCATCCGTAGCCGCAGGCCGCGATCCCAGCTTCATGATCGAGCCTTTGCCGAACGCGCGCTCGATCTGACCCAGCGCGGCGTCCAAAGCTCTCTGCTTGTCCATCGTATCCTTGTCCAAAAGACGCAGCGCGGTCTGCGACATGTCCGCCATTCCTCTTATTCCACACGGCCGCATGCCAATGCAATGCGGGGGCATTGTACACGTTTTGTTCCCGCATGCAACGATGCCTTGCCCCGCGCGCAACGCGCTCCGTCAGTTTCGATCGGGGGTGAAACGGCGCCGAAAAGCCAGCTTCGCCGCCAGCCGACATATGGCCATCGGCGCAGTGCACGGCAACGCCGCCGCCGGAACGCGGCGTGACGGATCAGCGCGCGCTCACGCCGGCTCGCCCATCACTTCCTTCACCTTGCCGGCGAGCTGCTTGAGGCTGAACGGCTTCGGCAGGAAATGGATCTCGGCGTCGTGGTCGAGTCGCTTGCGGAACGCGTCCTCGGTGTAGCCGGAGATGAAGATCACCTTCATGTCCGGGTGCGTCTCGCGGACCAGCTTGATGAGGCCCGGCCCGTCCATGCGCGGCATCACCACGTCGGTGATCAGGAGGTCGATCGTCTCCTTGCCGTCGTTGATCAGCTCCAGCGCCGCGTCGCCGCTCTTCGCCTCCAGCACCTTGTAGCCCTTGTTGCGCAGCGCGCGGGCGCTGAACAGACGCACTGGATCCTCGTCCTCGACCAGCAGGATCGTGCCGACGCCGGTGAGGTCGCGCGTGCTGCCCGGCGTCTCCGGCTCGGCGCGCGCCGGCTGCGCCGCCTCGGTAATTTGATGGCGCGGCAGGAAGATCGAGAAGGTCGCGCCCTCGCCGGGCGCGCTGTCGACGAAGACGAAGCCGCCGGTCTGCTTGACGATGCCGTAGACGGTCGAGAGCCCGAGGCCGGTGCCGGAACCGACCTCCTTGGTCGTATAGAACGGCTCGAAGATGCGGCCGAGATTCTCCTTCGGGATGCCGATGCCGGTGTCGGCGACCTCGATCTGCACGTAGTCGCCCGGCGGCATCACCTCGTGGCCGCGACGAGTCGGCGCGGAGCGGGCGACGTTGCAGGTCCGGATCGTCAGCGTGCCGCCGCCGATCATCGCGTCGCGCGCGTTGACGGCGAGATTGATGATCACCTGTTCGAGCTGGCCCTGGTCGACCTTGACGAGACCGAGATCGCGCCCGTGCACCATCTTCAGCTCGATGTTCTCGCCGATCAGCCGGCGCAGCAGGTGCGACAGCTCGGCGAGCACGTCGGTGATGTCAAGCACGCGCGGCTGCAACGTCTGCTGACGCGAGAACGCGAGGAGCTGGCGCACGAGGTTCGCCGCGCGGTTCGCGTTCTGCTTGATCTGCATGATGTCCGAGAAGGACGGGTCGCCCGGCTTGAACCGCAGCAGCAGCAGGTCGCAGAACCCGATCATCGCGGTCAGCAGGTTGTTGAAGTCGTGCGCGACGCCGCCCGCGAGCTGGCCGACCGCCTGCATCTTCTGCGATTGCGCGAACTGCGCCTCCAGGCTCTTCTGCTCGGTCGCGTCGATGAAGTGCAGGATGAGCCCGTTATCGTCGGCGTCGGCCACGTCGAGACGGCTGACGAACAGCATCGCCGTCTTCTCGCGCGCCCCCTTGAGCCGGACCTCGACCGAGCTGGCCGGCGTTTCGCCGCGCGCGACGGCCGCCAGCTTCGCGGCGACGTCCCCGCGGTCCGCATCGTTGAGATACCCGACGAGCGTCGAGCCGATCAGATCCTGAGGCGCGGTGCCGAACAGCGCGCCGAGCGCACGGTTCGTCTCGGCGAACCGGCCCTTCTCGTCGAGCAGCGCGATGCCGACGGGCGCGTTGGCGAAGAAGCGCTGGAAGCGCTGGCGCGACTGGCGGAGCGCCGCCTCCCATTCGCGTTCCGGCGTCAGGTCGCGGACGACCGAGCGGGTCCGCAAGCCGTCCGCCGTGCTGACGACGCTCTGGCTGATCGAGGCGTGGACGATGCGACCCTGACGGCCGCGCAGCACCGCTTCGCCGCGCTGCGGCACCTCGCCTTCGAGCGCGAACGGCAGGTATGCCGGCACGCCGTCCGGCGCGTCGACAACGAAATCGTGCAGCCGCGAGCCGCCGGCGATGAAGTCCTCCGGCGTGCCGCCGAGCCATTGCGCGAGCGTCTGGTTGACGAAGAGGAAGCGGCCGTCGCCGTCGACCGAGTAGAAGCCGACCGGCGCGTTGTCGAGGAAGTCGACGAGCTTGTTCTGCTCGTCGCGGATGACCTCCTCCATCTCCTGTCGCGCGGTGATGTCCTGGAGGCTCCAGAAGCTGTACCCGGGAAGCCCGACCAGCGGATAGACGGACACGGCGAACCAGCCGCGGCCGCCGGCCTCGCGGATCGGCAGCGAGGCGATCGCCCGGCCGCCGGATGCGGCGGCGCCGCGCAAGCGCTCGAACTGCTCGACGGAGCCGACGCCGCCTTCGACACGCGCCGAGATCGCGTCGAGCGGCGCCGTCCCGGCCTCCGGTAGGAGGCTGTGGAAGGCGGCGTTGGCGTACGCGACCGTGCCTTGCGGGCTGAGGATCAGCTGCGCGTCGCTCGACGCCTCCAGCGCCTGCGCGAAGAGGTCGACGCGTCCGAGAAGGTGCGACTGGCTGCGATGCGCGCCGAGCGCGACGCCGGCAGCGGCGGCGGCGACGGCAAGCAGCACGGCGGCAAGCCACGCCGACAGCATCGGAGCCGCCCCTGCCGCGGCGATGTAAACCAGGATCGCGGCGATCGTACACGCGGCCGCGCCGATCCAGAGGCCGCGTACCCATGCCGGCCGGCGGCTCGGCAACGGTGCAGCACCCACCGGAAGCGGCGATCCGCCAGCGGCAGTGCGGTCGGCATCGAACACAGTCATCGCGCCGGTCGCTTAATTGTCGCGGTCATGCCTCGCTTGTAGCACAGATCGCGGTGCACGCACGCGGATATGCCTCGTTTGAAGGAGAGCGCAACCAGTCCTTTCAAGCACTCTCTTAGGGTGGCGATAACGGCGCGCAACGGGGCCCTGCGCCCGGACCGGCCGCGATCGCCGTGTCCGTTCCATGTTGCGCTGCCGCAGCCGCGATCGACGGCGGCGCGGCACATTCGAAAACGCGCGCCTGCCAAGCGCCGCGGCGATTGGCCCGTGTCCGCTCGCGCGAGCGAGCGAAACGGAAGCCGGCGCGTTCGAGTACCGACTGCGACCGCTCGTTCTCCGGGTCGATCGAGGCGGAAACGATCCGCACGCCGTCGCAGGCGAAGGCATGCGCGGCAACTGCGGCGACCGCTTCGACGGCGTAGCCGCGTCCGGCGAAGGCCGGGTCGAGCCAGAAGGACAGCTCGGCGCGGTCCTCGCCGGACGCCGCCGGCGCCAGTGCGACGCTGCCGATCGCAAGGTCGGCCTCGCGGGTCGCGATCACGTAGTGCGTCGCAGCGGCGCCCTCGTTCCCACCGGAGCCCTCTGCATCGACGAGCGCGCGCGCATCGGCTTCCGTGAACGGATACGGCCAGCGGAGGAGCCATTGCGCGACCGCCCAATCGTTGAGCAGCGCCGTGAGCCGAGGGATGTCGGCATCGCACGCCGGCCGCAGCAGCAGGCGCGGCGTCTCGATCAGGTGCTGCCGCACGGCGCGCTCCATCCGACGCCGGCCGTTGCGGGGAGACGGCGAACGGCCTGACGCCGCGCATCCGCGGCCGGCGTCGAACGGGTCCCGAACTGCCAAACCATCCATCTCTCCCGATCCCGGCCTTAGGAGTGAAACGCGCAAACACAAAGGCCCTGCCGACGTGGGTGCCGGCAGGGCCTTCGGAGAAGAGCGATGCGCCCGGTATCAGCGCATGCGGCAACCCTCCGGCCCGACGCGGCGGCGTCGCTCGAATCGGATCCGGAGGGAGGAAACCTTGTGCATGGCGCCGTAGATAAAGCCGGTAGGGTCGTTTGTCAACGCGAGGTGGCGGGTGGTTTCGGCGGCGCCGGGACGAGCCCATACCGGCTCATCACCTCCGCCATTTTCGCCGGA
>DASWRT010000280.1:0-2532 GCA_036403035.1 Allostellaceae bacterium | reverse complement strand
GAGACTCCTCGCACGTCGGCCGAAAACCGCCCCGTTTTCGCCGCGAATCCGTTGAAATAGCCGAGCCCGTTTCAGGAAATCTAAACGGTATCGGCCGATGATTCTGCGTCGGTACATGGGCTGGGCCCGGAGCGCAGACTGGCATGATTGTCGTTGCATGTTCGATGGGTGCCGGCGGGCTGCGCCGGCGGGCGGCGCGATGACCGACGGCCTTCAAACGGCGGTCGTTATAGCGCTTCGCCACGGCGAGGCGGCGCTGGCGGGCATGCGGCGGCATGCGGTTCCGGCGACGCCGCGCAACTACGCGGTCTGGTACGCCTATGCCGCCGGCGCCGACGCGGAGCTGACGCGCACCATCAACATCCTGATTTCGAACAAGCAGGAGTTCACCGAGGAGCGCAACGAGGAGCTGTTCGCCCGCTTCATCGCGGACGACCCGGAGGCCGGCCTGCTCAAGCGGACCGGCGACCAGCTGCACGCGACCCTGACCCGCGTGCTCGGCTTCATCGAGCAGGCCACCGGCAGCACCCGCGCCTATGGCGACAGCCTGGAAGGGTATTCGGCTCGCCTCGGCGAGGACGAGGGACTGGAGCGGCTGCGCGAGACGGTGGCCAGCCTGATCGCCGAGACCGAGCGCGTGGTCGCCGAGAACCGCAGCCTGGAACTCAAGCTCACGCGCTCTTCCGGCGAGATCGCCGAGCTGCGCCACACGCTCGAACTGGTTCAGCGCGAGGCGCTGACCGACGCGCTGACCGGCATCCCGAACCGCAAGTGCTTCGAGGCGCGGCTGCGCGATGCCGCGACGCACGCGATGGAGGGCGGCGAGCCGCTGTCGCTCCTCCTTCTCGACATCGACCACTTCAAGCGTTTCAACGATACCTACGGCCATCAGGTCGGCGATCAGGTTCTCCGTCTCGTCGCTCGCACCCTGACCGATTGCGTCAAGGGGCGCGATACCGCCGCCCGCTACGGCGGCGAGGAGTTCGTGATCATCCTGCCGCAGACGCGGCTCGCCGACGCGCTCCGCCTCGCGGAGCATATCCGCGGGACGATGATGCGGTGCAAGATCGTGCGGCGCGAGTCGCGCGACGATCTCGGCAGCATCACGCTCTCGATCGGCGTCAGCCATTACATGCCGGGCGAGCCGCTCGCCGAGATGGTCCGGCGCGCCGACGCCGCGCTCTACCTCGCCAAGCGCAAGGGCCGCAACCGCGTGATCTCGGAACGCGAGCTTGCGCCGGCCGACGTCGCCGTCGGCTCCTGAGCCGCGGGGCGAATTCCACGCACTATCCGGATACCCGCGCAACATCCGGATAGAGCTTCGCGCGCGGGCGCCGCATCTTCCCGGCCGGATCGTCGAACCGAGCGGGAGGCGCGATGAAGGCGGGACAGGTCCATCCGGCGGCGATGGGATTGCGCGAATGGGCGCTGCTGCTGACGCTCTCCGTTCTGTGGGGCGGCTCGTTCTTCCTCGGCAAGGTCGCCCTGGCCGAGCTGCCGCCGCTGACGCTCGTGCTCGGCCGCACCGGCTTCGCCGCAGCCGCGCTCTGGCCGGTCGTCCTCGCCGCGGGCCACGGCGTGCCGCGCAAGATCGGCGTCTGGCGGGCGTTCTTCGTCATGGGCCTGCTCAACAACCTGATTCCGTTCGGCCTCATCTTCTGGGGGCAGACCAGGATCGCGAGCGGGCTGGCGTCGATCCTGAATGCGACGACGCCGCTCTTCACGATCGTCGTCGCGCATCTGCTGACGCGCGACGAGCGGATGACCGGCGACAAGCTCGGCGGCGTCCTGCTCGGCTTTGCCGGCGTGGCGGTCATGGTCGGCCCGGATGCGCTCTTCGGCGGGTTCGGCGCAGGCGTCGCGGGCCAAGCCGCGGTGCTCGGGGCCGCCCTGTCCTACGGGTTCGCGAGCGTCTACGGTCGGCGGTTCCGGGCGATGGGCCTGCCGCCGCTCGTCACCGCGGCCGGACAGATCACCGCGACGACGGCGATGGTCGTGCCGCTGGCGCTCCTCGTCGACCGGCCGTGGTCGTTCGCGGCGCCGCCCCAGGCGGCGACATGGGGCGCGGTGCTCGGGCTGGCGCTGCTCTGCACGGCGCTGGGGTACGCCCTGTACTTCCGCATCCTTGCCGTCGCAGGCGCGACCAATATCGCGCTGGTCACGTTCCTGATTCCGGCCAGCGCCATCCTGCTCGGCGCGACGATTCTCGGCGAGCGGCTCGCCGTCCGGCATTTCGCCGGCCTGGCGCTGATCGGGCTGGGGCTGGCGGCGATCGACGGCCGCCTGCCGGCGGCACTGCGCCGCCGTTCCCGCCGACGCAGCGAGCCGCCGCCGGTCGTTCCCCCCGCCGGGTAGCCGGCGGTTGTCCTTGGAGCCTGTCTCAGCCGTCCTTCGCCGCGAGCGCCGCGAGCGCGTCGCCGGTCAGCCGGTAGGAGACCCACTCGCCGAGCTCGACGAACCCGAGCGCTTCGTAAAGGCGGCGGGCGGGATTCCAGGTGAGCGGCCGAAGCTCCAGGCGGGTGCCGCCGCGCT
>DASWRT010000279.1:0-26917 GCA_036403035.1 Allostellaceae bacterium | reverse complement strand
TTGTCGCGCACGGCGTTGCAGAGCCGGCCCGCGGGCGTCCGCGTGAAGGCGTACATCAGCGCCGCGCTGGCCAGCATCCAGGCGGCGATCAGGTAGTAGACCTGGATCTGCGGGCCGAAATCGATCCCGAGCAGGCGCGGGCCGGCGGTGCGGTCGCTCGACACGCCTTCCTCGCCGCCGAACACCGCGTCGAAGATCAGCGCCAGCGCCGACACCATCTCGGCCATGCCGAGCGTGATCATCGCGAAGGTCGTCCCGGCGCGGCGCGTCGAGAGGTAGCCGAGCACGATCCCGAAGGCGAGGCCGCCGAGCCCGCCGACCAGCGGCAGGAAGGCGACCGGCAGCGGCAGCCCGCCGCCGATCCGGTTCAGGACGTGGATCGCCGTGTAGCCGCCGAGCCCGAAATAGATCGCATGGCCGAAGGAGAGCAGGCCGGTCTGGCCGAGCAGCATGTTGTAGGAGAGCGCGAAGACGATCGCGACGCCCATCTCGCTCAGCAGCGTCCGGCCGAAGCTCGTGGTGAAGACATGCGGCAGCGCCGCGAGCAGGAGAACGGCCGCCAGCCACGGCGCCCATCGCCGCAGCGCCGCCGGCGCCGTCCTTCCCGAGGCTGCCGCAACGCTCCGCCGGCGTTCCTCCAGCGTGCCGCCCGCGCTCTCGGTCATGTCTCGCGCGTCCCCATCAGGCCGCGCGGCCGGACGACCAGCATCAGCACCAGGATGAAGTAGGGGAGCACCGGTCCGATCTGGGCGAACTTGACCTTCCAGAGATCGTAGAGCGCGTCGCCGGGCCCGGCCGGCACGCCGAGCCGCGCGAAGAGGTCGAGGAAGGAGAAGTCCAGCGCGACCGCGAAGGTCTGGAGGACGCCGATCATCAGCGACGCGGCGAACGCGCCGGTCAGCGATCCGAGGCCGCCGACGATGATGACGACGAAGACGATCGAGCCGACCGTCTGCGCGAGTCCCGGCGAGGTGACCAGCGCGAACCCGCCGATCACGCCGGCCAGCCCGGCGAGCGCGCTACCGACGCCGAACACCAGCATGAAGACGCGCGGCACGTTGTGGCCGAGCATCGCGACCATGTCCGGGTGGGTCAGCGCGGCCTGGATCACGAGGCCGATGCGGGTCCGCGTCAGCACCAGCGCGAGGACGCCGAACATCGCCACCGACACCAGCACCATGAAGCCCTTGTATGCCGGGTAGGCGGTGTCGAAGACGCTGAACATCGTGAAGTCGAGCTGCGGCGGGACGTCGTACGGCACCGCCGACCGGCCCCAGACGAGCTGGACCACCTCCTCGATCACCAGGGCGAGCCCGAAGGTGAACAGCAGCTCCGCCACGTGGCCGAACCGGTGGACCGTCCGCAGTCCCCAGCGCTCGATGGCGGCGCCGAGCAGGCCGACCGCGACCGGCGCGACGACGAGCGCCGGCCAGAACCCGACGGCCCGCCCGACCTCGTACGCGAAGTAGGCTCCGAGCATGAACAGGCTGGCGTGCGCGAAGTTGAGCACCCCCATCATGCTGAAGATCAGCGTAAGACCGCTGGACAGCATGAACAGCAGCAGCCCATAGACGACGCCGTTCAGCAGCGAGAAGAAGACGAGTTCCACCACCTCCGGGCGACCTCCTCCGTTCGGTTCGTCCTGCCGCGGGAGAACCGGCTCCGGCGGCCGGTCAGCCCGGCCGCTTCATCTTGCAGGTCGTCGGCATCTCCGTCTCCTTCGCCTCGATCCGCGCATCCGGCTTGAAGCCGAGGCCGGTATTCTCGACGTCGTATTTCTGGCCGGCGGACATCGTCGAGATGTAGAGCGGCTGGAGAATCTGGTGGTTGTCGGCCCGCATCGTGAGCGCGCCCACCGACGCCTCGTACGTCATGCCTTCGAGCGCCTTGGCGACCGCCACGGGGTCGGTCGATTTCGCCTTGTCGATCGCCCGGGCGAGCATCTCGATCTCGGTCGCGATGCGGTAGTAGTAATAATCGGCGCCGTATTTCTCCTTGTAGCTCCGGACCAGCTCGTCGGTGTCGGCCACCTCGACGTCGCTCGTCCACTCGCTGACCTGCTTGACGCGGTCCTTGCCCGCCTGTCCGATCGCGGAGGGTGTGCCGAGGCCGCCCGCGTAGTAGGTGTACCAGTCGACGGCGAGCCCGGCGTCCTTGGCGGCCTTGACGAGCAGCGCCAGGTCGTTGCCCCAGTTGCCGGTGATCACCGCGTCGGCGCCGGACGCCTTTATCTTGGCGACATAGGGCGAGAAATCCTGGACCTTGCCCATCGGATGCAGCTCGTCGCCGACGATCTGGATGTCCGGCCGCTTCTTCTTGATCAGCGCGTTCGACGCCGCCGAGACGGCCTTGCCGAACGAGTAGTCCATGTTGATGAAGTAGATCTTCTTGTAGTTCGGCTGCTTCGCGATCTGGTTCGTCAGCGCCTCCATCTTCATGTCGGCGTCGGCGTCGAACCGGAAGTGCCAGAAGCTGCACTTGTCGTTGGTGAGGGCGGGATCGACCGCGGCGTAGTTGAGGTACAGCACCGCCTTGTCCGATTCGCGCTCGTTGTGCTTGCCGAGCGCGTCGACGATCGCGTGGGCGACGTTCGAGCCGTTGCCCTGCGTCACGAACCGGACGCCGTCGTCGATCGCCCGCTTCAACGCGATCTGCGCGTCCTGCGGGTTCGACTTCGAGTCGAGCGTCACCAGCTCCAGCTTCTTCCCGCCCAGCACGCCGCCGTGCGCGTTGACGGCGTCGATCGCGAACTGGAAATGGTGCATGCCCTGTTCGCCGACGTTGGCGAAAGGTCCGGACAGCGGGTCGATGTACGCGATCTTGATGGTGCCGTCCGCCGCGGACGCCGTTCCGGCGGCGCAAAGCGCAAACGCTCCGGCCGCGGCGGCGGCCAGAGTTCCCCGAGACATCTTGTGCATGTCGCTCCTCCCCAGGAGTCGTCCGGCCCACCGCGGCCGGCATTTGGGGATAGCGTCTCTTTACGCCTGCCGGGGCGTCAAGGGCGATGTTTGCTGCGCCCCGGCAGGGTACGACGGTCCGGCGGCGGCCCCGGAGGGCGCCGCCCGGACCGGATGCCGCGTCAGAGCAGGAAGATCGCCATCAGGACGAGCAGAATCACGACTGCAGCCGTGCCGAACTTTACGAAGCGGGTGAACCCGATCCAGGTACGCCGGTGGCGTTCGACTTCCGGGTCGAAGGTCATGGCCATGCTCTATCCTCTTGTTGGGCAGCCGGTATCGCCGCTGCGAGGTATACAACAAAACGCAGCGCCGACAAGCCCGGCGCGTTTACTCGGATGGGTTGAGGAGCGGTCCGCCGGCCGCGCCGGCGCCGTTGACGATGACCCGCTCGGCGACGACGCGCGCCCGCCCCTCGGCGACGAGACGCAGCGCAAGCGGATAGGCGCGGTGCTCGGCGTCGAGCACGCGGGCAGCGAGCGCGTCGGCGTCGTCGTCCGGCAACACCGGGACCGCGGCCTGCACGATGATCGGCCCGTCGTCCATCTCGGCGCGGACGAAATGCACCGTGCAGCCGGAGAAGCGGACGCCCGCGGCAAGCGCGCGCTCGTGCGTGTGCAATCCCTTGAAGGCCGGAAGCAGCGAGGGGTGGATGTTGAGCATCCGGTCATGCCACCGCTCGACGAAGCCGGGGGTCAGCAGACGCATGAACCCGGCAAGGCAGACCAGTTCGACGCGGTCGGCGCGCAGCGCCTCGTCGAGCGCCGCGTCGAAGCTCTCGCGGGTCGCGAATTCGCGGTGCGGCACGACCGAGACGGGAATGCCGGCCTGCCGTGCCCGCTGCAGCCCGGCGGCGTCGGCACGGTTCGCGATCACGCGCACGATCTCGGCCGGGAAATCGGGAGCGGCGCACGCCTCGATCAGGGCCTGCATGTTGGAGCCGCGTCCGGAGATCAGCACGGCGATCCGCACGCGGCTCCTCGGGGCCGGCCGCCCCGGATCCTCGCCGCCAATCGTGGTCATCGACGGCGCCTCAGGCCGGCCGCTGCCGCTGCCACGCGGCATCCTCGTTGCGCAGGACCGTCCCGGCCGCGCCCTCGCGCCGCTCGACGATCCGGCCGATCCGGTGCACCGTCTCGCCGGCCCCGGTCAGCACGTCGGCGACATGCTCGGCCGCGGCGGCTCCGGCGATCACCACCATCCCGATGCCGCAATTGAAGGTCCGCGCCATCTCCGCCGGCGTCAGGTCCGCCTCGGCGACAAGCCAGCCGAACACCGGGGGTAGCGGCCAGGCGGTCGCGTCCAGCTCGGCCGCGAGATCGTCGGGCAGCACCCGTGGTATGTTCTCGGTGAGGCCGCCACCGGTGATATGGGCGAGGCCCTTGACGCCGCCGCTGCCGCCGGTGCGGATCGCCGCGAGGCAGCTCTTCACGTAGAGCCGGGTCGGCGTCAGCAGCGCCTCGCCGAGCGTCTTGCCCGGCTCGAACGGCGCCGGCGAATCGTAGCCGTGCCCGCCGCGCTCGACGATGCGCCGGACCAGCGAGAACCCGTTCGAATGGACGCCGCTGGAGGCGAGGCCGAGCACGACGTCGCCGGCGACGATGCTGCGCCCGTCGATCGCCTGTCCGCGCTCGACCGCGCCGACCGCGAAGCCGGCGAGGTCGTAATCGCCGGCCGCGTACATCCCCGGCATCTCGGCGGTCTCGCCGCCGATCAGCGCGCAACCCACGGTGCGGCAGGCGCCCGCGATGCCGGCGAGGATCGTCCGCCCGGCCGCCACGTCGAGCTTCCCGGTCGCGAAATAGTCGAGGAAGAACAGCGGCTCGGCGCCCTGCACGACGAGGTCGTTGACGCACATCGCGACGAGGTCGATGCCGATCGTGTCGTGACGGCCGGTCGCGATCGCGATCTTTAGCTTGGTGCCGACGCCGTCCGTCGTCGCGACCAGGATCGGGTCGCGGAAGCCGGCGGCCTTGAGGTCGAAGAGCGCGCCGAACCCGCCCAGCCCGGCATCGGCGCCGGCTCGGGCGGTCGTGCGCGCCAGCGGCTTGATCGCCTCGACCAGCGCGTTGCCCGCGTCGATGTCGACGCCGGCCTGACGGTACTGTTCGCTCGTTATGGCGTCCTCGTCCGATCTAGGCTATGACCCCGCGTGACCGCGCACGGACGGGGCGGAAGTCCGGGGAACATATCGGATCGGGAGTGGTTTGCAATGATCGTCGGGCGCTGCGTCCCCGCCTTGCTCGTCGTCTTCGCGGTTGCGTTTCTCGCCATCTTCGCGGTGCCGCAGGCACAGGCGCAGCGCCGTGTCCGCAACGACGTGTTCGCCGTCACCGTGCCGGTCGACGCGACCGCCGCGACCGCGGCTGCGGCCCGTGACGCGGCGCGGGCCGACGGGCAGCGCCGCGCCTTACGGCAGCTCGTCGAGCGGCTTGCCGCGCCCGGCGATGCGGCGCGGCTGCCGCGGATCGACGATGCGACCCTCACCAACATGGTTCAGGACATCGAGGTCGCAAACGAGCGCAGCTCGGCCGTCCGCTACCTCGCCGAGTATACCTACCGGTTCCGCCCCGACGCGGTGCGCCGCCTGCTGCGCCAAGCCAACGTGGCGTTCGCCGAGACCCCGAGCAAGCCGGTGGTCGTCATACCGGTGCTCCGCCGCGGCAGCGGCGCGGTGCTGTGGGACGAACCGAACCCGTGGCGGCACGCCTGGGCCGCGCGCAAGCCGGGCGGTCTCGTGCCGGTGATCGTCCCGGACGGCGACCTCGGCGACGTCGGGGCGATCGACGCCGAACAGGCGGTCGCCGTCACCCCCGCGGCGCTCGACGCGATCGCGGCGAAGTACGGCGGCGGCGACATCCTGGTCGCGATCGCGACGGCGCCGGGCGACAGCGGCGGCGGCGCGGCGGCAATGCAGCAGGTCGATCTCGGCGGCGGGCGCTATGCCGCGGGCGGCAAGCTTATCGTGCCGGTCACCGGCAGCGCGCGGGCGAACCCGGGCGAGAACGAGGCCGACTTCCTTGCCCGCGCCGTCGCGGCGGCGATGCGGCCGGTCGAGGAAGCCTGGAAGAAGGAGACGCTGATCCGTTCCGGCGATCAGGGCACGATCGCCGTCTCGGTGCCGGTAGCCGGCATCGACGACTGGGTCGCCGTGCGCGACCGGCTCTCCGGCCTGCCGGCGATCCGGCAGGCCGAGCTGCTGTCGCTGACGCGGCAGGAGGCGCGGCTGGATCTGCATTATCTCGGCGATCCGTCGCAGCTCAGGCTCGCGCTGGCGCAGCGCGACCTCGTCCTCACCGAAGGGCAGCCGCTGTGGACCTTGACGCGGCGCCCCGCAGCCGCCCGTTGAGCAGGAGGCGCGGCCGTCGCCTGACGGCTTCCGTAAGCCTGCCGAATCTCATCACCCTCGGGCGCCTGATCTCGGTGCCGGTCGCGATCTGGCTGATTCTGTCGAACGAGCTGATGGCGGCGTTCGTGCTGTTCATCGTCGCCGGCGTGTCGGACGCGGTCGACGGCTTCATCGCCAAGCGCTTCGACCAGCGCACCGAGATCGGCGCGCTGCTCGATCCGATCGCGGACAAGTCGCTGCTGGTCAGCGTCTACGTGACGCTCGGCCTTTCCGGCAACCTGCCGACATGGCTGGTGATCCTCGTCGTCTTCCGCGACGTGATGATCATCGGCGGCTTCTTGCTGTCGAAGATCCTGGCGCAGCCGGTGCGCCACAACCCGATCATCATCAGCAAGATCAACACCGCGCTGCAGATCGCGCTGGCCGGCGTGCAGCTCGCGCGCCTCGGCTTCGGGGCGGTGGACTTCAGCCCGATCGTGCAGGTGCTGATCTACACCGTCGCCTTGACGACGATTCTCTCCGGCACCGCGTACCTCGTCCGCTGGGCCAAGACGCTTGCCGGCATGGAGCCGTCGCCGTGACGCCGCGGGCATTGGCCGTCGCGTTCTGGGGCGGCGCGCTGGCCGTCCTCGTGTTCGCGCTGTGGCTGCTCAGCTCGATCCTGCTGCCCTTCGCCGCCGGGCTGATCCTCGCCTATTTCCTCGATCCCCTCGTCGATCGGCTCGAGGAGCGTCGCGTGCCGCGCGGCATCGCCACCTTCGTCGTACTGATCCTCTCCCTGATGACGTTTTTCCTCATCCTCCTGCTGTTCGTGCCGCTGCTGCAGAGCCAGGTCGTCGAACTGATCCAGCGCATCCCGCAGATCGTGGCCTTCGCGCAGCGGGAGCTGGACCATATGACGCAGCTCCTGCAGGAGAAGCTCTCGCCGGAGGACGTGACGAAGCTCCGCGATGCGGTGAGCGCGAGGGTCGGCGACGTGCTCGGCTGGGTCGCGGCGCTGCTCCAGGGAGTGCTGACGAGCAGCTTCGCGATCGTCAACATCCTGTCGCTCGTCTTCATTACGCCGGTCGTCACTTTCTTCCTGCTGCGCGACTGGGACCGGATGGTCGCGCATGTCGACGAATGGGTGCCGCGGCCGCACCTCGCGACGGTGCGCGAGCAGGCGCGGCTGATCGACCAGACGCTCGCCGGCTTCATCCGCGGCCAGGCGACGGTGTGCATCGTGCTCGCCGTGTACTACGCCGCCGCGCTGAGCCTCGCCGGCCTCGAGTTCGGTCTCACCCTCGGCTTCATCACCGGGCTTCTCGCCTTCATCCCGTTCATCGGCGCGGCGACGGGGGCGGTGCTGTCGATCGGTCTCGCGACGGCGCAGTTTCAGAGCTGGAGCGGCGTCGCGCTCGTCGCCGGCATCTTCATCATCGGCCAGACGGTCGAAGGGAACGTGTTGACTCCGAAGCTGGTCGGCGACCGCGTGCACCTCCATCCCGTCTGGGTGATCTTCGCGCTGCTCGCGTTCGGCGTGATCTTCGGTTTCGTCGGCGTGCTGCTCGCGGTGCCGCTCGCCGCGGTCGCCGGCGTGCTGGTCCGGTTCGCGCTGGGCCGGTATCTCCGGAGCGGCATCTACGACCCGCGCAACGTGCAGGGGCCGACACCGCTGGATCGCCGCAGCGGCGGCGGCGGCTTTCCATGACGCAGCTCGTTCTCAACCTCGCGCGCCGGCCGGCGCTGGGCGTCGCGGACTTCTTCGTCAATCCGCGCAACCAGGACGCCGTCGCCTGGATCGACCGCTGGCCGGCTTGGCCGTCGCCCGCGCTCGTGCTGCACGGCCCGCCGGGCAGCGGCAAGACGCACCTCGCTTATGTCTGGCGGGGACGCAGCGGCACGCCGCTCGTGCCGGGCGCGATGCTCGACGAGGCGGCGCTTCCGGATCTTCTCGGCGCCGGGTCCGGCGTCGCCGTCGACGACGCCGAGCGTGCCCCGGAACGCGCGCTCCTCCACCTCTACAACATGGTCGCGGAGCGGCGCGGGCACCTGCTGCTGGTCGCCGGGTCGCCCCCGGCCCGCTGGGGCATCGGGCTCGCCGACCTGCGCTCGCGCCTTCTCGCCTGTCAGGCGGTGTCGATCGAGCCGCCGGACGACGACCTCATCGCCGCAGTCCTGATGAAGCTCTTCGCCGATCGGCAGGTGATCGTCGGGCTGGAGGTGATCCTCTATCTCCTCCGCCATATGGAGCGCTCGTTCGACGCCGCGCGCCGCCTCGCCGCCGAGCTGGACGCGGCGGCGCTCGCCGAGCACAGGCCGATCACGATCGCTCTCGCCCGCCGCGTCCTGGCGATCGGCGGCGGAGACGAGACGGCGCCTTCTCAGTCGTCGTCGCCGCCTTCCGACGGCGCCAGTTCGCCCGGGGTCGTATAGTCGGCGAGCACCGCGCTGCCGCGGCCCAACTCCGCCCACGGTCCGTGGACCCGGAAGGTCGCCAGCGCCGCGGTCGGGAACTTGCGGGCGAGCTTCGCTGCGAGCGCGCCGCCGCCGCCGCCGCGGTTGCCGGCAAGGGCGCAGGCGAACTGGTGCATGCCGGGATTGTGCCCGATCAGCAGCAGCGCGGCGCAGTCTTCCGGCGCCTCGCGCAGCCGCAGGAGCAGCGCCTCCGGCTGCGCGAGATAAAGCCCGCGCTCGATTTCGACCCTCGGGTGGCGCGCGCCATCGCCCAATGCGTCGATCAGCGCCGCCAGCGTCTCGCGCGTCCGCAGCGCTGACGAGCAGAGGATCAGCTCCGGCCGGACGGGCAGGGATGCGATGTGCTCGGCCATCAGCGTGGCGGCGCGCCGGCCGCGGCCGTTCAGAGACCGTTCGTGGTCGTCGAGCTGCGGCTGCGCCCAGCTCGATTTCGCATGACGCAGCAGGTACAGCGTGCGTGCGTCGTTTTCCGTCCCCATTGCCTCGCCCATGACATGCTGATCCGCTATCAGTAGAGTTGAACAGGGTGTGCTGGATCAAGCGGGGCAGTGTGGCAAGAGTAGTACATGCGAAGGCGGCGCCGATCGGCGCCGACTCACCCGCGCGTTTCGTCAATCGCGAGCTGTCCTGGCTCGCCTTCAATGAACGCGTGCTGGACGAGGCGAACAATCCGCGGCATCCGCTGTTCGAGCGCGTCCGCTTCCTGTCGATCTCGGCGAGCAACCTCGACGAGTTCTATATGGTCCGCGTCGCCGGCCTTAAGGGTCAGGTGCTCGCCGGGATCAAGACGCTGAGCCAGGACGGACTCACCCCGGCGCAGCAGCTTGAGGCGATCAACAAGCGCGCCGGCCGCCTGATGGCCGACCAGCAGACCGTCTGGCGCAAGCTGCGCCGCGAGATGCGGGATGCCGGCGTCGGGGTGATCGAGCCTGCCGAATTGGACGCATCCGAGCGGCAGTGGCTCGAAGAGCACTTCATGACCGAAGTGTTCCCGATGCTGACGCCGCTCACCATCGATCCGGCGCACCCGTTCCCGTTCATCGCCAATCGCGGCTTCGGCCTCGCCCTCCAGCTGCTTCGCGCCGGCGACGGCAAGCGGATGGAGGCGCTGCTGCTGCTTCAGGCGACGATGGCGCGCTTCGTCCGGCTGCCGGGCGGTCCGCTCCGCTTCGTGCCGATGGAGCAGGTGATCGCCGTGCATCTGCACCATCTCTTCCCCGGCTTCTCGGTAGTCGGCAGCGGCATGTTCCGCATCCTGCGCGACAGCGAGGTCGAGATCGAGGAAGAGGCGCTCGATCTCGTCCGCGTCTACGAGACGGCGCTGAAGCGGCGGCGGCGAGGCCATGTGATCCGGCTCGCTGTCGATCGGAGCATGCACGAGGATCTGAGCCGCTTCCTCGCCGAGCGGCTCGACGTCCGCGAGGACGACGTGTTCCGCCTCGAAGGGCTGCTCGGCCTCTCGGACATGAGCCAACTCATCGTCGACGAGCGTCCGGACCTCCTCTTCACCCCGTACATCCCGCGCTTCCCCGAGCGGATCCGCGATTTCGGCGGCGACTGCTTCGCCGCGATCCGGCAGAAGGACATCGTCGTCCACCACCCCTACGAAAGCTTCGACGTCGTCGTGCAGTTCGTCCGTCAGGCGGCGCGCGACCCGGCGGTCGTCGCGATCAAGCAGACGCTCTACCGCACGAGCGACGACAGCCCGATCGTCCGGGCGCTGATCGAGGCGGCCGAAGCCGGGAAGTCGGTGACGGCGCTAATCGAGCTGAAGGCGCGCTTCGACGAGGAGGCGAACATCCGCTGGGCGCGCGACATGGAGCGCGCCGGCGTTCAGGTCGTCTACGGCTTCCTGGAGCTGAAGACCCACGCCAAGGTCGCGCTGGTGGTCCGCCGCGAGGCCGGGGCGCTACGCTCCTACATCCATTTCGGGACGGGCAACTACCATCCCTACACCGCGAAAGTTTATACCGACCTGTCGTTCTTCACGTGCGACCCGGCGCTGTGCCGCGACGCGGCGCGGCTCTTCAACTACATGACCGGCTACGCCACGCCGGCCACGCTGGAGAAGATCGCGATCGCGCCGGTGACGCTGCGGCCCCGCCTGGGCGAGCTGATCGAGGCGGAGATCGAGCATGCGCGGGCCGGGCGGCCGGCGCACATCTGGGCGAAGATGAACGCGCTCGTCGATCCGGCGATCATCGACCTGCTGTACAGCGCCTCGCAGACGGGCGTGCACATCGACCTGATCGTGCGCGGCATCTGCTGCCTCCGGCCGGGCGTGCCGAACCTCTCCGCGAACATCCGCGTCAAGAGCCTGGTCGGGCGGTTCCTGGAGCACAGCCGCATCGTCTGCTTTGGCAACGGCCACCGGCTTCCCTCGGACAAAGCCAAGGTCTTCATCGCCTCGGCCGACTGGATGCCGCGCAATTTCGATTGGCGCGTCGAGGCGCTCGTGCCGGTCGAGAACACCACCGTCCATCGTCAGGTGTTGGACGAGATCATGGGGGCGTTCATGAAGGATAGCGCGCAAAGCTGGCGCCTCGATGGCGAAGGGCGGTATACCCGCATCGCCCGCGACGGCGACGGCTTCGACGCGCATACGTACTTCATGACGAATCCCAGCCTCTCCGGCCGCGGCAGCGCGGTTCATCGCGTCTCCGGCGCGCCGCCGCGGCTCGTCCACGACAACCCTTCGGGATGATCAATGGCATTCGGCCTGGATCTGCTTGGCGGTAGCGGCGGCGGCAACGGCCCGGTCGCCGTCATCGACATCGGCTCCAACTCGCTCCGGCTGGTCGTCTACGACCGCATCGATCCCGCACCGATCCCCCTGTTCAACGAAAAGGTGCTGTGCGGCCTCGGCCGCGGGCTCGGCACGACAGGCCGCCTCAACCCCGAGGGCGTCGTATTAGCCCTCACCACGCTCCAGCGCTTCGTCGCGCTGGCGCGCTCGATCGGCGTCCGCCGGCTCGACGTGATCGCGACGGCGGCGGTGCGCGATGCCGCCGACGGGCCGGATTTCGCGGCGCGGGCCGAGAAGAGCTGCGGCATCCATATCGCGGTGCTCGACGGCGAGAGCGAGGGGCGCCTGTCCGCGCTGGGCGTTCTCGCCGCGATCCCGGACGCCGATGGGCTGATGGGCGACATGGGCGGCGGCAGCGTCGAGCTGGTGCCGATCGCCGCCGGCCGGCCGGGTGCCTCGGTCAGCTTGCCGATCGGGCCGCTGCGCGTCGCGGAATGGAGCGGCAACGAGCGCCGGCTGCGCGAGATCGTCGATCAGCACATCGCGTCGGTGGCTAGGCTCGACTGGGCGCGCGGCCGCTCCTTCTATCTTGTCGGCGGGGCGTGGCGGGCGCTCGCCCGCATCCACATGGAGCATACGGGCTACCCGCTCCACGTGATCCAGCAATACACGGTGAACCGGCTCGACGCCGAAGGCTTCCTCCAGCTCGTCGGGAGCCAGTCGCGGAAGTCGCTGGAGAAGGTCGGCGGCGTCTCGAAGAAACGCCTCGAAAACGTGCCGCTATCGGCCTACATCCTCGGCCGGCTGCTCCGTCACGTCGAGCCGCGGCAGCTCGTCTTCTCGGCCGAGGGCCTGCGCGAGGGCTTCATCCGCAGCCTGCTGCCGCCGTCGGAGCAGGCCCGCGATCCGCTGCTCGCAGCCTGCGCACGGATGGCCGCTTCCTATCGCCGCTTCGGCGCCGACGGCCGTGAGATGCTCGACTGGTGCTCGCCGCTCCTGGCGGACGGGAATCCGGAGCGGCGCCGGCTCAGGCTCGCCGCCGCGCTGATCAGCGACATCGCCTGGAACGAGCATCCGGACTATCGCGCCGAGCAGGCCTACATGCGCGTGCTGCGGATGCCGGTCGGCGGCATCGACCATGCCGGGCGCGTCTTCGTCGCGACGACGCTGCACGCCCGCTACGGCGGACCGGCCGACGCCGCCATCCGGCACGGACCGAGCCGGCTGCTTTCGGAAGATGCGGCGGCGGAGGCGCGGACGCTCGGTCTCGCCCTGCGGCTCGGCTACACGCTGTCGGGCGGCGCGCCGGGCGTCGTCGGCCGCACCAGTCTCGACATGGTCGACCGCGAGCTGGTCCTCACGATGCCGGAGGACATCGCGCCGCTCGTCGGCGAGAGCGTGCAGCGGCGGCTCGATGCGCTGTCGCGGCAGTTCGGCTGCCGCGGCACGATCACGGTTGCGGCGCCGTCTCCGCCGGCGCCGCCGCTGCGGGCGGGGGCGCGGCGAGCGTGACGACCCGGATCTTGCGGCCGTTCGCGGTCAGCGCGATCCGCCCGCGCTTCAGCTCCAGCGCGTCGCGGCCGAACAGGTCGTAGCGCCAGCCGGTGAGCGCCCGTACCGGGGCGTGGTCGTCGGCCGCGATCATCTCCAGATCCTCGGCATTGGCGACGAGGCGCTGCGCCACGTCGTTCTCCTCGCTGCGCAGCTTCAGCAGGACGCGGAGCAGGTCGACGACGGGGCCGAGGCCGGACGGCAGCTCGGCGCGCGGAGCCAGCCGCGGCTGCTCGCTCTCGGGCACCGCCATCCCGCGCTCGACCGCGGCCATCAGCTCGGTGCCGAACTTCCCTTCGGCGACGCCCTTGCCGAGGCTCCGCGTCCGCGCCAGATCGTTGACCGTGCGCGGCGCATGCGCGGCGATCTCCAGCAGCGACTCGTCGCGGACGATCCGGTTGCGCGGCAGGTTGCGCTGCTGCGCCGCCCGCTCGCGCCATGCCGCCAGCTCGCGCAGGATCGCCAGGAACCGGCCGTTGCCGCCGCGCAGCTTGAAACGCCGCCACGACTCCTCCGGCACGACGCGGTAGGTAGCGGCGTCGGTCAGCTCCGCCATCTCGTCCTCGAGCCAGTGCTCCCGCCCGTTCCGCTCCAGCCGCGCCCGAATCTTCTCGTAGGCGGTCCGCAGATGGATGACGTCGGCGAGCGCATAGTTGAGCTGGCGCTCGGTCAGCGGGCGCTGCGCCCAATCGGTGAAGCGCGACGACTTGTCGAGCCGCGCGCCGGCCAGCTTGGACGCCAGCGTCTCGTAGCTGACCGACTCGCCGAAGCCGCAGACCATCGCGGCGACCTGGGTGTCGAACAGCGGGGCAGGCACCACGCCGGTGAGGTGGTGAAACACTTCGATGTCCTGCCGCGCGGCATGAAACACCTTCAGCACACCAGGGTCGGCCATCAGCGCGTAGAGCGGCGCGGGGTCGATCTCCGGCGCCAGCACGTCGATCGCGGCGGCTTCCTCCGGTCCGGCGATCTGCACGAGGCAGAGCTGCGGCCAGTAGGTCTTGTCGCGCATGAACTCGGTGTCGACGGCAATATAGGCGGCGGAGGCTTGGCGGCGGCAGAACGCCGTGAGCGCGTCCGTATCGGCGATCAGGGTCATGCCGCAACCTATACGAGAGCACGGGAAGCTGAAATAGCAAAGGGCCGCCCGACCGGCAGTGGATGGGGCGGCCCTTTGCCGACAACGGCTTGACAAGCTGCGGGGTTCCGTCTCTCTTCCCGGCCCTGTCCACCCCTCCCGACCGTCCTTTTCGCCAAGGCACGCCGATGCACGCCTATCGCACCCACACCTGCGGACAGCTCACCCTGGCCGACGCGGGGAAGACCGCGCGGCTTTCCGGCTGGGTGCACCGCAAGCGCGACCACGGTCAGCTCCTGTTCATCGACTTGCGCGACCATTATGGCGTCACGCAGTGCGTCGTCGACGTCTCCAGCCCGATCTTCGCCCAGGCGGACGCGCTCCGCCTGGAGAGCGTGATCACCGTCACCGGTCAGGTGAAGGCGCGCTCGCCCGAGACGGTGAACCCGAAGCTGCCGACCGGCGGGATCGAGCTGGCGATCGCCGAACTCGCCGTCCAGTCCGAGGCGCAGACGCTGCCGTTCCCCGTCAACGCCGAGGCGGACTATCCCGAGGACATGCGGCTCAAATACCGTTTCCTCGATCTGCGGCGCGAGGGCGTGCACCGCAACATCATGCTGCGCTCCGACGTGATCGCGTCGATTCGACGCCGCATGATCGAGCAGGGGTTTCATGAGTTCCAGACGCCGATCCTGACGGCAAGCTCGCCGGAAGGGGCGCGCGACTACCTCGTGCCGAGCCGGCTTCATCCGGGGACCTTCTATGCGCTGCCGCAGGCGCCGCAGCAGTTCAAGCAGCTGCTGATGGTCGCCGGATTCGACCGCTACTTCCAGATCGCACCGTGCTTCCGCGACGAGGCGAGCCGCGCCGACCGCTCGCCGGGCGAGTTCTATCAGCTCGATTTCGAGATGTCGTTCGTCACCCAGGACGACGTGTTCGCGGCGATCGAGCCGGTGCTCTACGGCGTGTTCGACGAGTTCGGCCAGGGGCGCAAGGCGACGAAGCCGCCGTTCCCGCGCATCGCCTATGACGAGGCGCTGCTCAAGTACGGCAGCGACAAGCCCGACCTGCGCAACCCGATCGTGATCGCCGAGGCCGGCGAGGTGTTCCGCGGCTCCGGCTTCGGCGTCTTCGCGAACGCCGTCGAGCGCGGGCAGGTGGTCCGCGCGATCCCGGCGCCGGGCGCCGCGTCCCGGCCGCGCAGCTTCTTCGACAAGCTCAATGACTGGGCGCGCGAGCAGGGCGCCCCCGGTCTCGGCTACGTCGTCTTCGCCGATGACGGCGCGAAGGGACCGATCGCAAAGTTCCTCGACGCACCCCGCCTGGAGCAGCTCCGGACTCTGGCCGGCGTCGGTCCCGGCGACGCCGTGTTCTTCGTCTGCGACCAGAAGACGCCCGCGGAGAAGCTCGCGGGCGCCGCACGCCAGCGGATCGGCCAGGAGCTGGGCCTCGTCGCCCAGAACGAGTTCCGCTTCTGCTGGATCGTCGATTTCCCGATGTTCGAGCGCAACGAGGATACCGGGCTGATCGAGTTCAGCCACAACCCGTTCTCGATGCCGCAGGGCGGGCTGGAGGCGCTGGAGACCAAGGACCCGCTGGAGATCAAGGCGTATCAGTACGACATCGTCTGCAACGGCGTCGAGCTGTCCTCCGGCGCGATCCGCAACCATCTGCCGGAGATCATGTACAAGGCGTTCGCGATCGCCGGCTACTCGGCGGAGCAGGTCGAGGCGCGGTTCGGCGGCATGCTCAACGCGTTCAAGTACGGCGCGCCGCCGCACGGCGGCTCGGCGCCGGGCATCGACCGGATCGTGATGCTGCTCGCCGACACGCCGAACATCCGCGAGATCGTCGCCTTCCCGATGAACCAGCAGGCTGAG
Organism: Allostellaceae bacterium; assembly: GCA_036403035.1. Taxonomy (GTDB): domain Bacteria; phylum Pseudomonadota; class Alphaproteobacteria; order ATCC43930; family CGMCC-115725; genus DASWRT01. The sequence continues at coordinate 10,899 of DASWRT010000279.1, read as the reverse complement.
GATCTGCTGATGCAGGCGCCCGCCCCGGTACCGCCGGAGCGCCTGAAGGAGCTGTCCATCAAGCTCGACCTGCCGCCCGCCAAGCGAACCTGACCCGCGCCGCCCGTCCCGGTCCGCTGTTTTTGAATCGGGGATCGGGGGGATGGTTGGGGATGTGGGGATAAGAGGAATGAGAAACGCTTTAACGCGACGGCCGCGAAGGGATCGCGAAGGGTAGTTTTCCGCGCGCCGAAGGCGCGCAGCTCATTCCTTTGCGGTCGTTGCGTGAACTTGGCGTCCTTCGCGTTAAAGCGTTCTGTCTATCCCCTTATCCCCAACCATCCCCCGATCCCCGATTCAATGTTGTTCCGTTCCTATTTTCGCGAAACGGGTTCACGCGCGGCCGGTCATGCGGCGGCGCTTCTCGACGTACATCGCCATGTCGGCGGCGTTGAGGAGGTCGGCCTCGCTCTCGCCGCCGGTGAACGGGACCGCTCCGAAGGAGAGGCCGACCGGGGCCGGCGCCTCCTGGGCCGTCATCTCGGCGACGGCGCGGGCGAGCGTCTCGGCCTTGCGCCGCGCGCCGGCCGGGCAGGCGCCCGCCAGCAGCAGCGTAAACTCGTCGCCGCCGACCCGTGCCGCCGCGTCGCACCGGCGGATGCGTCCGCCGAGCAGCGTGCCGACGCGGCGCAGCACGTCGTCGCCCGCGGCATGGCCGAAGCGGTCGTTGACCGACTTGAAGCCGTCGAGGTCGCAGAGCACCAGCACGCCGCCCGGCGCACCGCGTCGCGCGGCGGCGAGCGCACGCTCCAGCGTCGTCATGAAGCCGCGGCGATTGAGCAGGCCGGTCAGCTCGTCGGTGACCGAGAGGCTTTCGAGGAAGCTGATCCGGGCCTCCAGCGCGGCGACCCGCCGTTCCGCCTCCGCGACCGCGGCGAGCGCCCAGTCGACGACATGCTGGGGATCGGTCTCGCCGGGCAGGGCGGTGCCCGACGGCGCAGCCGTGAGCGCCGTCGCCGCGATGGCGACGGACGGCATCAGCGGCACGACATTCCCGGTCGCTGCGCCGCCGGCACCGGCGGCGGCAGCGGCGCGCTTGATAGCGGTCCGGCTGCGCGTGGCCGAAGGACGGTCTGACGAGAGCATCGGGCGACTCCGGGATGAAAGGACTGATGGGCGGCATGAAGCAACCGCCGTGCCACCGCCGGAAGTACGGTTTCTGCGGCTTTCCGGCAACGTCGGAGGGGAAAAATCTGCCGCGGGGCAGCTTCTGCCAGGAAGATGCGGCATTCCGCCCGGGTATGGGACAGGCGCTCCCTACCTATTCCCACCGCAGACATGACATAATTCCCTGATTCGTTCAGGTGGTGCCGTCCAGCGGCAGCCGTCGCTGCCGCTGCCGCTTCCAGGAGCTTGCGTTGATGACATTCCGCCACGTCCGCCGCAGCCGCAGTCGCCGCCGCACCGGCGCCCTCGCGCTGCTGGCGTTGGCTGCGACGTTGCCCGCCGCCGTCGCCGCCACGCCTGCCGGGGCCGTGGACATCGCGCCGCATCGCGCGCTCTACTCGATGACGCTCGGCTCGACCAAGACGAACAGCGGAGTCGTCGGCGCGCGCGGCACGATGATCTACGAGTGGGGCGAGACCTGCGACGGCTGGACCGTCGAGCAGCGCTACAAGCTCAACATGCAGTACGCCGAAAACCCCGAGGTCGAGGTCACCTCGAACTTCGTGACCTGGGAGTCGAAGGACGGGCTGCGCTACCGTTTCAACGAACGCAAGCTGAAGAACGGCGAGGTCGACGAGGAGGTGCGCGGCGAGGCGCGGCTCGACGGTCCGGACAAGGCGGGCGTCGCCGATTTCAGCCGCCCGGAGGCGAAGCAGCTGAAGCTCCCTGCCGGCACGATGTTCCCGACCGCGCACACGATCTACCTCATCGAGCGCGCGCAGGCCGGCGAAAGCTTCCTCGTCAAGAACGTGTTCGACGGGTCGGGCGAGGACAACGCGGTCGAGATCAGCGCCGTAATCGGCGGCAAGGAGGAAGCCGAGCCGGTCGCCTCGGCCGAACCGAAGAGCCCGCTGCTGCAGCGGCCTTCCTGGCGCGTCCGCCTGGCTTTCTTCCCGACCGAGAGCAATTCGGAAAAGCCGGAATACGAGCTGGGGATGCGGCTCCTCGACAACGGCGTCTCGCGCGACATGACGCTCGACTACGGCGACTTCGCGATCCGCGCCAAGCTCGATGAGATCGAGGCGCTGCCGAAGCCGAACTGCTGAGCGCCGACGGGTCTGCTCAGTCGCCTGCGGCGAGCAGGCGCGGTATCTCGGCCATGTCGGCGAACGCGGCGGCGGCGCCGGCGGCGAGCAGCCGCTCGGCATGGCCGGGGCCGCAATGGCCGCCGCCATGGAAGCCGAGCACGCGCATGCCGGCCGCCGTCGCCGCCTGTACGCCGGCGACGCTGTCCTCGATCACGACGCAGCGCGCCGGCGCCGCGCCCATCCGCTCCGCCGCGAACAGGAACAGGTCCGGCGCCGGCTTGCCGCGCGCGACCATCGTCGCGCTGAAGACGTGCCGCGGGTCGAAGCGGCCGTAGAGCCCGACCAGCTCCAGCCCGAAGCGGATCTTTTCCGGCGTACTGCTGGACGCGACGCAGCGCGGCACGGCGCTGCCGATGCGGTCGATCGCGTCCGCGACGCCGGGGATCGGCGCGAGGTCGGTGCGGTAGGCCGCCGCGACCCGCTCCCGAACGCGCGAATCGTGGTCCGCCGGGAGCGATCGGCCCCATTCGCGCTCGATCGTCGCATACATCGACGCGTCGGACATACCGGTGAAGCGGCGCAGCACGTCGTCGGCGGTGATCTTGTAGCCGGCCTCCGACAGCGCGTCGGCGTGGATGCGGCAGACGATGATCTCGCTGTCGATCAGCACGCCGTCGCAGTCGAAGATCACGAGGTCGAGGTCGGAAAGGGACACGGGCGGCGGGCCTGCGCGGACGGAGGAGGATGAGTTTGTATCCGATCCCGTCAACGCCGCCCGCGCGGCGGGAAGCCGCGGCCGAGCACGACGGCGTCGGCGCCCATCCGTCCGCGCAGCGCCGCGACCGCCTCGTCCAGCCGCTCCTGCCGCTGCTGGCTCGGCGCCGCGAACAGGTCCGGCGGATCGGCGTCCCGCGCGTCGGTCAGGGCGTCGGCGCCGATGCCGATGAGCCGGTACTCGGTGCCGTCGTCGGCCGTCGCGTCGAGCAGGGTGCAAGCGGCCTGGTACAGCGTCTCGGCGCGCTGCGTCGGCGCCGGGAGCTGGCGGGCGCGAGTGACCGTCCGGAACTTTGATGTCTTCAGCTTCAGCGTCACCGTGCCTCCCGCGAGCCCGGCCTTACCCAGCCGTTCCGCGACTTTCTCGGTGAGCGGCCACAGCTCGGCGGCGAGCGCGCCGCGGTCGGCGATGTCGCGGGCGAAGGTGGTTTCGGCGGAAATGCTCTTGGTCGGCGCGTCCGGCGTCACCCGCCGGTCGTCCTCGCCGCGCGCGAAGTGCCATAACCGCCGCCCCATCGCGCCGTAGCGCGCCACCAGCGCCCGTTCCTCCCACTGCCGCAGATGGCCGATCGTCACGATGCCGTCGCCGGCGAGCTTGCGTTCGAGCGTCGCACCGACACCGGCGATCAGCCCGACCGGCTTCTCGTCGAGGAAGTCGAGCGCCTCGCCGCGCCCGATCACCGCGAAGCCGCGCGGCTTGTCGAGATCCGAGGCGACCTTCGCCAGGAACTTGTTGTAGCTGAGGCCGATCGACACGGTGACGCCGATCTCGCGCTCGATCCGGCCGGCCAGGAGCGCCAGCGTGCGCGCCGCCGGCCCGCCATGCAGCCGCTCGGTGCCGGCGAGGTCGAGGAACGCCTCGTCGATCGAGCGCGGCTCGACGAGCGGCGTCGTCTCCAGCATGAGCTGCCGCACCTCGCGCCCGACCGAGACGTACTTCGCCATATCCGGCTTCACGACGACCGCGTCGGGGCAGGCCTTGAGCGCCTTGAACATCGGCATCGCCGAGCGCACGCCGCTCAGCCGGGCGACGTAGCAGCAGGCGGCCACGACGCCGCGGCTGCCGCCGCCGACGATCACCGGCCGGTCGGCGAGCGCCGGGTTGTCGCGCTTCTCGATCGTCGCGTAGAAGGCGTCGCAATCGACATGCGCCACCGCCAGCGTGTCCAGCTCCCGGTGCCGCAGCAGGCGCGGCGAGCCGCAGGCCGGGCACCGCCGCGGCGTCACCGGACTGGTGCGCCCACCGGCCTCTTCCTCCTCGCCGAGATCGCCGCAGTCGCGGCACAGCCGTATCATCGCCGCCGGCCCTCCGCCGCCGCAGCCGTCGCCGCTTCTTCCGGGCGCCACAGCCACGCCGCGCCGCGGACGCCGCTGGAATCGCCGTGGCGCGGCGGGACGAGGCGGGTCGCGACCGTGTCGGAGAAGACGTAGCGGTCCCAGATCCGCGGCACGGACTCGTAGAGCCGCCCGACCTGCGACAGCCCGCCGCCGAGCACGATGATGTCCGGATCGAGCAGGTTGACGACGCCGGCCAGCCCGCGCGCGAGGCGGTCCTCGTACCGCGCCAGCGTCGCGGTGCATTCCGGTTCGCCGTCGTCCGCCCGTGCGGCGATGGTGACGGCGTCCAAGCGCAAGCCGGTCGCGGCATGGTGGTCGCGTGCAAGGCCAGGACCGGACAGGAATGTCTCGATGCAGCCGGAGCGCCCGCAATAGCAGTGCGGTCCCGGCCGCTCGTCGTCGGAAGGCCAGGGCAGGGGGTTGTGCCCCCATTCCCCGGCGATCGCGTTCGGTCCGGCCAGCAGCCGCCCGCCGACCACGATGCCGCCGCCGACCCCGGTGCCGAGGATCACGCCGAACGCGGTACGCGCGCCCGCCGCGGCGCCGTCCGTCGCTTCCGACAGCGCCAGGCAATCGGCGTCGTTGGCGAGCCGCACCGGCCGCTCCAGCGCCGCTTGGAGGTCGCGGTCGAGCCGCCTGCCGATCAGGCAGGTCGAGTTCGCGTTCTTGACGAGGCCGGTCGCCGGCGAGATCGCGCCGGGCATCGCGACGCCGACCGTGCCGCGCGCGTCGAGGACGCTCTCGATGCCGGCGACGAGGCCGCTTATCGTCGCGACCGTGCCGTCGTAATCGCCGGCCGGCGTCGCGACGCGGCGGCGCAGCAGGACCGCGCCGTCCGCCGCCAGCGCCGCGCCCTCGATCTTCGTCCCGCCGAGGTCGATGCCGATGCGAACCCCAGCGTTTCCACGCATGGTCGTCTGCACGTCAATCCGCGACCGTCCGCAGTTTCGTCTCTCGGCTATTTCGCCTCAACCGGCTCAACCATCGCAATCGATCGATATCCAAAAGCGGCAAGCGCGTCCTCAAGCCGATCGATCTTCGAAAGCTCCTTAGGATCGAGCAGGCGCCGTGCCTCCTTGTGGTCGATGCCGAGCGCACGGGCGAGGTCCGCGGCCGTGGCCTTCTGTGCCCGCAGCACCCGATGCAGCGCAGCCTTCAACGCGATCCGCAGGGAGGGCGCGACCACACGTTGGCAGGAGCTTGGGGCGGACGGAGTCGGGATCTCCTCGGCGCTCGCGATGCGGGCGGCCAGGGCCTCGGACAGGCAGTCCGCGGCTTCCGCAAGCGCCTCGGCTTCGGTCGCGCCGTCGGTCAGGGCCTCCGGGAGATCCAGGAACTGCACGAGGAGCCGGCCGTCTTCGCCAAGCTCCAGCGTCGCGGGGTAGGCGAACGTCGTCCCGTCCATCGGTAGTCTTTCCTATATAAGCCCGGCTCGTCATTTCAGGTCTCGTTTGGCGAGGCCCAATTGAGCCAGCATCGCTGCCAGCAGACCGGTGCCGATCTCCTTCTTCCGATCCTTCAGCGTGCACCGTCGGTCGCCATGCCACAACGTGCCATGGCTGCCCTTGCCCTGTTCTGTGTCGAACCGGACCGGTACGCCGTGCTCGCGACCGAGCGCTTTGATCTTCCGAAGGAACTCCTCACCGTTCATATGGCATCATCGGGGATTTTTCCCTCATCGATCAATCGAAAACGGGGAATTCCCCTCGCCCATCCGCGCCAAGATATCACGACGTCGAACACTGTCCGGCGACCGGATGACGCCCGGATCAGAAACGCGCTACCGCTGCAAGCGGCGGCGGCTGCTCGGCCGCGGCATCCTGAACGAGGGCGCGCTTCGCCGGCAGGATCACCCGGACCGTGGTGCCGTATCCCTTGCGGCTTTCGATTTCGAGATGTCCGCCGTGCAGCTCCGTCAGCCGAGCGGCGAGCGGCAGGCCGAGGCCGGTTCCCTCGTAGCGGCGCGCGAGCGAGGAATCGACCTGCCCGAACGGTTCGAGCGCCACGCGGATCTCCGCCACGTCCATGCCGATGCCGGTATCGGCCACGGCGATCGCGACCTCTCCCGATGGCTGCTCTATGCCGGCGCTCAGCCGGACCCGGCTGCCGGCGGGCGAGAACTTCACCGCGTTCGAGAGCAGGTTCAGCACGATCTGCTTCAGCCGGATCTCGTCGCCCAGGACCGCCAGCCCGTCGGGGACGTCGATCTCGACCGTCACCGACGCGTCTCCCGCCTTGCCGCGCACGAGGTCGGTGCAGGCCCGCGCGACCGACCGGAGATCGACCGGCTCATCTCGAAGGTCGAGCCGCGCCGCCTCGATCTTCGAGATGTCGAGGATGTCGTTGATCGTCGAGAGGAGATGGCGGCCGGCATCATGGATGCTCGTGGCGTACTCGGCGTATTTGCTCGGGACCGGACCGAAGGTTTCCCTGCTGATGATCTCGGAGAACCCGATGATCGCGTTGAGCGGCGTCCGCAGCTCGTGGCTCATGTTCGCGAGAAACTGCGTCTTGGTGCGGCTCGCGGCTTCGGCTTCCTCCTTGGCGCCGCGCAGCGCCTGCTCGCGGTCGCCGATCGCTTCGGCCATCCGGTTGAAGGTCTGGGCGAGGGCGCCGATCTCCAGCGCGGTATGGTTCAGGCGCGCGCGTTCGCCGAAGTTGCCGGCGCTCCAGCGCGCGGCGATGGCCGCGAGCACGCGCACCGGGCGGCGGACCGAAACCTCGGCGAGATGCCAGGCCGCTCCCCAGATCACGGCCAGGACGGCGCCGATGGTCGCGAGATCGCGCCAGAACACCGCGTCGATTTCGGCGAACGCGGCATGCTCGTCGATGCCGACGCTGACATAGAAGGCCTGCTCCGAACTCTCGGCGAGGGGGACGAAGCCGAGCAGGCGCAGAATGCCGTCCGTATCGGTCGCCTCGGCCGTGCCTGCTGCCGGGCCATAGGCCAGCTTGAGTTGCTGTTCCGCCAGCACCTGCCCGACCTTTTTTGCTCCGTCCAGCGCCAGTCGGACGAGGACGGTGCCGTTCCGGTCGGTGACGGTCGCCGTCGCATGCGGCGGGAGCGGCTGCTGGGCCAGCGTGAAGGCAAGCCAATCCAACCCTACGCCGACGCCGACGAGGCCGACGATGTTGTCATGGGCATCGCGGAGCGGATGGCCGAAATGCAGGCTCTTCTGTCCGGAGAGCCGTCCTATCGCATAATCGCCGACGGCGAACTCGCCGCTCCGGATGGCGGTACGGAAATAGGCACGGTCGGCGATCGAGATGACCGGGCCTGCCGACGGGCCCGAGCAGACGATAGTGCCGCCGGTATCGGAGATGGTGAGCTGGGCATATTGCGGGAAGCGGTCGACGAGCCGCCGGAGCGCGCCGTTGCAGGCATCCGAATCGAGCGCCCGAAGCGCCATCATCTCGGCGAGCGACGAGACGAACTGCCGTCCGCCGTCGACGATGCGGTCCAGGGTTCCGGCCAGGAGCCGGGCATGCCGCAATGCGGTATCCCGTACCTCGCGCTCGCGCTCGGCCCGTGTCGCCACCTCGTTCCAGCCCAGCCCTATTGCGGCCGGCAGGAGGGCGAACACGACGAGCGCGAGCAGGAGTGAGCGGAGCGTCACCCCGCCGACGCCGTCCTCTGACCCAACCACCATGCCTCCACCCTTTCGGATGAAAGCCATCCTGTGGGCGGAGTTTGCTAAATTTAGCTTAAGAGCCTGCCGGGAGAGGCTCTAAATCGGCGCGACGGCGCGCGAAGATTGCCGGTAGCGGCGCCTCCTGCCGGTTCAAAGGATCGCCGCAGTGCCGAAGCGGCCACGCAACCAATGCGCGATCCTTTCCGCGAGGCACTTCGCGAAATCGCCGGCAGTTACGAAAAATTAAGGTTGAGAGCCGACAATCGTCGGACGGTGCGGACCGACCGGTCCATATCCCGCCCGAGGTTAACGCCAGTGGCCACTTCGCGTCCTTCAGACCCCAACCGCAGTTTGATCCGACAATGCTGAACTCGCCCGCACATGAGGACGGCTCTGCGGCCAAGACGGTGCTCATCGTCGAGGATAACGAGCAGAACATGAAGCTGTTCAGGGATCTGCTTGAGTGGAAGGGCTACCGCACCCTTCAGACGAAGGACGGGATGGAGGCGCTGAAGCTCGCCCGGCTGCATCGGCCCGACCTGATCCTGATGGACATTCAGCTGCCCGAGGTCTCGGGGCTGGAGGTCACGAAGTGGATCAAGGAGGATGACGAGTTGCGCTCGATCCCGATCATCGCGGTCACCGCCTTCGCGATGAAGGGCGACGAGGAGAAGATCCGCGAGGGCGGCTGCGAGGCGTACATCGCGAAGCCGATCTCGGTGATCAATTTCCTCGACACCGTCGGCCGTTTCCTGAGCTGACCTTATGTCGGGACGGGTCCTCGTCGTCGACGATGTCGACGTCAACGTCAAGCTGCTCGAAGCGAAGCTGTCGAGCGAGTACTTCGATGTATTGACGGCGTCGAACGGCGCCGCGGCGCTGGAGATCGCGTCGAGCGCCGTGCCCGACGTCGTGCTGCTCGACGTGATGATGCCGCAGATGGACGGGTTCGAGGTCTGCCGGCGCCTGAAGGCCGATCCGAAGACCGCCGATATCCCTGTCGTGATGGTGACGGCGCTGTCCGACGTCGCCGATCGGCTGCGCGGCCTCGAAGCCGGCGCCGACGACTTCCTGACTAAGCCGGTCAACGACATCGCCCTGTTCGCCCGCGTCCGATCGCTCGTCCGCCTGAAGCGGATGATGGAAGAGTGGCGCCTGCGCGAGGAGGTGTGCGGCCGCTTCGCATCGCTGGACGGCGAACAGGACGGGCGGCTGGAGGATCGCGGCGACGCCCGCATCGTCCTCCTGGAAGACAGCCGCCTCGCCACCGCGCGCATCGCCGAGACGCTGGCGCCGATGACCGGCGAGCTGCGTCACGCCACGACGTGCGCCGAAGCGCAGGCTGCTATCGACGGCTCGGTCGAGCTGCTGATCGCGAGCCTGTCGGTCGTCGGCGGCGACCCGTTGCGCCTCGTCTCGCATCTCCGCGCCAGCGAGCCGACGCGCCAGATCCCGATCCTGCTGATCGCCGACGATTCCGAGCTGCCGCGGCTCGCCAAGGGGCTGGACCTCGGCGCGAACGACTACCTGATCCGCCCGATCGACCGCAACGAGCTGACCGCGCGGGTACGCACGCAGATCCGCCGCCGGCGGTTGCAGGAGCGGCTGGCGGAGAACTACCAGCGCAGCCTGTCGCTCGCGTTGACCGATCCGCTGACCGGCCTCTACAACCGGCGCTACGTGTCGGCTCATCTGGAGCAACTGGCGGTGCGCGGCGGCGAGACCGGCGCCGGGCCGGCGGTGCTGCTGTTCGACATCGACCGCTTCAAGCAGATCAACGACAACAACGGCCACGCCGTCGGCGACGAGGTGCTGTGCGAGATCGCCGCCCGCGCCTTGCGCGACGTGCGCAGCTTCGACCTCGTCGCCCGGTACGGCGGCGAGGAGTTCCTGGTGGTGATGCCGGAGACCAATATCGGCATCGCGCTCGCCGTCGCCGAGCGGCTCCGCCGCGCCATCGCCGACCGGCCCTTCGCCGTGTCGAGCGCGGCCCGCGAGCTGGACGTGACGGTCAGCATCGGCGTCGCGACGATGCTCGAAGGCGACGACACGCCCGCCGCCCTCCTGAAGCGCGCCGACGAGGCGCTCTATGCCGCGAAGCATCGCGGCCGCAACCGCGTCGTCACCTGGCCGGTGGCGCCGGCCGCCGAGGTCCGGCTCTCCGCCGTATCCTGATCCGTCGTACAAACGCGGCTTCCCCACCGCGCCCCCCGCAACGGGAAAGAGAAAACCCGAACGTTTTCATAGCCCTCCCCCCTTGCGGGGAGGGTTGGGCGGGGGAGCACGGCGCGATGCCGGGCTGTCCGTTCCAAACCCGATAGCAAAGCGCGGCAGCGTTGCCGCTCGGCGCATCGGTCAACGACCGAGGCCGACGGCATCAATCGCTACGCGCAACCGCGGCGCCCTCCGCAAACGAAAACCGCCGGCAGGCAGACCCGCCGGCGGTCGTTGACGCCTGCTCCGCCGCCGTTGCGGCGGCGGCGGCCGGATTACTTGATCTTGGCCTCGCGGAACGCGACGTGCTTGCGCGCGACCGGGTCGTACTTCTTCAGCTCGAGCTTCTCGGTCTTGGTCCGCGGGTTCTTCTTGGTGACGTAAAAGAAGCCCGTGTCGGCGGTGCTGACGAGCTTGATGAGGACGGTATTGGTCTTCGCCATGACGGCAACCTGTTCGGCAAGCGCTGGATAGGGAGCGCCGAACATAGCGCCCGCGCCCCTTCTGTCAAGGCGCAGCAGCCGAAGGCGCCACCGCAGCCGCCGCGCCCGGCGCCCGCGCGACGACCGCGGCCGGCGCCGGGTGCAGCGCCTGGGCGTAGAGCCGGCCGTCGGCGAGGAGGCGCTTCGCCACCGCAAGCTCGATCTGATGGTCGCCGAGCTGCCCCGGGCAACCGCGGCGCAGCTCGGTCCATGCGGCGTCGTCGA
>DASWRT010000278.1:0-7781 GCA_036403035.1 Allostellaceae bacterium | reverse complement strand
TCCGCGCTCTCCGCGCCTTCACCCGGCTGGTCCTGCTCAGCGCTGACGACCGGGTGTTTCGGGCGCGCCCGGCTCGCCTCCTCCATCTGCGCCCGCCAGTTCGCATAGCTCCGGTAGTGGCGGGCCAGCAGCTTCGCCGTCACCTGGCCGACCTGTCGGATGCCGAGCGCGTAGATGAAGCGCTCGAGCGGGATGCGGCGGCGCGCCTCGATCGCCTCGATCAGCTTGCGGGCGCTGGTCTCGCCCCAGCCCTCGCGCTCGCGGATCGCGGCCTCGTGCTCCTTGAGGCGGAAGATGTCGCCCGGCCCCTTGATCAGGCCGTCGTGGTAGAAGGCGTCGACATGCTTTTTGCCGAGCCCTTCGATGTCGAAGGCGTCGCGCGAGACGAAATGCTTCAGCCGCTCCACCGCCTGCGCCGCGCAGATCAGGCCGCCGGTGCAGCGCCGCACCACGTCGCTGCCCTCGCGGATGGCGAGGCTGCCGCAGACCGGACAATGGTCGGGGAAGACATAGGGCACGCTGTCGGGCGGGCGCCGCTCGACGATGACGCCGACGATCTGCGGGATCACGTCGCCGGCGCGCTGCACGATCACGGTGTCGCCGATGCGTACGTCCTTGCGCCGGATCTCGTCCTCGTTGTGCAGGGTCGCGCGGCTGACGACGACGCCGCCGACGGTGATCGGCTCCAGCTCGGCCACCGGCGTCAGCGAGCCCTGGCGGCCGACCTGGATGCGGATCTCGCGCAGCACGGTCTGCGCCTGCTGCGCCGGGAATTTGTGCGCGATCGCCCAGCGCGGCGCGCGGCTGGCGATGCCGAGGCGGTCCTGAAGGTCGAGGTCGTTGACCTTGTAGACGACGCCGTCGATGTCGTAGGGCAGCATCGCCCGCTCGGCGGCGATCCCCTCGTGGAAGGCGAGCACCTCGTCGACGCCGCGGCAGAGCTTCGAGCGGTCGTTGACCGTGAAGCCCCATTTCGCGAGGCATTCGAGGACGCCCCAATGCGTCTTCGCGACGGGGCCGCTGGTCTCGCCGAGCGCATAGGCGAAGAACTTCAAGGGACGGCGCGCCGTCACGTCGGGGTCGAGCTGGCGCAGCGAGCCGGCGGCGGCGTTGCGCGGGTTGGCGAAGACCGGCTCGTCCTCCTTCGCGCGCTCCTCGTTCAGGCGGAAGAACCCGTCGCGGTCCATGTAGACCTCGCCGCGGACCTCCAGGATCTCCGGCCAGCCGCTGCCCTGCAATGTCTTCGGGATCGAGCGGACGGTGCGCACGTTGGCGGTCACGTCCTCGCCGACGACGCCGTCGCCGCGCGTGGCCCCCAGCGCGAGCTTCCCCTTCTCGTAGCGCAGCGACATCGAGAGCCCGTCGATCTTCGGCTCAGCGGTGACGGCGATGGTCGCCGCGTCGACGCGGGCCAGATCCTCCGGCCGCTTGAAGAAGCGGTGAATGCCGGCGAAGAACTCGCGCACGTCCTCGGGGTCGAAGGCGTTGTCGAGCGACAGCATCGGCCGCGCGTGCGTCACCTTGGCGAAGCCCTCGGCGGCGCGCCCGCCGACGCGCTGCGACGGGCTGTCGGGCCGGATCAGCGCGGGGAAGCGCGCCTCGACCGCGCGGTTCCGCTTCACCAGCGCGTCGTACTCGGCGTCCGAGACCGCCGGCATCGCCTGCTCGTAATAGAGCCGGTCGTGGTGCGCGATCTCATGCGCCAGCCGCTCCAGCTCGGCGGCGGCCTGCTCCTCGGTCAGCTCCTCGACGGCGGCGATCTCGGTACCGGCGGCGGACATGGCGGTCGGCTCTCCTGGGAATGTGCTTTTAGCAAAAGAAACTTGGATAAGGGGATCGGGGGATGGTTGGGGATCGGGGGGATGAGAAAATAAGAACGCTTTAACGCGAAGGCCGCCAAGGTTCACGCAACGGTCGCAAAGGAATGAATTGCGCGCCTCCGGCGCGCAGAAATTTTCCTTCGCGCTCTTTGCGATCCCTTCGCGTCCTTTGTGGTGAAGCGTTTTTCATGCGACCCACGAAGCAGCATATGACGCTCTCCTAATTGTAGGGGCGTCGCTTGCGGCGCCCGAGGGCGGCCCAAGGGCCGCCCCTACGTTAGTAGAGGCTCAATCGGCAGGGGAGTGGCAACAATCTCTTATCCCCACATCCCCAACCATCCCTCCGATCCCCTTATCAGGTTCTCTATTTCAATGCCGGCCCGCGGCGGCGGCGGACATCAGGCTGACGGCGGCGGCGCGGGCTTCGGGCGTGACGGCGCTGCCGGAGAGCATGCGCGCGATCTCCTCGCGGCGCTCCTCCGCGGTCAACTCGGCGACGCGGGTGCGGGTGGTGCGGGCGCCCTGCTCCTTGGCGACGCGCCAGTGCCACGCGCCCTTGGCGGCGACTTGCGGCGAGTGGGTGACGACGAGCACCTGCAACTCCTCGCCGAGCCGTTGCAGCCGCTCGCCGACGGCCGCCGCGACGGCGCCGCCGATGCCGCTGTCGACCTCGTCGAACACCAGCGTCGGCACCGGCGAGACCTTCGCGAGCACGACCTTCAGGGCGAGCAGGAAGCGCGACAGCTCGCCGCCGGAGGCGATGCGGCTCAGCGGCCCCGACGGGGCGCCGGGGTTGGTCGCCACCTCGAAATGCACGCGCTCGGCGCCGCCCTCGCCCCAATCGCTCTCGGGCAGCGGCGCGATCACCGTGCGGAAGCGGGCCTTCTCCAGCTTGAGCGGCGCCAGCTCCTTCATGACGGCCGTATCGAAGGCGCCCGCCGCCTTGCGCCGCGCCGCGCCGATCCGCTCGGCGAGCTTGACGTAAGCGGCGCGGGCCTCCTGCGCCTCGCGGGTCAGGCGCTGCAAGGCGTCGCCGCTGTCGTCGAGCGCGCCGAGGCGCTTCGCCATCTCGGCGCGCAGCGGCGGCAGGTCGGCGACCGTGACGCCGTGCTTGCGGGCGAGCGCGCGCAGCGCGTAGAGCCGCTCCTCGATCGTCTCCAGATTGCCGCCTTCCAACTCCATTTCGCGGGTGACGGCCTCCAGTTGCTCGACCGCCTCGCGCGCCTCGACGGCGGCGCGTTCCAGCGCCGCGACCGCCGCGTCGAGCCGGCCGGCGGCACGGTCGCGCACGCGTTCCAGGACGCGGCTCGCGCCGTGCATCCCGCGCTCGGCGCCGCCGAGGTCGTTCAGTGCCGAGGCCATCGCCTCAAGCAGCTTCTCGCGGTGGACGAGGACGGCGCGCTGCTCGGCCAGCGCCTCCTCCTCGTCCGCCTTCGGGTCGAGCGCGTCGAGTTCCGCCATGGCGTGGCGCAGATAGTCTTCGTCGGACCGCGCCTTCTCGATCGCCGCCGCCTGCTCGGCCCGCCTCTCCTCGGCCTGCCGCCACGCCCGCCATGCCTTGCCCATCGCCTCGATCTCGGCGCCGTACCCGCCGAACCCGTCGAGGAGCGCGCGATGCGTGCCGGGGTCCATCAGGCCGCGCTGCTCGAACTGGCCCTGGATCTCGACCAGACCCTCGCCGAGCTGGCGCAGCAGGCCGACGCTGGTCGGCTGGTCGTTGACGAAGGCGCGGCTGCGCCCGTCCGGCGTCAGCGTGCGGCGCAGCACGAGGCTCTCGCCCTCGGCGGCGTCGATGCCGTGCTCGTCGAGGAGGCGCCACGCCGGATGGTTGGCGCCCAGGGAGAACTCGGCGGTCACCGCCGCCTGCGGCGCGCCATTGCGCACGAGGCCGCTTTCGGCGCGCGCGCCGAGGGCAAGGCCGAGCGAGTCGAGCAGGATCGACTTGCCGGCGCCGGTCTCGCCCGTGAGGACGCAGAGTCCGGGCCGGAAGGCGAGGTCGAGCCGATCGATCAGGACGACGTCGCGGATGGTCAGGCCGACGAGCATGCGCGTAAAGGTAGAGGCGTCACTGTATGGAAAGATACCGGAGGGCGAGGTGGCGGGCCAGCGAAACGGCACGCCGGTATCGACAGAGATGGCGATTCAGCGGCGTGGAATCACCCCTTGCGACGATATCGGGAACTCTCTCCCTTCACCCTCCCGCGCATTCGCGCGAGCCCCTCCCTCTCCCCGTCCGGGGAGAGGGAATGCAGGCACGCACGGCGGATGCTCAGAAGATCGAGCCGACGACGCGGCTGAACCAGCCGGGCTGCGGCGGGGGCTTCTCGCCGGCGATGGCCGAGCCGCCGGGGATGCCGGTGAGAAGCGCGTAGCTGTCCTGATACCACTCGCTGCCCGGATAGTTGTAGCCGAGCACGGAGGCGGTCGCCTTCGCCTCGTCGATGACGCCGAGCGCGAGATAGCACTCGGTCAGGCGGTGCAGCGCCTCGGGCACGTGCGTCGTCGTCTGGTAGGTGTCGATGACCCGCTTGTAGCGGTTGATCGCGGCGAGGTACTGCCCCTGGCGCTCGTAGAAGCGGCCGATGTCCATGTCCTTGCCGGCGAGGTGGTCGCGGGCGAGGTCGAGCTTGAGGCGGGCGTCGCGGGAATACCGCGTGTCGGGGAAGCGGCGGACCACGTCGTCGAGGGCCTTCAGCGCCTTCTGCGTGGTCTGCTGGTCGCGGCCGACATCGACGATCTGGATGTAGTAGGAGAGCGCCTTGAGGTAGTAGGCGTAGGCGACGTCGCGGTTGCCGGGATGGAGCTGGATGAAGCGGTCGGCCGAGATCACCGCCTCGTCGTACTTGCCGTCCTCGTAATGCGCGTAGGCGCCCATCAGCTCCGCCTTGGTCGCCCAGACCGAGTACGGATGCTGGCGTTCGACCTCGTCGAACTGCTTGGCGGCGTTCTTGTAGTCCTCGTCGAGCAGGCGGTCCATCGCGCCGTTGTAGAGCTTCTCGACCGGCTGCTCGACATAGACGTCTTTCGGCGTCGTG
This sequence comes from Allostellaceae bacterium, assembly GCA_036403035.1. Classification (GTDB taxonomy): domain Bacteria; phylum Pseudomonadota; class Alphaproteobacteria; order ATCC43930; family CGMCC-115725; genus DASWRT01. The sequence goes on along the minus strand of DASWRT010000278.1, from coordinate 2,926 downwards.
GAGCCGCACGCGGCAAGCAGCAACGAAAGCGTCAGGCCCGCAGCGAGGCGGCGATAAGGCAGCGAAACCGGCATGGTAATCCCGTAAGCGTTCGTGCTCCGTTCAATAGCACGGCGAATTCCGGCGCACGAGAAAAACGATGCCGTTCCGGTCTCCCGCCGCCGGCCGGCAGGCCAGCCGGCGGACAGGGGCGGTCCGGTCAGGCGCGTGCGCGCGCCGGCTGCACCCAGCCACTGGCAGCCACCGCCGCCTGCTCGTCCAGGGCGGCGGCGTGGCCGCGCGTCTGGGTCGTCCAGCACCACGCCGACGTATCGGCGAACAGCGCTTCCAGGATCTGCCGATTGAGCGCGTGGCCGGAGCGGACGCCGTGGAAATGCCCGATCAGCGGCGCGCCGGCGAGGTACAGATCCCCCACCGCATCGAGAACCTTGTGGCGCACGAACTCGTCGGTGTAACGCAGCCCGTCCTCGTTCATGACCTTGTCGCCGTCGATCACGACCGCGTTGTCGAGCGAGCCGCCGCGCGCCAGCCCGGCCGCGCGCATGCCCTCGACCTCGTGCAGGAAGCCGAAGGTACGGGCGCGGCTCACCTCGGCCCGGAACGTGCCGTCCTCGAAGGCGAGCCCGATCTCCTGGCGCTTGATCGCCCGGCTGTTGAAATCGATCTCGAAGCTCACCGTGAAGCCGTGGTCGGGCGACAGCGTCGCCGTTTTTCCGCCGTCGCGGACCGTGACCGGCTTCAGGATCTTGATCGCGCGGCGCGGCGCGTCCTGCTCGACGATGCCGGCGCACTCGATCAGGAACACGAAGGGAGCGGCGCTGCCGTCCATCACCGGCACTTCCGGCCCGTCGATTTCGACGACCGCGTTGTCGATCTCGCAGCCGGCGAAGGCGGCCATCAGGTGCTCGATGGTGGCGACCGAGATGCCCTCGCCGTTGCTCAGCGTCGTGCACAGCGCGGACGGGGCGACGTTGCGCCAGTCGGCCCGGATCTCGGCGCCGCCGCCGGCCGCGTCGACGCGGCGGAAGACGATGCCAGTGTCCGGCAGCGCCGGCTTCAGGACCATGGAGACCTTGACGCCGGCATGCAACGCGACGCCGCGACAGTGGATCGCGGTCTTCAGCGTCTTCTGCGCAACGACGTCCATCTCGGAGATCATCAACGTCACCTGGAATCGGGATAAGGGACTTCGACCTTGGCGCGCCTTGGCCGCGCACTACAGCTAGCAACCCTGGCGCAAGGGAACAAATCACTCTTTATTACAGATTATTACAGCTCCTGAACGGCAAAAATCTCAGCATACGCAAAGCCTTGTTCAACGCTGTTAACAGCGGATCCAGGTTGATCGGCACGCAAAAAAGCGGCGCACCCCGCGAGGGATGCGCCGCTATCGGTAGTGGTTTCGGCCAGCCGCCCGTCAGACGGCCGCCCAACCCTAACGGGTCAGTTCGCCTGCCGGCGGAGGAAGGCCGGGATGTCGAGCATGTCCTCCTCGCTCTTCGGCGCGCCGCTGCCGAGGCGGTCGGTCGGATCGAGCGCGCCGAGCCGCGGCTGTGACGCGCCGCCGCCGCCGGCCATCGGTGCCGCCGGCTGCGCCGGGGTCGGACGGGCGGCGCGCTCGTCGGTCGCGGCCTGACGGGCACGGCCGACGCCGGTGACGCGCTCGAACAGGCTCGGGCCGCGCAGCTTCTTCTGCGCCGCGGCGGCGGCGGCGGCCGGGTCCGGCATCACCGGCGGCGGCGCCACCGTGATCGCGGGACGGGCGACCGCCGGCTCGACCGGGCGGGGCGCCACGAAGGCGTTGCCGCGCGCCGCCGCCAGCTCGGCGGCGAGCGCCGCGGCCGGGGCCGGATCGCTCTCGAACGCCGGGAGCGGCGCGGGCTTCGCCTCCGGGGCGGGGGCGAACGCCGCCGGCGCGGCATTCTGCAGCAGCACCGGTTGGGCGTAGGTCGTCTGCGGGCTCGGCATCGCCGGGGCCGCGGGCGCCGCCGCGGACGTCATGCCGCCGACCGCGTCCCGCGAGCGGTCGCTGACGAGGCTGATCGACGGCTTCGGCTGCGCCGCGATCTCGGCCTCGATCCCGGTCGCGACGACCGAGATGCGCATCTTGCCCGAGAGCTTCTCGTCGAAGGTCGAGCCGAAGATGATGTTCGCCTCGGGATCGACTTCCTCGCGGATGCGGTTCGCCGCCTCGTCGACCTCGAACAGCGTCATGTCCGGGCCGCCGGTGATGTTGATGAGGACGCCGCGGGCGCCCTTCATCGACACGTCCTCAAGCAGCGGGTTCGAGATCGCCGCCTCGGCCGCGTCGATCGCGCGGCGGTCGCCCTCGGCCTCGCCGGTGCCCATCATCGCCTTGCCCATCTCGCCCATCACGGTGCGGATATCGGCGAAGTCGAGGTTGATGAGGCCCGGCATCACCATCAGATCGGTGACGCCGCGGACGCCGGAGTAGAGCACGTCGTCGGCCATCTTGAAGGCGTCGGCGAAGGTCGTGCGCTCGTTCGCCACCCGGAACAGGTTCTGGTTCGGGATGATGATCAGCGTGTCGACGAACTTCTGAAGCTCGGTCATGCCCGACTCGGCGAGCTTCATGCGGTGCGTGCCTTCGAAATGGAACGGCTTGGTCACCACGCCGACCGTCAGGATGCCGGCCTCGCGGGCCGCGCGGGCGATCACCGGTGCCGCGCCGGTGCCGGTGCCGCCGCCCATGCCGGCGGTGATGAACACCATGTTGCTGCCTTCAATATAAACGGAGATTTCCTCACGCGCTTCTTCAGCGGCAGCACGACCAACTTCGGGGTTAGCGCCAGCGCCGAGGCCTTTGGTAATGCCGGCGCCTAATTGTATGGTTCGATCGGTCAGCGAATGGTCGAGCGCCTGCGCATCAGTGTTGGCAACGACGAAGTTGACACCTTCGAGTTGC
>DASWRT010000277.1:0-18129 GCA_036403035.1 Allostellaceae bacterium | reverse complement strand
TCCGTTCCTCGCTCCGCTCATGGTGGCCGCCGCAGAGATTGTCGACCTGGAACTCCATCAGGCGCTGCAACGTCATCTGCGCCACAGGTCTAGAAACCCGCTGTCGTCGGTCTTTTGCAACAGCTCCTGAAATGCCATGCTCTCGTCGGTCATCGTGTTCAACTCCGGTTGGGATTGCGTGTCGCAACTCAACCTTACCGGAAAACGCGCTGACCACCGCGCCGCGTTCCGTGCGAGGCGCCGGGCTCCCCTTATCGCGGAGCTCCGCCCGCCGCCTCGCTCTCGCTACCGATTTACACCACGCCGCTGGACGCTACCCAATTCCTCGCGTTCCGGCAGACGGCTCTCGCGCGTGTACTGGCGCCCGCTCACCTCGCTCGACGAGCATTCGCGCGCTACGTAATCATGGCCGACGATTGATGACACGGTCGACGATGTATTGCTGAGATAACGCGGACACGACATGAGCGGCTTGGCTGCTCCGGCTCGCGCTCCCGTCGGCCATATCCGACACCATCGTCAGCAGCCGGGCGACCATCGGCAGAAATGATCACTTTCGCGTCACACTTGCCGCCGAGCCTTGGTAAGCAACCAACTGGTCGGCCATTCCGTAGCCAATCTCGCCGCCTGCTCAGCGGCGCCCTCGTCGACCGTGCAGGGCTGCGGTCGAGTAAGCCCGGCGAGATAGGCTACGCCTCCGATGTCCGGATCCGCTCTGCGGGCGGGCGGCCCCTTGAAAGCTCACTTACCACCCACTTTCTGCTGGCTTCCGTCCGACCGCCGCAGACGGTTGTTGAGGTTACTGTGTTCGCTGCCGAACTCCTAGCGCAGCTCTGCCTCTGCAAAAGCTCCCTGTCCTGAAGCCGCCGCTACCTGCTTTCGGCCCCCTTATCTCCGGTCCAAACACGATCTCCTAGGGAGGCGCTAGATTCCAACCCTCTGGTCGCAGAGCGCCGCTGCCGCCTGTGACTGGGCGGACATGGGGTTTCAAACCTTTGGTCCCGGCCGTTTCAAAATCCCGGTCTGCTTTTTCAAAGCTATGGTCAGCCGACAAACTCCCCATCTCACACGTCGAGGTTCGCGACCTGGAGGGCGTTGGCCTGGATGAAGTCGCGGCGAGGTTCGACGAGATCACCCATCAGGGTCGAGAACGTCTCCTCCGCGCTGTCGGCGTGCGGCACCTTGACCTGAAGGAGCGAGCGTGCGTCCGGGTCGAGCGTCGTCTCCCAGAGCTGCTCGGCGTTCATCTCGCCCAGTCCTTTATAGCGCTGCACGGTGACGCCCTTGCGGCCCAGCTCCATCACCGCCTCGACGAGGCCGATCGGACCGCTGATCACGACCTCCTTGTCCTTTGCGATCAGCCGGCCGGACCCGGCGAAGGTTTCGGCCAACACCGCCCGCCGCTCGACGAGGCGCCGCGCCTCGGCGCTCCTCAGCAGCGCCGCATCGAGCACGAAGCTCTGCGGCCGGCCGCGCAGCGTGCGCAGGAAGCGGAAGCCCTCGCCCTCGATCGCCTCGCCGACCCAGCCTTTCTCGTGCTCCTCGGCCGCGAGCCCGTCGAGGCGTCGCGCCACGTCAGCCGCCACCGCGGCGGCCCGTGCCGGGTCCTTCACCAGCTCGAAATCGAGCGCACCGGCGATCGCCGCCTGCTCGACGACGTCGCGGCTGCCGACCTTGCGGACGAGCGACTCGAGCAGCCGGCGCGACAGCCGCGCCTGATCGAGCAGCGCCGCCAGATCGTTGCCGGCCCGCTGCACGCCGTCATGCTGCACGAACACCGCGTCCTTGAGCCCGGCGGTAGAGACATACTGCTCCAGTTCGGCGTCGTTCTTGAGATAGACCGCCTCGGACGAGCCGCGCTTCAGCCGGTAGAGCGGCGGCTGCGCAATGTAGAGGAAGCCCTTCTCGATCAGCGGCCGCATTTGCCGGTAGAAGAACGTCAGGAGCAGCGTCCGGATGTGGCTGCCGTCGACGTCGGCGTCGGTCATGATGATGATCCGGTGATAACGCGCCTTTTCCGGATCGAAATCCTCGGAACCGATGCCGGTGCCCAGCGCGGCGATCAGCGTCCCGATCTCGGCCGAACTCAGCATCTTGTCGAAGCGCGCCCGCTCGACGTTGAGGATCTTGCCCTTCAGCGGCAGGATCGCCTGATATCGCCGGTTGCGCCCTTGCTTCGCGGTGCCGCCGGCGCTGTCGCCCTCGACGATGAACAGCTCGGACTTCGCCGGGTCGCGCTCCTGGCAATCGGCGAGCTTGCCCGGCAGGTTCGCCATGTCGAGCACGCCCTTGCGCCGCGTCAGCTCGCGCGCCTTGCGCGCCGCCTCGCGCGCCGCCGCCGCCTCGACGATCTTCGCGATCACCTTCCTCGATTGGGCCGGGTGCTCCTCGAACCACTGCTGGAGCTTGTCGTTGACGATCGATTCGACGACCGGGCGCACCTCGGACGAGACCAGCTTGTCCTTGGTCTGCGACGAGAACTTGGGATCCGGCACCTTGATCGAGAGGATGCAGGTCAGCCCCTCGCGCATGTCCTCACCGGTAAGCGCGACCTTCTCCTTCTTCGCGATGCCGGTGTCATCGGCGTACTTGTTGACCGAGCGCGTCAGCGCGCCGCGGAAGCCGGCGAGGTGCGTGCCGCCGTCGCGCTGCGGGATATTGTTGGTGAAGCAGAGCATCGTCTCGTGATACGCGTCGGTCCATTCCATCGCGACCTCGACGGTGATGCCGTCGCGCTCCGCCGCGAGCGATATGGGCGAGTCGTGCAGCGCCTGCTTCGATCGGTCGAGATACTTCACGAAGGCTTCGAGCCCACCCTCGTAGTGCATCGTCACCGCCTTCGGCTCGACGCCGCGGGCGTCCGTCAGCACGAGCGTCACACCCGAGTTGAGGAAGGCCAGCTCGCGCAGCCGGTGCTCCAGCGTCGCGAAGTCGAACTCGACTTTGGTGAAGGTCTCCGTGCTCGGCAGGAAGGTCACCTCGGTGCCGGTCTTCGGCTTGCCCGAACCGTCGAGCGTCGGCGCCGGGCCGACCACCACGAGGGGCGCCTCCGGATCGCCGTGGCGGAAGCGCATGAAATGCTCGGACCCGCCGCGGAAGATCCGCAGGTCGAGCCAGCTCGACAGGGCGTTGACGACCGAGACGCCGACGCCGTGCAGGCCGCCCGACACCTTATACGAGTTCTGGTCGAACTTACCGCCGGCGTGGAGTTGGGTCATGATGACCTCGGCCGCCGACACGCCCTCCTCGGCATGGATATCGACCGGGATGCCGCGGCCGTTGTCGGTGATCGTCGCCGAACCGTCGCTGTTCAGCGTCACCGTCACCGTGTCGCAATAGCCGCCCAGCGCCTCGTCGATCGCGTTATCGACGACCTCGTAGATCATGTGGTGCAGGCCCGAGCCGTCGTCGGTATCGCCGATATACATGCCCGGGCGCTTGCGCACGGCATCGAGCCCGCGCAGCACCTTGATCGAGTGCGCGCCGTACTCCTCGGCGTCGGCAGGGGCGGCGCCGACCGGCGGCATCGGATCGGGAAGCGACTTCTGGACGGCTGGATTCACCATGGTACGTACTCTGTTCTCATCCTCATTCCGTCTCGGCCCGCGACACGGGCGGAAACGATCGACCGCGGCAGCTCACGAAGGTGGAGCATCCCCGTTAATGTCGCGTCACGATGGCGTCGACGACGCCGAAAAACTGTGCCTTCCCGTCGAGCGGCGCGAACAGCGACTCGTCGGTTCCGGTAAGCCATGCCTGCGCCGCCATCGCCTCGATCTCGCCGAACAGCGCGGCACGGCGCTGCGCGTCGAGATGCGCCGCGACCTCGTCCAGGAGCATCAGCGGCGGCGCTCCATGCAGATCGGTCTGAAGCCGGGCATGCGCGAGCAAGATCGCGATCAGGAGCGCCTTCTGCTCGCCGGTCGAGCAGTGGCCGGCGGCCATGCCGGTGCCGCCGTGCTCGACCAGCAGATCGGTGCGGTGCGGCCCGGCCGCCGTGGTGCCGCTCTCGGCGTCCTGGCGGCGCGCCGCGGCAAGGCGTTCGCGCAGCCGATCCTCGACGGCGAGCGCCGGAGCGCCTTCGTCGAGCCACGTCTCGACCGTCCCGGCGAGCGTCAAGCGCGGCCGCGGGAACGGACCGACGCCCTCCGCGGCGGCGGCGTCGAGCCGCTCCGCCGTATCGCGCCGCGCCGCGGCGATCGCGACGCCGTGCCGAGCCATGCCGTCCTCCAGCGCGCCGAGCCAGGACGCGTCCGCCGGGCCGTTCCGCAGCAGCCGGTTGCGTTCCCGCATCGCATGTTCATAGGCGGCGACGCGACCGGCATGGTCGGGGTCGAACCCGAACACCAGCCGGTCGAGGAAGCGGCGGCGGGCCGACGCGCCTTCAAGGAAGAGCCGGTCCATCTGCGGCGTCAGCCACACGAGATTGACGTACGAAGCGAGCGCCGCCTGACTCTTGGCCGGCGCGCCGTCGATGCGCACGAGCCGCCGCTCGCCGCTCTCGCTCGCGGCGTCCCGGCCGGTGCCGATCCGCACCTCGCCCTGCGGCGTCTCGACGGAAGCCGACACTGTCCACGGCCCCTCGGCCGTTTCGGCGCGGAGCCGACGCCGGTCGATCTCGCTCAAGCGAGACCGGCGCAGGCCGCGGCCGGGCGCCAGGAAGGACACCGCCTCCAGCAGGTTCGTCTTGCCGGCGCCGTTCGGCCCGGTCAGCACCACCGGGCGCGGGTCGAGATCGAGCCGGGCACTCGGATAACAGCGGAAATCGGTGAGGCTGAGGCGCGTCACTGCGAGTCGGGCGAGCCCCGCACCAGCGTCGCCCGCCTCGCTCTGCGCGCGGCTGTCCAGCATGGTGTAAATATAGGTATCGCCGCCGTTTTCCGCCAGACGGCGCGCCGGAATCAAGGCCGCTCCCTCTGTCGCCGTCGCGATGCCGCGGGAACCAATACGCTCAAACGCGCATCGGCATCAGCACGTAGAGCGCGCTGCCGTCGGCGCTGTCGCGGACGACCGTAGGCGACGCGGCATCCGCCATCGCGAATTGCGCGCCCTCGCCGCCGATCTGCTCGGTGATGTCGAGGAGATAGCGCGAGTTGAACCCGATCTCGATCGGCGACGCGCTGTAGCGCACCTCGATCTCCTCGGTCGCCGTGCCGTTCTCCGGGCTGGTCGCCGACAGGACGAGGTTGCCGCGCTCGAGCGACAGCTTCACCGCCCGGCTCTTCTCGGTTGAGATCGTCGAGACGCGGTCGACCGCCTCGGCGAACAGCTTGCAGTCGACCTCCAGCACCTTGTCGTTGTTCGCCGGGATCACCCGGTCGTAATCGGGGAAGGTGCCGTCGATCAACTTCGAGGTCAGCACCGCGTCGCCGAAGGTGAAGCGGATCTTCGTGTCGGAGAGCGCGATCCCGACTTCCTGGTCGGTTTCGTCGATCAGCTTGCGCAGCTCCATCACCGTCTTGCGCGGCACGATCACGCCGGGCATGCCCGCCGCCCCCTCGGGCAGCACGATCTCGACGCGCGCCAGCCGGTGTCCGTCGGTCGCGACGGCGCGCAGCACCGGCATCTCGTTGCTGCGCGTCGCGTGCAGGAAAATACCGTTGAGGTAGTATCGCGTCTCCTCGGTCGAGATCGCGAAACGGGTGCGGTCGATCAGCGTCTTGATCTCGGCCGCGGTGAGCGTGAAATGGTGCGTGAGGTCGCCCGCCGTCATCAGCGGGTAGTCTTCCGGCGGCAGGCACGACAGCGTGAAGGTCGAGCGGCCGGAGCGCAGCGTCATCGTCGAGGTGTCGCCGGTCGCCTCTAGCTCGATCTGGCTGCCGTCGCGAAGCTTGCGGACGATGTCGTACAGCGTGTGCGCAGGCGCCGCCAGCACCCCGGCCCGCGCGGTCTGCGCCGTTACGGATTCGACGATCTCGAGATCCATGTCGGTCGCCGAGAGCGAGAGCCGTCCATCCTCGGCGCGCAGCACGACGTTCGAGAGGATCGGGATGGTATTGCGCCGCTCGACGACGCTCTGGACATGACCCAGCGCGCGGAACAGCGCGGCGCGTTCGATGGTCAGCTTCATCTCGGAAACAGGCTCACGCTCGTGTTGGCAGGTGCTGCGCCGCCCGCGGCCGCGGCCGGCTGACAGCCCCGAGGCCATCACCCCAAAGGGAGGGGTGCGGACGGGGCGCGGTTATAGCACAAGTCGCCGCGCACCGCACGGATTTCGCCTGTTTGGACGCTTTCAGCCATCAGCTTTCAGCCGTCAGCTTAGTTCCCTTATTTCTGACGGCTGAGAGCTGATGGCTGATGGCCGATGAGCGACGGCACGCCGCGTCCGGCGAGGTCAGCTCTCCAGCATCCGCCGCAGCAGCTCGATGTCCTCGGCGAGCGTCGGGTCGGTCGCGCGCAGCTCCTCGACCTTGCGCACGGCGTGCATCACCGTCGTGTGGTCGCGGCCGCCGAACTTGCGCCCGATCTCGGGCAGCGAGCGTGGCGTCAACTGCTTGCAGAGAAACATCGCGACCTGACGCGGCCGCGCGACGACGCGGGCGCGGCGCGCCGAATGCATGTCGGAGAGGCGGATGTTGTAGTGCTCGGCGACCCGCTTCTGGATCTCGTCGATCGTGACGCGCCGGTCGTTGGCGCGCAGCAGGTCGTGCAGAACCTCCTGCGCGCTCTCCAGCGTGATCGCGCGGCCGACGAGCTGGGCGTGCGCGACGATGCGGGTGAGCGCACCTTCCAGCTCGCGGACGTTGGAGGTGATCTTGTGCGCCAGGAACTCCAGCACCTTCGGCGGCACCGGCATGCCGCGCTGCTCGGCCTTCGACTGCAGGATGCCGAGGCGCAGCTCGTAACTGGTCGGGTGGATGTCCGCGACCAGCCCCCAGCCGAGGCGGGAGCGCATCCGCTCCTCCATCCCTTCGAGGTCGCTCGGCGACTTGTCGGCGGAGATCACCACCTGACGGTTCTGGTCGACCAGCGCATTGAAGGTGTGGAAGAACTCCTCCTGCGTCGAGTCCTTGCCGCTGATGAACTGCACGTCGTCGATCATCAGCACGTCGACCGAGCGGAACTGCTCCTTGAACGCCATCGTGTCCTTGAAGCGGAGCGCCCGGATGAACTGGTACATGAACTTCTCGGCCGAGAGGTAGATCACCTTCCGGTTCGGCCGCTGCGTGCGGATCTGCCACGCGATCGCGTGCATCAGGTGGGTCTTGCCGAGTCCGACGCCGCCATAGAGGAAGAGCGGGTTGAACGGCACCGTCCGCGTGTCGGCGACGCAGGATTCGGCGACGCGCCGCGCCGCCGCATGCGCCAGCTCGTTCGGCTTGCCGACGACGAAGTTCTCGAAGGTAAAGCGCGGGTCGAGGGGCGCGCTGAGGTCGGTGCGGTCGTCGCCGGGCTCGCCGAGCGCACCGACCACCGCCGGATCGGCCGGCGCAGCAGCGGCGCTCGCAGCGACCGGGCCGGCGCCGCCGTCGGAAGCGCCCGCGACCGCCGCATCGGCAGCGGCAGCCGGGGACTCCGCAGGCTCCCTCGCCACGGCGCAGCCGCCGCCCGCCGGCGCAACGAACACCTCGATGTCGGCGACGGCCGGGTTCTCGACGTTCCAGAGCGCGCGGATCTTGTCGGCGTAGTGCTGGGCGACCCAGTCGCGGAGGAAGCGCGTCGGCAGGCCGATGCGGGCGCGGCCGTCGACGACCTCGGCGAGGCTCATCGATTTCAGCCAGCTGCGGAAGGCCGCTTCGCCGAACTCCTCGCGCAGCCGCAGGCGGACGCGAGCCCATTGCCCTTGCAGGTCGCCGGGCAACCGAACAGAATCGGGGATCGCTGCGTCTAACGGGTCGACTGCAACGCCGCGACCATCGATCATCTCGCGATTCCCCCAGACATCAAAATGCGGCCGGCAATTCTGCCTTGACCGCAATACCGGCTAGCCTGTTCGATCCAAAGTAACAAAACCGGATCAGGCGCAGGCCGTGTGCGCTTTTTACTTCAGGAGATTGTCAGCCGATTCATCGTCGCTACCGTTTCGTTGAGTCTGTGCCGATTTGCGCAGAATCAACCGACCAAGGACGACATCGTTCCGTCATGAAGCGACTCTACCGATGCGATTTTTGACTCGCAACGAGACCGAAAAGAGAACGGAACACAATTTTGTACAGCGTGCACGCGTGCAACATCCCGGTCGATGAACCGTCGGGTTGAGCAGCCGATCGGCCGTACGGCGCCCGCCGACATGCCGGACCATCAAAACGAAAAGCCGCGCCTCCGGCAGGGGCGCGGCCCGACTCGTCGGGACGGCAACGGCGCGCATGCAGGGACATGCGCACGACACGCGCCGATCAGAGGGACTTGATGCGGCTCGACAGGCGCGACAGCTTGCGCGCGACGGTGTTCTTGTGCAGCACGCCCTTAGTCACGCCGCGGTGCATCTCGGGCTGCGCGGCCACGAACGCGGCGCGCGCTGCTTCCTTGTCGCCGGAAGCGATCGCTACCTCGACCTTCTTCATGAACGTGCGGATGCGGCTGACGCGGGCGCGATTGACCGCGGTGCGTGTCTCGGTTTGACGGATCCGCTTTTCGGCGGACTTGTGATTGGCCATGCCGACCTGCTTGAAACTGGGCTCGTTATCCGAAGGCCGCGGTTATACGGAGAGCACGGCGCAGCGTCAAGGCCGCGCCGCCGCGCCGATCGTCCGCTCAGCCGATCGTTTGCTCCGGCGTCAGCGGTTCTTGTAGGTCGGCTTGCGCTTCTCGACGAAGGCGGCCATGCCCTCCTTCCGGTCCTCGGTCGCGAAACTCGAGTGGAACAGACGGCGCTCGAACTTCACACCCTCGGCCAGCGTGGTCTCGAAGGCGCGGTTCACCGCCTCCTTGGCCATCATCGCGATCGGGCGGGACATCTCGGCGATCCGGTTCGCCATCGCCAGCGCCTCGTCCATCAGCTTGTCGGCCGGCACGACGCGGCTCACGAGGCCGGAACGCTCCGCCTCGGCAGCATCCATCATCCGGCCGGTCAGGCACATGTCCATCGTCTTCGCCTTGCCGATGAAGCGGGCGAGGCGCTGCGTGCCCCCGGCCCCCGGAATCGTGCCGATCGAGATCTCCGGCTGGCCGAACTTCGCCGTCTCGGCGGCGATGATCGTGTCGCACATCATCGCCAGCTCGCAGCCGCCGCCCAGGGCGTAGCCGGCCACCGCGGCGATCACCGGCTTGCGGCAGAGCGTCACCCGCTCCCAGTTCTTGGTGATGAGGTCGCCGAGATAGGCGTCCATGAAGTCCTTCGACGCGAACTCCTTGATGTCGGCGCCGGCGGCGAAGGCGCGCTCGTTGCCGGTCAGGATCAGCACCGAGACCGCGTCGTCGGCGTCGAACTCCTGGAGCGCCCGCTCCAGATCGGTCATCAGCCCGTCGGACAGCGCATTCAGGGCCTTCGGGCGATTCAACCGGATGATCCGGACCAGCCCGTTGGTCTCCACCAGGATGTTCTCGTACTGCATCTCTTCCCCTCCGGTCGTTCTTGTCGATGACGTGGTCAATGGTTCGGCAGGATGGTGAAGCCGACGGTCAGATCGCCGTCCCGTCCGCCCAGATCGATCCGCAGCCGCTCGTTCTCCCGGCGCCAGACGTTCCGCCCCTCGGCGGTCCAGCCCAGCTCGGGCAGCGTGCTGGCATAGAATTTCTCGACGGCGTCCCGCGTCGTCCGGCCGGTCGCCTTCGCTTCGACGATGCGTCCCTGCGGCTTGTCGAAGACCACGGCGGAGTCGCGGACGGCACGCAGGGCCGGCATCAGCGGCAGGTCCTCGGTACCGGCGACGAAGCTGTCGGCCGCCGCCGCTGCGCCGGCGGAAACGGCGATCGACGCGCCCAGCAAGCCCGCGGTCAGGAGGGATCGGAGCATGGCGGGCGACCGTATCATCAACGCTGACGCTTCGGGCAATAGAAAGTGGAACGCCCGGCCTGCACGATCCGGCGGATCCCCGGATCGCCGCCGCAGTCGCAGCCCGGGCACGGCTCGCCCTCGCGGCCGTACACCGCCCACTGATGCTGGAAATAGCCGAGTTCGCCGGACGCCTGGACGTAGTCGCGCAGCGACGAGCCGCCCGCCGCGATGGCGCGGTTCAGCACGTCCTTGATCGCGGCGGCGAGCCGCTCGGCACGCGCGCCGCCGACCGTCGCCGCAAGCCGGCGGGGCGAGAGGCCGGCCCAGAACAGGCTCTCGGAGACATAGATGTTGCCGAGCCCGGCGACGACCTTCTGATCGAGGAGCGCGGCCTTGATCGAGGTCTGGCGCCCGGCGAGCTTGGCGGCGAGCGCCGGGCCGTTGAACGCGTTGCCGAGCGGCTCGGGACCGAGGCCGGCGAACAGCCGGTGCCGCTCCAGCTCGTCCGCGGCCGGCACGTAGTCGAGCATGCCGAAACGGCGCGCGTCGTTGAACCGGATCTCCGTGCCGTCGTCCATGGTGAAGACGACGTGATCGTGCGGATCGGCGGCGGGCCGCGCGGCGGCGGCGGCGGTCCCGGCAGTGCCCTCGCCGACGATCACCATGCGCCCGGCCATGCCGAGATGCGCGATCATGACGCCGCCATCCTCCAGATGCAGGAGGATGTACTTGGCGCGGCGCGCGACGCGCCGGACCCGGCGCCCCTCGACGCGCGCCGCTAGGCCGGCCGGCATCGGGAATCGGAGATCGGGCCGGCGCAGCTCCAGATGCGCCAGCACGCGGCCTTCCATCCGATGCGCCAGACCGCGGCACACGGTTTCGACTTCGGGAAGCTCAGGCATGCGGCGGCTGGAACGGCATCATCGACGTTGTCATCGGCAAAGGCGGCGCGGGCCAAGTGGCGTTGAATTAAGCGAACGGCTATGTTCCAGCACATGACGACAGGCGAGACAAGTCAAGCCCGCGAGGGCGACGCGGCGGCGGATTTCGGCTTCCGCCAGGTGCCTCCGGCGGAAAAGGAGAAGCTCGTCCGGGCGGTGTTCGACAGCGTCGCCGCCCGGTACGACGTGATGAACGACCTGATGAGCGGCGGCATCCACCGCTTCTGGAAGGGCACGCTCGTCGACTGGCTCCATCCGCGGGCCGGCGAGGTGCTGCTCGACGTGGCCGGCGGCACGGGCGACGTCGCCTTCCGGCTGCGCGAGCGGCTGCACCCGTCCTCCGGCGGCCCCGTTCCGGGCCGCGTCATCGTCTGCGACATCAATGAGAGCATGCTGCGCGTCGGTCGCGACCGGGCGCTCGACCGTGGCCTGCTGGGCGGGATCGAGTGGGTGACCGGCAATGCCGAGGCACTGCCGCTCGCCACGTCGAGCGTCGACTCCTATTCGATCGCCTTCGGGCTGCGGAACGTCACGCATATCGACGCGGCGCTCGCCGAGGCGCGGCGCGTGCTGAAGCCCGGCGGCCGCTTCGCCTGCCTGGAGTTCAGCCGGGTCGTCGATCCCGGCCTCGCCCGGCTCTACGACATCTATTCCTTCAGCGTGCTGCCGGCGCTCGGCGGCCTCGTCGCCAGCGACCGCGACGCATACCAGTATCTCGTCGAGAGCATCCGCCGCTTCCCGCCGCAGCAAGAGCTGGCCGACCGGATGGCGGCCGCCGGGTTCGAACGGGTTCGGTACCGCAACCTGACCGGCGGTGTCGCCGCGCTGCACACCGCTTGGCGGCTTTGACTCCGGCCGGCGACCACTATGGCGGCGGCCGGCAGCGCTACCGTCGCCGATTCGACGCGCTGCGCGCCACGCGCAACCTCGCGCGGCTCATCCAGATCGCGTGGACGCTGGCGCGCCACGACGCGCTGTTCTGGCTCGACGGCCTGATCGCGCCCGGCCCGGTCCGTGCGCTCCGCCGGCTCGGCCGGTCCGATGTCGACTCGATGGGGCGGCGTCCCGGCGAGCGGCTCGCCCTCGCGCTGAAGGCGCTCGGGCCGAGCTTCGTGAAGCTGGGCCAGACCCTCGCGACTCGCGCCGACCTGCTCGGCGAAGAAGTCGCCGCCGACCTCTCGCAGCTTCAGGACCGGCTGCCGCCTTTCCCCGGCGACGAGGCGCGCGCCATCGTCGAGAGCGAATTCGGTCGGCCGCTCGACGACCTGTTCACCTCGTTCGATGACAAGCCGGTCGCCGCCGCCTCGATCGCCCAGGTGCATTTCGCGATCACCGCGGAGGGCGAGCCGGTCGCGGTCAAGATCCTGCGGCCGGGCATCGTCGGCGCCTTCGCGCGCGACCTCGACCTGTTCCTCTGGCTCGCCGATCTGGCCGAGCGTGTTCAGCCCGGACTGCGCCGGCTGCGCCCGGTCGAGGTCGTGCGGACGCTGGCCGACACCGTGCGCTTCGAGATGGACCTGCGGTTCGAGGCCGCCGCCGCGTCCGAGCTGGGCGAGAACTTCGCGGCCGACACGGACTTCCGGGTGCCGCGCGTCGACTGGACACGGACGAGCCGGAGCGTCCTGACGCTGGAGCGGGTCGCCGGCATTCGCGTCGACGACCGCGAGGCGCTGATCGCCGCCGGCCACGACATGGACGAGATCCTCGCCAAGGCGGCGCGGACCTTCTTCAACCAAGTCTTCCGCGACGGCTTCTTCCATGCCGACATGCACCCCGGCAACCTGTTCATCGAGGCGGGCGGCGGGATCGTCGCCGTCGACTTCGGCATCATGGGGCGGCTCGACCGCCGTACCCGCACGTTCCTCGCCGACATGCTGGTGGGCTTTCTGTCAGGCGACTACCGCCGCGTCGCCGAAGTGCATTTCGCCGCAGGCTACGTCCCGGCCCGGCACTCGGTCGACGCCTTCACCCAGGCCTGCCGCTCGATCGGCGAGCCGATCTTTGGCCGACCGCTGCACGAGATCTCGGTCGCGCGCCTGCTCGCGCAACTCTTCCAGGTCACCGAGCAGTTCGAGATGGAGACGCAGCCGCAGCTCCTGCTGCTGCAGAAGACGATGGTCGTCGTCGAGGGCATCGGGCGGCGGCTCGACCCGACCGTCAACATGTGGACGCTGGCGCAGCCGCTGATCGAGGAGTGGATGCGCGCCAACCGCGGGCCGGAGGCCCGCCTCGTCGAGACGGCGCAGGCGACGACCGCGCTGCTGGAGCGGCTGCCGACGCTCATCGGTGATCTCTCCAGGCTGGCGGACGACCTGTCGAACGGCGGCGGAGTGCGGCTGCATGCCGAGACGGTCGACGCGATCGCCGCCGCACGGCGGCAGGTTCGCTTTGCGTTCGCGCTGCCGCTCTGGATCGGCGCGTTGGCGCTGGCCGCGATCGCAATCGCGCTTTGGTGAGAGCCTCTCACGGGAGGCGGCGGCCTCGCACCGCCCGACATGCGGCGCTATTCTCAGGCGAGAGGTGACCGATGCCCGCGAAAGCCGCCTACGACGACGATTTCTATCTCTGGACTCAGGAGCAGGCCGCGGCGCTGCGCGAAGCCGGCGCCGCCCGCACCAATGCTCCGCTGGACTGGGAGAACCTTGCCGAGGAGATCGAGAGCTTGGGCCGAAGCGACTTTCGATCATTGAGGAGCCATGTGATCCGGATCATCGAACATCTGCTCAAGCTGGAGCATTCGCCGGCACGCGATCCGCGGAGCGGATGGGAAAGAACCGTGATCCTGCATCGCGCCGAGAGTCGCGACATCACGCAGGACAGTCCGAGCCTTCGCCGCCGCCTCGACGCGGCGCTTGCAGACTGCTACCGGGATGGCCGGAGACTCGCCGAGCGTGGCCTTCGCGAGGATAGCCTGGATCCGTCCGCGTTGCCCGTCGCCGCGCCCTACACGCTCGACCAGATACTCGACGAGGACTGGTGGCCAGCGAACCGGCACGGACTCTCATGACGCCGCCCACGCTTGCCGGCCGCCGCATCCTGCTCGTGATCTCCGGCGGGATCGCGGCGTACAAGAGCCTCGACCTGATCCGCCGGCTGCGT
The DNA here is from genome assembly GCA_036403035.1 of Allostellaceae bacterium. Lineage (GTDB taxonomy): Bacteria > Pseudomonadota > Alphaproteobacteria > ATCC43930 > CGMCC-115725 > DASWRT01. The sequence goes on along the minus strand of DASWRT010000277.1, from coordinate 4,212 downwards.
GAACGCGGCGCAGCCGTGCGCTGCATCATGACTGCGGCGGCGCAGCAGTTCGTGACGCCCCTCGCGGCGTCGGCGCTCGCGCACGAGCGGGTCTACACCGACCTCTGGTCGCTGACCGACGAGAGCGAAATGGGTCATCTGCGGCTGGCGCAGGAGGCCGACCTCGTCGTCGTCGCGCCGGCAAGCGCCGACCTGCTGGCGCGCATGACCGCGGGGCTCGCCGACGACCTCGCGGCGACGGCGCTGCTCGCGACCGACCGGCCGATCCTCGTCGCGCCGGCGATGAACGTGCGTATGTGGCGGAACGCGGCGACGCGCGAAAACCTGGAAAAGCTCGCCGCGCGCGGCGTGCACCGCGTCGGTCCGAATGCCGGCGAGCTGGCCGAGGGCGAGACCGGCATGGGCCGCATGGCGGAACCGCTGGAGATCGTCGCCGCGATCGAGAGGCTGCTTCTCGGCAGCGCCGGAGGCGCGGAAGCGGGACCGCCGCCGCCGCTGGCCGGACGGCGCGCGATCGTCACCAGCGGGCCGACGCACGAACCGATCGACCCGGTGCGCTATATCGCGAACCGCTCCTCGGGCAAGCAGGGCCACGCGATCGCCGCCGCGCTGGCACGGCTTGGCGCTGACGTGGTGCTGGTCTCCGGCCCGACCCGCGAGCCCGACCCGGCGGGCGGCGGCGTCGCGGTGGTCCGCGTCACCACCGCGCGGGAGATGCTGGCCGCCTGCGAGGTAGCGCTGCCGGCCGACATCGCGGTCTGCGCCGCGGCCGTGGCCGACTGGCGCGTCGCCGACGAGGCGCCGCAGAAGCTGAAGAAGGAGAAAGGCGGCGGCGGCCCGCCGATGCTGCGGCTGGTCGAGAACCCGGACATCCTGGCGACGCTGAGCGCTGCAACCGGCACGCGCCGGCCGCCGCTCGTCGTCGGGTTCGCCGCCGAGACCGAAAACGTCGTTCCGAACGCACAGGCGAAGCGGCTGCGCAAGGGCTGCGACTGGATCGCCGCCAACGATGTCGCCCCGGCTACAGGGACGTTCGGCGGCGATGCGAATACCGTGCATCTCGTCACCGGCGACGGCGCCGTCGAAGACTGGCCGACCCTCTCGAAGGCCGAGGTCGCCGACCGTCTTGCCGCACGGATCGCCGCGCATTTCGCTCCGATGGAACGCAAACCGCAATGATCCCCGCCGATGTCCGCCGGCTTCATTCGTCCCAGGGCCGGTCGAACCCCGACCCCGCATGACGTCATATAAAGGGAGAGCGGCCGATATGCAGGAGGTCGCAAAGGTGGAACTCCGGTTCCTCCGCTTGCCGGGGAACCCCGATCTCCCGATCCCCACCTATGCGACGGGTGGCGCGGCGGGGTTCGATCTCCGTGCCGCCGTGCCGGCCGGGGCGCCGACGGTGCTGGCGCCGGGCCAGCGCATGCTGATCCCGACGGGATTTGCCGTCGGCCTGCCCCACGGCTACGAAATGCAGATCCGCCCTCGCTCGGGCCTTGCCGTGAAGCATGGCGTCACGATCCTGAACAGCCCCGGCACGGTCGACGCCGACTATCGAGGCCCTGTCGGGGTATGCCTGATCAACCTGGGGGGCGACCCCTTCTCGATCAGCCGCGGCGATCGCATCGCACAGGCGGTCATCGCGCCTGCTCCGCAATTGCCGCTCGTCGAGGTCAGCGCCCTTGGAGACACCGAGCGGGGTAGCGGCGGTTTCGGGTCGACCGGTGTGCTGTAGGGGCGAGCCCCCTCCGCCTTCAAGGCTGCCTGTGCGTCATCCCAAGACCACCCCGTTGGCGGCGCGCCGCCAAGGCGATGGCCGAAATCATGCGCGGTGGGCCCGCCTGCGCGACGTTTGCCGCAGCATCGCCACCTGACCGCTGATACGCCCGGAAGTCGGTGGATTCGTTCATGAGGCAGCACAGTTCGTAAGAACTGCGACTGAGCGGCCGCGCTTGGAGAGGAAGAGCGGCTCCTATTTTCGGGCGAAGACACCAAACGCCCCGACGCACGCACAACGTTCCTCTGCGCGCATTGCCCAACCAAATACATTAAATTATAAAATACTCTATACTCTTGCGAGGCAGATTTCCTGGCAGCCCCCAGTATTCATATTCCCCCAGCATGTAATAGACAATCCACTACCAATAGACCAAAAATGAAAATTTCATTCATCCGCCCGGCTCGCCGCATTACGCTCCCGTTACCAGCGTCCGATCAACGCATATTGCGCGCGATGCGCTTTTCTATGATAAAGGGATTTCACGCAGCCGATGATTTTCTGAGGTAGACGGCCGTGCGCTCCATCTTTTTTTGCCAAGAACTCGTCCGTAAATAAAACTAACCACGTGAGAAATTATAATAATCAAAATTCATGCAATCATCCTTTTCACGACGCGACGTACTCCGCCCTGACATTACCATTCCCCGTAGACACTTTCGATCTGAAAGGTGTAGCCTTTTCTGTCCGACGACCTGGAGTGCGACTTCTCCTGGAACGCAGGAGAGATGGCGTGAGTGACCGTAAGAAGAACACCGAGCGTGTTCGATCAGACCTGCTTCTCCCCGCAGCGAGTGCGCCGCCTGACGACGGCTTGCCGGAACGCGGGCTGGAGATCGGAGGCTCATACGGCAAGAAACGCGGATGGCGAGGAAAACCTCGCCATGAGTAAATCTGACGGCAGAATAGCGCCCTTCGACAAGCGCACGGACATGATCCGGCCAGCGTCGCTCTGCTCCAGATTATTCGCCATGGAAGATGGTTTCTCCGAATGCATTTCGCTCGCTACGACCTTTGCAGACCAGTGCCAGCGCGAATGCGCTTCGCAATTCAATGGCGACAGGATGCGTGTCCTGGACAGTTCGCCGGACGCCGATGAATTTGTCGGACGGCTCCTTGCACTTGCGGGTGAACGCGAGCACGGCCTGAGCGGAGTCGATCTTACGCCCGCTCTGGCCCGCTATATCGTTCTGCAGTCGGCGCCGCAGGGGTTGTCGGCGGGCTGTGTTCTGCAGAATTTCTCGAACGCAGCCAATTGCCACGAGCCCGTCCGGACGCTCGCTCACGGCATTCATAGCTGGCACGTCGGGAACGGCGTCTTCGAAAACAATCACGCCGTCTTGTTTCGGCAGATGCTGGAGAGCCTCGATATCGCTCTCCCCACAATAAATTCAGTCCGGTTTGACCGCAGCGCCGATTTCTTAAGCACCGCATGGAAACTCACCGCCTACAGGCTGAGCCTTTCCCTATTTCCCCGGCAACGTTGTCCGGAGATACTCGGGGCCATGCTCTATGAGCTGTCCGTTCCTACCCCGCGGATCGTCCGTGACCTCAAGCCATTCCTCGCAAGACTTGGCGCGAACGTGAAAATTTTTGCCGCCTGCTCGGAAAACGAAATCCCGTTGCTTCTGGAAACAGCGAATTCCGCCATTCGGCTGACGGTGACCGAAGCAGAGATCGGACCGGATGGGCACGCTGCTTCCGAAGATGCGGCATCGATGATGGAGCGTATTGCCGTAGGCTTCTTGACCTCCAAGGCTCTGATGGACGAGTGGACGGACAGCGTCCTCGACCGGATCGCCGGCGCCGAGTTGTCTCCCTTCCAGCAAATGGTTCGGCTCGTCCGGCGGAAAGCAAAGTTCGCCGTCGGCTACCACGGTCGCCTGAAGATCGGCGGCCGGCCGTTCGACGAACTTATCGTCGAAGACCCCGCGGCCTTCGTCCACGCGTTGGCACGAACGGCCTGGGTCGCCCCCGGTCGACCGGACAAAAGCCGTTTGCTGACGCAACTGATCCAGTTCGGCGGTCCGATGTTTCGGATTTTCTCGGACGCTGAAATCTCGGTGATTCGCGATTGGATCGCATCGCTTGAGGATACGAGGAGATCACCGGTCTCGTCATCCGACACGGCAGTTCGGAACGGCGCCTTCGACCATGTCGCCGCAAGCTCCGCCTGCGCTCCCTCGTCCGGGGCCGCGATTCCGGCAGCGGCCGAACGGCATTACGACGCCGTCCCGGTGCGCGAACTCTATTTCCAGCTCCTCAATATCGAGCGCTTTCCCGAAGCGCGCCGTCGCGGCTTGAATTTTGCTTGCATTTGGCTGGCCCGCAGTGCGGCTGGAATGCGTCGGGGCGACAGGGCCCTGCCATTCCCGGAGTACTCGCATGAGCGGCTGCGCGATTGGTTCGAGACGCTGGGGCTGGAGCAGGCGCGG
>DASWRT010000276.1:0-7528 GCA_036403035.1 Allostellaceae bacterium | reverse complement strand
TTGCCGAACGCTTCGATGACGTGTCCGGCGGCCTTCGTCCCCTCGTGGCCGTGGCTCAGGATGAGCCGCGTCGAGGCAAGATTGAGCGCCAATCGCAGCATGGTCGCGATCAGCAGCACGGTCGGGAAGGCGGAGAAGTCGAGCGGGCGCTGGATGAACAGCGCGACCATCAGGATCAGGACCGACAGCGTCACCGACAGCGCGAGGCTCGTGTCGAGGAGCCACGTCGGCATCGGCAGGATCAGCACGACGAGGATCGCGACGACGCCGAGCGCCAGCGCGATCTCGCCCCGCCGCAGCGTCGCCTTCAACCGCTCCAGGAGCGCGGAGGGCGAGGTCGCGATGCCCGTGATGTCGGTCATGCCAAACGCCGCCGCGCCCCATTCTCCCTCTCCCGCTTGCGGGAGAGGGCCGGGGTGAGGGGAATTTTCTTCTCTTCCCCTTTCCTTACGCCGGCATGCAGTTGGAATCTGCCCTCACCCCGACCCTCTCCCGCAGGCGGGAGAGGGAGTGCGAGGACGGGCATGACGCCGCTATGCGCAGGCCGGGTGGTCATCCTTGCTCAGACCGCGGCGCGTTCCAGCTCGTTCGGCGGCGGGACCGGGACGCCCTCCTGACGGTACTGCTGAAGCTTGTTGCGCAGCGTGCGGATCGAGATGCCGAGGATGTTGGCGGCGTGCGTCCGGTTGCCGAGGCAGTGCTGAAGCGTTTCGAGGATCAGGTCGCGCTCGACGTCCGCGACGGTGCGCCCGACCAGCCCGGTCCCGCCGCCGCTCGCCGCCGAAGCTGCCGCCGCCGCCTTTTCGGCCGCGCCGCCCGACAGCATGATCGCCTCGCGCTCGATGCGGCTGCCGCCGGCGAGCAGCACGGCGCGATGCATCGTGTTCTCCAGCTCGCGCACGTTGCCGCGCCAGCCGTGGCGGCGCAGCACCTCCACGGCATCGGGGGCGATCGTCATCGGACCGACGCCGTTGATGTCGGCGTATTTCTTCGTGAAATACTCGGCCAGCGGCGCGATGTCCGCCGGCCGCTCGCGCAGCGCCGGAAGCTGGAGATTGACGACGTTGAGGCGGAAATAGAGGTCGTCGCGGAAGTCGCCCTTGCGGACCGCCTCCTCCAGGTCGCGGTTCGAGGTCGCGAGCAGGCGGATGTCGACCTTGACCGGCTGGGTGCCGCCGACGCGGTCGATTACGCGCTCCTGGATCGCCCGCAGCAGCTTCGCCTGGAGCCGCGGGTGCATCTCGGTCACCTCGTCGAGCAGCAGCGTGCCGCCGTTCGCTTCCTCGAACTTGCCGATGCGGCGCGCGACGGCGCCGGTGAAGGCGCCCTTCTCGTGGCCGAACAGCTCGCTCTCCAGCAGGTTCTCCGGGATCGCGGCGCAGTTCACCGAGATGAAAGGCTGCGTCGACCGCCGGCTCTTGCGGTGGATGAGGCGCGCCAGGACTTCCTTGCCGGTGCCGCTCTCGCCGGTGATCAGCACGCTGGCGTCGCTCGGCGCGATCTGCTCGGCGAGGCGCAGCACGCGCTGCATCGCCGGGTCGTGGCAGATCACGTTGCGGCTCTCGTGCGCCACCGCTTCGAGGACCGCCGCGATGAGGTCGGCGTCGGGCGGCAGCGGCAGGTATTCCTTCGCGCCCGCCTTGATCGCGCGCACCGCCGCGCTCGCGTCGGCGCCGACGCCGCAGGCGACGAGCGGCACGATGATCCGCTCCTGCTTCAGGCTTTCGATCATCCGCGCGATGTCGAGCTTCACGTCCATCATCAGCAGGTCGGCGCCCTGGCCGGACCGCAGCGCGGCGAGGCCCGCCTCGATGTCGGCGGCGTGCGCGACCTTGGCGCCGCGGTCGAGCGCGATCTTGGCCGCGGCGCTGATATACCCTTCGAGCGGACCGATGATCAGGAGGCGCATGATGGTGTCCTTCGCGCGGCGGCGGCCGGGATCAGTTCCGGTCCGCCTTGACGATCTCGGTCATCGTGACGCCGAGCCGCTCGTCGACGACGACGACCTCGCCGCGGGCGACGAGCCGGTTGTTGACGTAGATGTCGATCGCCTCGCCGACCTTGCGGTCCAGCTCGACCACGGCGCCGCGGCCCAGCTTCAGGAGCTGGCTGACCTGCATCGTCGCGCGGCCGAGGACCGCCGAGATCTGCACCGGCACCTCGTAGACGGCTTCGAGGTCGCGGGCGCTCTGCGGCGCTTTGATCTCGCCGGCGCGGGCATCGCCGTCGAGGTCGGCCAACTGCAGGTTGTCCTTGTCGTTCATGGCGTCGTCTCTCCTGGGTGTGTCTCGGGAGCCGCGTCCCCGGCCGGGGAAGCGGCTGATGTGAGGGCGTCGAGGGTGCGGACGATGGCGGCGTCGATGTCCTGCCAGACGCGGGCGAAGTCGCGCTCGGCGCCGCCGTCCGCCCACTCGACCCGGCAGTCGCAGGGCGCGAGCGTGTCGTCGGCGAGGATCACGACTTTGCCGGCGAAGCCGGCGGAGGCGGCGCGCGGCGGCACGTCGCGCTGCACCGCGTCGAACAGCGCGTCCGGCACGCGCAGCACCACGCGCGGCTCGTCGAACGCATCGCGCAGGCAGCCGAGCGTGAAGGAGGCGACCTCGTCGAGCGCGGCGTTGCGGGCGAGGGAAGGTACGATCTTGCGGACGACCGCCTGCATCAGCGCCACCGCGTCGCGCTGGATCGCGGCATGACGCTGTTCGCCGGCGGCGAGCAGCATCCGCATCCCTTCGGAGATCGCGGCAAGCGCACGGGCGGTCTGGCTCTCGCGCTGCGCTTCCGCCTCGGCAAGCGCTTCCGCGCGGCCGGCGACGTACCCTTCCGCGCGGGCGGCGGCGAGATCCTCGTCGCCGTAGCCCGGCGCGGGCGCCGGCGCGGGAGCCGCGTTCGGCTTCGCTGCGGCGCCGATGGCGTCGTCGTCCGGCAGGCCGATCCCGACGGGAACGGACGACGGTCCGTCGAAGTCGAGGTCGAAGAGGAATTTCTGAACGGCGGGCATCGTCGGGGCGCTCTCAATACACCAGCTCGTCGTCGCCCTTGCTGTCGGCGATGACGATCTCGCCGCTCGCCGCCAGATCCTTCGCGAGGCTGACGAGGTAGCCTTGCGCCTCCTCGACGTCGCGCAGCCGGACCGGCCCCATCGCCTGCATGTCCTCGCGCAGCAGCTTGCCGGCACGCTCGGACATGTTCGAGAAGAACAGGTCGCGCAGCGTCTCCGACGCGCCCTTGAGAGCGGTCGGCATCTTCGCCTTGTCGGCGTTGCGCAGCAGCACCTGGATCGCCGAGGAGTCGAGCTTCGCCAGATCCTCGAAGGTGAACATCAGCGCCTTGATGCGCTCGGCGGAGTCGCGGTTGCGCTCCTCCAGCGCGGTGATGAAGCGGTTCTCGGTCGCTCGGTCGAGGCTGTTGAAGATCTCGGCGATCAGCTCGTGCGCGTCGCGGCGGTTGGTGCGGGCGAGGTTGGTGAAGAACTCGGTGCGGAGCGTGCGCTCGACGTCGTCGAGCACTTCCTTCTGCACCGCCTCCATGCGCAGCATGCGCATCACGACCTCCATCGCGAAGCTCTCGGGGAGCTGCGCGAGGACGCGTGCGGCATGGTCCGCCTTCACCTTGGAAAGGACGACGGCGACGGTCTGCGGGTACTCGTTCTTGAGGTAGTTCGCGAGGACCACCTCGTTGACGTTGCCGAGCTTGTCCCACATCGTGCGGCCCGCCGGTCCGCGGATCTCCTCCATGATGTTCACGACGCGGTCCTTCGCGAGGACCTTCGTCAGCAGCCGTTCGGTGCTCTCGTAGGTGCCGATCAGCGAACCGGTCGCCGAGATCTGGTCGGCGAATTCGAGGAAGAGCCGCTCGACGATGCTCGCGCTGACCGTGCCGAGATTGGCCATCGTCTGCGAGATCTCCTTGATCTCCTCGTCGTCCATCATCGCGAAGAGTTTCGCCGTGTGCTCCTCGCCAAGCGACAGGATCAGGATCGCCGCCCGCTCCGGGCCGGTCAGCGAGCGGATGTCCTCGCGTGCTCTCAAGTCTCTTGCCATTGTCCGCTACGCGCCCTGGTACATCCAGCTGCGGATGATCGCGACCGCTTCCTCGGGATGCTTGTCGACGATCTCGCCGATCTTCTTGATGCTCGATGCGCGCACGCGCCCCTCGACCTGGTTGATGTCGATCATCTGCTCGATGGCTTCGAGCGACGCCGTAGCCTGCGAGCCCGGCACCAGCGCGCCGCCTGCGCCGCCCTCCGCGTCCGCCTCGCCGCCGGGGGGCGGCGGGAGGGCGGCTTGCGTCCCGCCGCCGCCCCCGGACTGGTCGGCGATCAGCTTGACGTCGCCGCCGGGGCCGGCGAGCGCGCCGGCCGGTCCCGCCGCGACCGGGATCATGCGGCGCATCATCGGCCGCACCACCAGCAGGATCACGAGGAGCGCGACGAGAAGGAGCGTCAGCGTCTCGCCGATGCGGAACAGGTCCGCCTTGCTGAGGCCGAGCAGGCCGCCCGCGCTTTCCGGGGCGGCGTCGTCCGGCGCGATGAAGCGCATGTTGACGACCTCGACGGTGTCGCCGCGCTTCGCGTCGAAACCGATCGCGGAACGCACGAGGGTCGTCAGGAGCTGAATCTCGTCGGGGCTGCGCGGCTGATACGCCCGCGCGCCGTCGGCGCCGGGCGCATAGGTGCCGTCGACCAGCACGGCCACCGACAGCCGCCGCACCACGCCGCCTTCGCGGACCTGGTTGCGGACGGTCTTGGTGATCTCGTAGTTGGTCGTCTCCTCGTTCCGGGCGTTGCGCGAGCGTGCGCCGCCGTTGCCCTTCGCGGCCTGCGCGTCGGGGAGGTTGTTGGCGACCGTGACGGACTGGTCGGCCGCGTCCGTGTTGTCGCTCGATTCAGTGACCGATTGGGTCGAGCGGACGACCTGACCGTCGGGATCGTAGCTCTCCGAGCTGGTGGTGACGCGGTCGAAGTCCATCTCGGCATGGACCTCGGCCCGTACCTTGCCGAACCCGACGGAGCGTTCGAGCATCTCCTCAATGGCGCGCGCCGTCCGCGTCTCGTAGCCGGCCCGCCGCTCGTCCTCGTCGATGCCGGACGCCTGCGGGTCGCCGTCGTCGGTGCCGCGCGCCAGCAAGTTGCCGTCGCCGTCGACGATCGAGATCCGGTTCGGACGGAGGCCCGGCACCGCCGTCGCGACGAGGTGCTGGATCGCCGCGACCTGTCCCTTTCCGAGGCGTTCCGCGCCGCGCAGCTTCAGCACGATCGACGCGCTGGGATCCTGCTTCTCTCGCGAGAACATCTCGCGGCGCGGCAGCACGAGATGCACCCGCGCGCTCTGCACGCTGCCGATCGAGGAGATCGTGCGCGCCAGCTCGCCTTCGAGGGCGCGCACGTGATTGATGTTCTGCACGAAGCTCGACGTGCCCAGCACGTCCGACTTGTCGAACAGCTCGTAGCCGATCGAGCCGCCCCGCGGCAGGCCGCTTTCGGCCATCACCATGCGCAACCGGGCCACCTGATCGGCGGGGACGAGGATCTGCGCGCCGTCGCCGTGGAGCTGGTACGGGACGTTCAGCGCGTCGAGCTTCTGCACGATCTGGCCGCTGTCGCGCAGTTCGAGGTCGCTATAGAGGAGGCTGTATGTCGGCGCGGAGATCCGCACCGTGATGAAGATGAAGAACCCGATCATCGCCGCGCCGACGCCGGCGATCGCCGCGAGGCGGGCCGGTCCTAGACTGCGCAGGGTGGCGAGGAGGGCGTTCACGTCAGGGTACCTTTGCGTCGGCCAGACCGGAATGCGGTATGGCTTAAACCTAACGTTGAACGTGTAAAAAGCCGGTTAACCGTAGGAAGAAATTGCCGGGTTCGGGAAAAATTTGCCGGGCGACGGAAGGACTTCGGGGGATCAGCGCTTGGGCGCGTTGCGGTAGTCCTGAAGCCGCGTCACGCGCAGCCCCGCCAGCCCGTGGCTGTCGATGAGGCGCTGCCATGACAGGAACTCCTCGATCGACAGCTTGTAGCGCTCGCACGCCTCTTCGAGGGTCAGGATACCCGACCGGACGGCGGATACGACGATCGCCTTGCGGCGGATCACCCAGCGCTTGGTCTCCGGCGGCGGCAGCTCGTTCAGGATCGTGAAGGTGCGCTCGGCCTCCACCGACCGTTGCTCGGCGAGAGAGCCGAACGCCGACGGACTTGCGGAAGCGCTCGCCTGTGCTTTCGTCTGCATAACCGGCAATTTAGTGTCGCGGATTTAAAAAAACCCTAAAGGGATTTGACCGGCAGCATCGCCGGTTCCCGGTCCTTGGCGGCAATCAGCGGGGCGAGGTGCGGCAGAATTTGCCGGAAACCGCTGGGAACAGTTTGCCGGGACGGCCGGAACGGACCGTCCGCCAGACGCCGCGCCGGATTGCATAAAGCAAATGAAAACAGCAAGTTGCGAGGACCGCAACAGGCTGGCCCGCGGCTTGCTGATGATGTGGCCACGATGACGAAAGGCGCATCATGAGTGTCAATCCGCTGATCGCGACGGCCACGGGGCAGCCGGCTGCAATGCCGGGCGCGGCCGGGGCGGCCGGAGCTGGCGCAGCCGCCGGTGCATCGCCGTTCACCGATCTCCTGGACGCGCTCGCCGCGACGCTGGCGCAGGCTGACGTTACCGCCGCCGCTGCGGCGGGCGCCGTCGCGGATCCGGTTGCAGGACAAGTTGCCGCGGGTGCGAACGGATCGGCCGCCAAGGCGGCGCTGCTGTCCGCCGGCTTGCCCAAGGCCGACTCATCTCGGCCGGCGGACGCGGACGCCAAGGATGATCCGGCGGCGGCGACCACCGGCGGTCAGTCGTCCGCTGATCCGTCGGCGATGCTCTCGGCGCTGATCGCTGCGGTGGCCGGCGGCGCCGTGACGCCGCCACCGGTTGCGACGCCCGCCGCCACGGGCGGGTCCGGAACCGTCTCGGCGCTACAGGCGGCCGATACGGCAGCCGGCGGTGCTGCTTCGCCCGCGGGCGCGGCGGCAACCGGCAGCCCGCTCTTTTCGTCCGCATCCGCCGATGCCCCATCCACCACCGACGGTTCCGGCGACGCGCTCGTCGCTGCCGCGGTCGCAGCCGCGGCAGCGGCTGCGGCTGCGGCTGGTACAGCCGCCACGGCGACGCGCGCGTCCGGCGGGCCGGACGGCAAGGAGACGGCGAACGCCGGGCCAGTCTCCGGTAACGGCCCGTCCGCGACGAAGCCGTCCGCAACGACACCATCGGCGACGGCCGCCGCTCCCTTGCCGCCGGCCGCGACCGCCGCCACGGCAGCGGCGGCGGCAACGGCCCCGCAAGGCGCGGCCGGCACCTTTCTCGCCGTCGCGAGGCCGCAACTGGCGATGCCTGCCGGCCAAGCCCGCGTGACCTTGTCTTCGCCGATCGCATCGACGGCGAAGACCGAGCCGGGATCGCCGCGCGCCGGCGCGGTGCCGGTGACGCTGAGCCGTCCCGTGGTCACGATCGCGCCGGAGCCGCAGTCGCAGCCGGCCTCTTCCGACGCGCCGGCC
>DASWRT010000275.1:0-2136 GCA_036403035.1 Allostellaceae bacterium | reverse complement strand
GCGATCGTGCCGCAGACCACCAGCAGCAGCACTTCCGGCAGCGGATGCATCACCCGCCATGAGGCGCGGAAGTCGGCAATCCTGGAAAAATGCTCCAGCAGACCGGCCAACCGGGGCTTCTCGAACGCCACGTCCGTCATCACAGGCTCCGCTCCACACCGCTCAGGAGCCCGCGAGTGAATCACATCAAACGCTACCCGCAACCAGCGTTAACCTGAACTCGCTGCCGTGCTGTTCGGCTTCCTGGGATGGCGGCGCGATTCGCGGTAGCCGATACTACCGGGCTGAGCTAGATCGCCGTCAGCACCGCGTCGGCAAGGCTGGGAGGGGATGATAGCGGACATGGTCCACGGCGAAAGTTCCGCGTCGAAGGTTGCGACCGTCCTTCGCGTGACGAGCGGCAACTTTCTGGAGATGTTCGACTTTTTCCTGTTCGGTTTCTACGCCACCTACATCTCCAAGGCCTTCTTCCCCACCGGCAACGAGTTCGCCTCGCTGATGCTGACGTTCATGACGTTCGGGGCGGGGTTCCTGATGCGCCCGCTCGGCGCGATCTTGCTCGGCGCCTATGTCGACCGGATCGGCCGGCGCCGCGGCCTCATCACGACGCTCGTCATCATGGCGTTCGGGACGATCCTGATCGCGTTCGTTCCAGGCTATCAGACGATCGGCCTGCTGGCGCCCTTCCTGGTCCTCGTCGGCCGGCTGTTGCAGGGCTTCTCGGCCGGCGTCGAGCTGGGCGGCGTCTCGGTCTACCTCTCCGAGATGGCGACGCCCGGCAACAAGGGCTTCTACGTCTCCTGGCAATCGGCCAGCCAGCAGGTCGCGATCATGGTCGCCGCCATCATCGGCTATGTCCTGAACCGGACCTTTTTCCCGGCCGACATGGACGCCTGGGGCTGGCGCGTGCCGTTCTTCATCGGCTGCATAATCGTGCCGTTCCTGTTCTACATCCGCCGCTCGCTCGAAGAGACGCCCGAGTTCCTGCGGCGCAAGCATCGCCCTTCGGCCGGCGAGATCTTCCGGTCGCTGACGCAGAACTGGGGCATCGTCCTGCTCGGGATGCTGATGGTCTCGATGACCACGATCTCGTTCTACGCGATCACGGTGTACACGCCGACCTTCGGCAAGAGCGTGCTGAAGCTGTCCGACACCGACAGCCTCGTCGTGACCTTCTGCGTCGCGGTGTCGAACTTCATCTGGCTGCCGGTGATGGGCGCGCTGTCCGACCGGGTCGGGCGCAGGCCGCTCCTGCTGCTGTTCTCCGGGCTGACCGTCCTCACGGCCTATCCCGTGCTGGCGTGGCTCGTCGCCGCGCCGAGCTTCGCGAACATGCTGCTGGTGCTGCTCTGGCTCTCGTTCCTGTACGGGAGCTACAACGGCGCGATGGTGGTCGCGCTGACCGAGATCGTGCCGGTCGAGGTGCGCACCGCCGGCTTCTCGCTCGCCTATTCGCTGGCGACGGCTCTCTTCGGCGGCTTCACGCCGCTGGTCTCGACATGGCTGATCCAGGAGACGGCGAACAAGGCCGCGCCCGGCTTCTGGCTGGCCCTCGGCGGCGTGTGCGGCTTCACGGCGACGTTCCTGATCTACCGCGGGAGAGCCGCCGAGCCGGTAGTCGCGCGGCGGCCGCGGCAGGCGACCTGATCCGGCCGGCTTCGGTCGCCGCCGCCGTCGTCGTTATCGCAGCGGGAGAAAGACGTCCGTGACGGCCTCGTTCTCCGGGACGTCGGGAAAGAAGCTCACGCGCTGCACATAGATCGGGAAGTCGCGCGGCTCCTCGCCGCTCCGCGGCAGCCAGTCGGCATAGAGGAACGAGACCGCCGGCCGCAGCTCGTCGCTCGATCCGCTGACGCGAAGCACCGCGCAGCGCCCCGCGGGAATGAGCCCGGCGACGACGCCCGCATCGTTCGGCGGAACCGCGCGCTCCCCCGTCGCGGCGCAGAGGTCGAGCCGGCACTCCTCCGGCGCGGCGGTCTCGGGATCGCTATGCAGGATGTTGAAGGTCGCGCTGACGGCAGGCGGCAATCCCGCCTGCTTCCGCCACGCGATGAATCGCCGGATCGTGTCGCCGACCAAGGCCGGGTCGCCGCGATGCTGGAGGACGGCGACCGGCGTCGCCGGGACGTCGACGAT
>DASWRT010000274.1:0-14868 GCA_036403035.1 Allostellaceae bacterium | reverse complement strand
CGTCTGGTTCTTGGCCTTGGCACGCAGGTTCAGCATGTGGCTGCATTCGCTGACGATCCAGGCGAGTTGCACTGCCTCTTCGTGCAGTTCGTAGCGGCCCGCCTCGATACGCGAGAGGTCGAGGATCTCGTTGATGAGCTGCAGGAGGTGCTGGCCGCTGCCGTGGATGTCACCCGCATAGTCGCGGTAGGCGGCCGTGGCATGCGGGCCGAAGATCTCGTCCTTCATCACCTCCGAGAAGCCCAGGATCGCGTTCAGGGGCGTGCGCAGCTCGTGGCTCATGGTCGCGAGGAACTGCGACTTGGCCTGGCTCCCCGCGGCGGCGGCTTCCAGGGCGGTCGCCAGATCCTTCGACGCGGCTTCGAGGTTGGCTTTCGTCCGCTCCAGTTCGGCGACGTACGTGCGCAGCCGCTCCGCCTCGGCCGCCGCGCGCCCGGCGAGATGTTCGTCGACGACCGATCCGATGAAACCCAGCGCGATGATCAGCACCGTGACGGCCGTGAGCGCGACGGCCAGCCATTCCGGCGCGATCACCTCGTCCGGGAGCGCGATCGTCGGGTCCGGGGCAAGCGTCACGGACGCCATCCCGGTGAAATGCATGCCGCAGATCGCCAGCGTGAAAACCGAGGCCCCGATGAACCGGTGGCGGAGGTCGGTGGCGCGTGCCGCAAGGTGGAGGGCGATCCCGCCCAATGCGACGCCGATGACAACCGAGGCCGTGACATAGCCGGCGTCGAATTGCACTGCCGCCGGTACTTGCAGCGCCGCCATTCCGGCGTAGTGCATCGCGCTGATCGCCGCGCCGGCGATCGCACCGCCCAACGCCGCCAAGCGAGGACGAACGAGCGGAACGCTATAGCCGATTCCCGTTAAGCCGACCGCGATGGCGATCGACGCCGCCGTCAGACCGACATCGTACCCGGTCGGCAAGTTCGACCGGAAAGCCAGCATCGCGACGAAGTGGGTCGTCCAGACGCCGCTCCCTGTGACGACCGAAGCGGCGACGACCCAGACCCATCGTGCCCACGGCGCCGTGGCGGCTCTGCCGGCGGCATCGCCGGCACGCGCCAGGAGGTTGAACGCGGTGTGGGACGCAAACAGGCATATGAAGGCGGCAAGTACGACCAACCGGAGATCGTGCTGCTCGGAGACGCAGGCGAGGACGCGAAGCATGCACCGAGCATCGCAAGAAGTGCTTTAAATGTTGTAAACTCTGAGTTGAGAAAGGCTGCGCTATTCCGCCGCCTGCGGCAGCGGCCCGCCGGTCAGGCGGGTGAGGTCTGCCTCATTCAGGGTCTCCTTCTCCAACAGCTCGCGGGCGCCCCGTTCGAGAAGGTCGCGCTTTCCGCGCAGCAGCGCGACGGTGCGGTCGAACGCGTCGCCGACGATCCGCTTGACCGCGTCGTCGATCTCGCGCGCCGTCGCCTCGCTGTACTGGTGCTCGGTGCCGCCGTTCGGAGGCATCATGCCGTGACTGAGGAAACTACGCGACTCGCGCTCGTAGACGACGTTGCCCAGTTCGTCGGTCATGCCGTAGCGCGTCACCATGCTGCGCGCGATGTCGGTGACCTTCTGGAGGTCGTCCGCGGCGCCCGTCGACACCTTGCCGTAGGTGATGAACTCGGCGGAGCGTCCGCCGAGCAGCACCGCCATCTTGTCCTCCAGCTCCTCGCGCGTCATCAGGAACCGGTCCTCGGTCGGCCGCTGGATCGTGTAGCCGAGCGCACCGACGCCGCGGGGAATGATCGAGACCTTGTGCACGGTGTCGACGCCCGGCAGCGACAGGGCGACCAGCGTGTGCCCCATCTCGTGATAGGCGACGACCTCGCGCTCGCGCGGATTGAGGATGCGGTTCTTCTTCTCCAGCCCGGCGACGATCCGCTCGACCGCTGATGTGAAGTCGTCGAGGGCGACCGATTCGGCGCCGCGCCGCGTCGCCAGCAGCGCCGCCTCGTTGACGAGGTTGGCGAGGTCGGCGCCGGTGAAGCCGGGCGTCAGCGCCGCGACCTTCTCCGGGTCGACGTCGGGGGCCAGCTTCGCCTTGCGCATATGGACCTTCAGGATGTCGATGCGGCCCTTCTTGTCCGGCCGGTCCACGAGCACCTGCCGGTCGAAGCGTCCGGCGCGCAGCAGCGCCGGGTCGAGGACTTCCGGCCGGTTCGTCGCCGCGAGCAGGACGAGCCCGGTGCGCGAATCGAATCCGTCCAGCTCCACCAGGAGCTGGTTCAGCGTCGCCTCGCGCTCGTCGTGCCCCCCGACATAGGCGCCGCGGGCGCGGCCCAGCGCGTCCAGCTCGTCGATGAAGATGATCGCCGGCGCCTTCTGCCGCGCCTGCTCGAACAGGTCGCGGACGCGTGCGGCGCCCACGCCGACGAACATCTCGACGAACTCCGAGCCGCTGATGGAGAAGAACGGCACGCCGGCCTCGCCGGCCACCGCGCGCGCCAGCAGCGTCTTGCCGGTGCCCGGCGGCCCGACCAGCAGGACGCCTTTCGGGACGTGGCCGCCGAGGCGGCCGTACCGCTCCGGCTCCTTGAGGAAAGAGACGATCTCCTTCAGCTCCTCCTTCGCCTCATCCACGCCTGCCACATCGTCGAACGAAACTTTGGTGTCGGTCTCGACGTAGATCTTGGCCTTGCTCCGGCCGATCGACATCAGCCCGCCGCCGAGACCGCCGGCCTGGTTCGCGAAGCGGCGGAAGATCGTCGCCCATATCCCGAAGAACAGCAGGACCGGCAGCACCCAGGACAGCAGGTCCCGCCAGAACGTGCTCTCGATCTGACCGGAGAAGCGGACGTCGAACTTGTTCAGCTCTCCGGCAATGTCCGGATCGACGCGCGTGGTGATGAACTGCGAACGGCCCTTGTCATCCGGCTGCTTGAAGGTGCCCTGGATGTAGTTGCCGCTTACCCGGACCTCCTCGACCTTGCCGGCCTTGAGGTCGTTCTGGAACTCGCTGTAGGGGAGCACGTCGATCTTCTGCGACGCGGCGTAGATCATCTGGATCGCGATCATGGCGACGAAAGCCGCGACCAGATATCCGGCATGGTACTTCTGCTGCTTGTTCATCGTCCGAGCTCCGGTCATCCATCCGGCTGCGGAAGGCCAACCTGCAGACGGAAAAATCGTTCCCGCGCTGCGTCGCCGGGAGCGGGGCAGGAGGGGCGGGTGGGGGTATCACGTAAAGGGGCGAAGGGTCGCGACTTCACCGAGCCGGCGGCAGGACGAAAGGACGGCTGTCTCGGCGCCCGTCGGCGACGTCAGATAGGTCAGGCGCGGTCAGTTCAGCCGAGACGACCGGCGCGGCGGCGCCTTGAGCCGGCGCGGCGCCATCGGGCCGGCATGGTGGTGAACGATGCGCCAAGCGCCGTCCTCCTTGGCGAACACGTTGGTCGCCGCCAGCGTGCCGCCGCGCATTTCTTCCTCGCAGACGACGATGGCGACGTCGCCGTAGAGGAAGACCTGCTCGTCGTGGCACATCACGCCCGGCGCTCCGGAGCCGTCGAGGATGCGGCGCCAGCTCTCGACGATCCCCCGGCGGTCGCGCAGCGGCTCCCAGCCGGGATGCGTGCAGGCGACCGGAAGGCGCCGCGCCCAGAGCGCGTCCATCGCCGTGGCGTCGCGGGCGGCGAAAGCGCGGTAGAACTCCAGATTCGCGGACAGGACCTCGTCGGTTTCTGTCATCTCCATCTCCGCCATCCTCTCGCCGTGTCGACAGCCCGAGTCGACGGTCTCAATAGAAATGGTGTCACGATCCGGCGGAGACGACAAAATGCGAGTTGGACATGGAGGAAAAAATGCCGAAGCTCGCAGCCAACCTGACGATGCTGTTCAACGAGGTCGAGTTCCTCGACCGCTTCGCGGCGGCCGCCCGCTGCGGATTCAAGGGTGTAGAGTTCCTGTTCCCCTACGCATGGCCGGCGGAGCGGATCGCCGAGAAGCTGCACGGGAGCGGATTGACGCAGGTGCTGTTCAACATGCCGCCCGGCGCCTGGGACAAGGGCGAGCGCGGCCTTGCCTGCCTGCCGGACCGCGTCGGCGAGTTCCGCGAGAATGTCGGCCGCGCGATCGAATATGCCGGCGTCCTGGGCTGCCGCCAGCTCCACGCGATGGCCGGGCTGCGCCCCGCCGGAGTCGCCGAGGAGAAACTGCGCGAGACCTATGTCGAGAATCTGCGCTTCGCCGCCGCCGAGACGGCGAAGGCGGGGATCAGGCTGCTGATCGAGGCGATCAATACGCGCGACATTCCGGGCTTCTACCTGAACACCTCGCGGCAGGCGTTCGCGATCATCGACGAGGTCGGCTCGGACAACCTCTTCTTCCAGTACGACATCTATCACATGCAGATCGTGGAGGGCGATCTCGCCCGGACGATCGAGGCGAACCTGCCGCGCATCCCGCACATGCAGCTCGCCGACAATCCGGGCCGCAACGAGCCCGGCACCGGCGAGATCAACTACCCGTTCCTGCTCGATTTCATCGACCGCATCGGCTACGCCGGCTGGATCGGGTGCGAGTACCGGCCGAAGGCCGGCACGGAGGCCGGCCTCGGCTGGGCGGCGCGATACCTGCACAAGGCTGCCGGCTGAGCGCGCCGGTACGTCCGATCGATCGCCCGCCCACCGCGTTCGCCGCCGGGCAGCGGCGGCGGCGCGGGCAGAGCGTGCCGACGAAAATAAATTTCTGGCGCCGCCGGTACCGGAGTAGTCTGTCCCACCCACGAAATAACCGGAGGGAAAGCGACGATGCCGAGCAAGCAAGACCTCGCCAACCGCGGCCTCCGACTTTGGCAGGAATCGCAGGTGAAGCCCGCGCCGGATCGATCTGAAACGAAGCCGAAACCCGTCGTCGAAGTCTCCGGAACCGCGGCAGGTGCGGAGGAGAAGGCGAAGATCCTCTCGTAAGCGCGGGGATCGGGAAAAGGGCAGGCGAGGGCGGCGACGGTCGCCCTCGATGTAGCGCGTAAAGCGGCGGCTCTTAGGCCGCCGAGCGATCGATCTCCGGCGGGGAGGGCGCTTTCGCCGGCGCCGCGTCCGTGTGCTTGCGGAAGAGCTTCGCCGGCTTCATGCGGTGCGCGACGCCGTTCTCGTCGAGGAAGTCGCGCATGTCGCGGTAGCGGGCGTAATAGGCGCGGTTGAACTTCTCGAAGCGCGCCTGATCCCAGTATTCCTCCAGCACGAACTCACGGTCCGAATAGACGTCGTAGCAGGGGATCTGGAACGTCTCCGCGAACTCGACGGTGCGGCTGTCGTAGCTGAAATAGATCGAGGGCGTCCGGTTCGAGAGCGCCATCAGGTTGCCGTGCAACCGGTAACCCAGCACCAGATCCTTCTGCCGGACGAGCGTCTCGTAGTCGGCGACGACGTCCGAGTAGAACAGCCGCTCGCTCCAGAGCCGCTCGATCTCCTCATCGAAGAACGGCGCCCAGGTCGTGTCGCCCTTGAGCTGCGCCCAGGCTTCGGCCTGCTGCTCCGGCGTGCCCCACAGCAGCTTCTTTTCCTCGACTTCGCCCTGCGCCATCAGCCGCAGGTCGAAGCGCTTCGCCATCTCCTTGATGACGTCGCGGTGACGCCGGACATAGAGGTCGACGTTGGGGGAGTAGGAATGGCCGACCTCGCGGCGGACGGTGAAGCCGACCTGCCGCACCGTCTCCAGCGGCGGCAGGTCGATGCGCAGCTCGGGATCGTTGTTCCGGAAGGCCGTCGGGCAGCCGACGATCCGGACGTTCTTGATCCCCATGTCCCACAGCACTTCCGCCGTGTAGGTCCCGCGCACGCCGAGGCTGCTCGACCGCTCGGCGATCATCTGCCAGATCCGCCGGCCGCGCGGGCTCAACTCCAGCTTGCCCTTGGCCGGCGCCTGCGCGCCGACGCCGAAGGCGATGACCGGGATCTTCAGCTTCGGGAGGACCGCCTCGGCGTTCTCCCAGTCCATCTCGGTATGGATGTAGTTCGAGCCGCGCAGGAAGACGAAATCGAATTCCTCGTTGTACCGGTCGACCGCCTTCTGGTCGACGTCGCGGATGTCGAGGACGTCCAGCCGGTCGAACTTCAGCAGCTTCAGCGACGAATCGAAGACGAAGGCGTCGCCGATATTGTGGTAGTGCTCGATGTTCCGCTGAATGTTCGCATGCTGGTACCAGCGCACGCAGTCGTGGTCGTAGACCTCACCGGACGGGCTGATGACGAGGATGTTCCGCACTGGCCTCTCCTGGTCTGCTCCGGCGATCCGGCTCGGCCGGCGGCCGCGCGAAGCCTCCTCCTCGGCGCCGCGCCGTCGTTCCGTCACGGAGCCCGCCACCACTTTCGGCGGGAATGGATAAGGACGGGTTAATGGAAACCGCCGATGCACCTCGCCCGATCGCGCGAGACGTGGGCGGAACGCCGCGCTTTTCTTACGATTTTTAGTTTTTCTCGAAGCTGTTGTTCCGTGATCGGGTGAGATCGTTCCCAATACTTCACAGTCGGTTAAGGACACCTCCCTAGCCTTCGCGCATGACGGTTGCCCACGGACTATTGGGACTATGATGAGCGTGCCCGCAAGCTCCGACCCGACGCGTCCGATCGTGCGCCAGTTCGGCCGCGCTCTGGTCTTCGCCTTCGCGCTGACGACCGCATGCAATCTCGCCGGCCTCGCCGTGCCGCTGTACAACATGGAGTTGTACAACCTCGTCCTGAACAGCCGGAACATCCGCACGCTGGAGTGGCTGTCGGCGGGACTGCTTGTCGGGCTCGCGGTCTATGCCGCGCTCGATTGCCTCCAGGGCCTGCTCTACATCGCGATGGGCGACCGGTTCGCCCGGCTGCTCAGCCTGCCGACGCTGCTCGCGGCCGCCGCGAAGACGCAGAGCGCGCAGGCGATCCGCGACCTCGGCGAATTGCGGGCCTTCGTCGGCGGCCCGCTCGTCGCGATCCCGCTCGACCTCCTGTGGACGCCGCTCTACCTGCTGGTGCTGTTCCTGCTGCACTGGGCCTACGGCGCGCTCGGCCTCGCCTGCGCCGTGCTGCTCGCCACGCTCAACCTCGCCGCCGACATGCTGACGCGCAAGCCGCTCGCGGAGGCGAACGAGGAGACGGCCCGCGCCTACAACGAGATCGCCGTCACGGTGCGCAACGCCGAGGCGGTCGAGGGACTGGGCATGCTGCCCGCCGTCGCCCGGCGCTGGCAGCGCTCGCAGGACCGGATGCTGGCGAAGCTCTATGCCGGGACGCGGACCGCGAAGGCGCTGGCCGCGGCATCGAAGGCGGCGCGGCTGCTGATGACCGGCGCCATGGTGGCGCTCGGCCTCATGCTGGCGATCAACGGCGAGGCGTCGGGCGGCAGCATGCTGGCCAGCAACATGATCCTGGCCAAGCTGCTGCTGCCGTTCGAGCAGCTCGTCGCCTCCTGGCGCGCCTGGGTCGCCGCCGGGGCGGCGTGGCGGCGCATCCGCGCGGTGCTCGCCGACGGCGGCGCCGGCAAGCGCGAGACGATGCCGCTCCCGTGCCACGAGGGGCGGCTCACCGTCGACCGGCTCGTCTACATTCCGCCGGGGATCGACCGGCCGGTGCTGCGCGGCGTTTCCTTCGCGATCGAGCCGGGCGAGGCGCTCGGCATCATCGGCCCGTCCGGCGCCGGCAAGTCGACGCTGGCGCGGCTCGTCACCGGGATCTGCGAGCCGACCGCCGGCGGCGTCTATCTCGACGGTCATTCGACCTTTCTGTGGGAGCGCGAGGATTTCGGCCGGCATGTCGGCTTCGTGCCGCAGATCGTGACGCTGCTCGACGGCACTGTCGCCGAGAACATCGCGCGGATGCGGGCGGACGCCGACCCGGCCGCGGTGATCGAGGTCGCGAAGCGCGCCGGCCTGCACGAGACGATCATGCGCCTGCCCTTCGGCTATGCGACGCGGGTGGGGGAGGCGGGGTTCGTGCTCTCCGGCGGCCAGCGGCAGCGGCTCGCGCTGGCGCGGGCGCTGTTCGGCAACCCGAAGCTGGTCGTCCTGGACGAGCCGAACGCCAACCTCGACGAGGAGGGCGAGCGCGTGCTGATCGACGCGATCGACGCGGCCAGGGAGGCCGGCGCCGCCGTCATGGTGATCGCGCACCGGCCGTCGATCATCGCCGGGGTCGACAAGCTGCTGGTGCTGAAGGATGGGCTCGTCGACAAGTTCGGCGCGCGCGAGGCGGTGATGCGGATGATGTCGGCGCCGGCGATCCAGCTCGTGAAGCGCGGCGACGACTCGGCTGCGGCCGCGGCGCCGCGAGCGGTGCCGGCGTGACGGCGGCAGGGATGTCGACGGTGAGCCGCGACCTGCTGCGCCGCACCCGCGCGGAGTTCTTCCAGTCGTTCCTTGTCGCCGGGGCGGTGACGCTGTTCGTCAACATGGGCATGCTGTTCGTGCCGCTCTACGACATGCAGCTCTACGACCGCGTGCTGCAAAGCAAGAACATGAACACGCTGACGATGCTCAGCGTCGGCTGCGTCGCCGGCATGGCGATCTACGGCGTGCTGGAGTTCTGCCGCACCTGCGTCTTCCTGGTGATGGGCGACCGGCTGGCGCGGCGCCTCAACATCCCGGCGCTGAAGGCCGCCGTCGCCCGCAGCCTCGGCGGCGACGCCTCGGCGGCGGCTCAGGCGCTGCGCGACCTCAACGATCTCCGTCTCTTCGTCACCGGCGGCTCGGTCGCGATCCCGCTCGATCTGCTGTGGATACCGGCGCTCCTCATGGTGCTGGTCCTGTTGCACCCCGCCTTCGGGATCTACGCCGCCTGCGGCGCCGCAATCCTGTTCGGGATCAGCCTGCTCAACGACCTCACGACCAAGCAGCCGATGGCGGAAGCGACGGCGGCGACCGCGCGCGGCCTCAACGAGCTGTCGGCGGCGCTGCGCAACGTCGAGCTGCTCGACGGGATGGGCATGCTGCCGGCCGTCGCGCGGCGCTGGCAGCGGGCGCAGAACCGCAACCTCGACAAGCAGAGCCGCACGGCCCGCCGGGCCAGGGGATTCACGGTCGCCGCCAAGACGATCCGCCTCGCGATGCAGGGCGGCCTCATCACCCTCGGCGTCATTCTCATCATGCAGCACAAGGCGTCGCCGGGCGCGATGATGGGCGCCAACCTGCTGACCGCCAAGATGCTGCTGCCCTTCGAGCAGCTCGTTTCCGGCTGGCGCGCCTGGGTGCTGGCGCGCGCCGCCTGGGGGCGCGTCAAGACGCTGCTGGCCGAAGCGCCGGAGCGTCCGGCCGGCGCGGCGGCGACGGTGGCCGGCGAAAGGACCGGCCGGCTCGTCGTCGAGGATCTCCGCTTCGTTCCCGAGGGATCGGGCCGGGCCGTGCTCGACGGCGTGTCCTTCGCGGTCGAGCCGGGCGAGGCGCTGGCGATCATCGGCCCGTCAGGCGCCGGCAAGTCGACGCTGGTGCGGCTGATGGTCGGCCTCTTCCCGCCGACCGAGGGACGCGTCCTGCTCGGCGACGAGGAGGTCTACCGCTGGGAGCGCGAGGCGTTCGGACACTGCGTCGGCTATCTGCCGCAGAGCGTCGCGCTGCTCGACGGCACGATCTTCGACAACATTTCCCGCATGGCGACCGACGCCGACCCGGCGGAGGTCGTCGCGGCGGCGCGCAAGGCCGACGTGCACGAGATGATCGGCCGCCTGCCGCAGGGCTACTCGACCTGGATCGGCGGCGCCGGGTTCGCGCTGTCCGGCGGGCAGCGGCAGCGCGTGGCGCTCGCCCGCGCGCTGTTCGGCGCGCCGCGGCTGCTGATCCTCGACGAGCCGAACGCGAACCTCGACCATGCCGGCGAGCAGGCGCTGATCCGCACGATCGAGGCGGCGAAGCAGGACGGCGCGGCGGTCGTGCTGATCGCGCACCGCCCGGCGATCCTCGCCGCCGCCGACCGCGTCCTCGTGCTGCGCGACGGCCGCGTCGAGCGGTGCGGCCCGCGCGACGAGATCCTCGGCGATGCCGGAGCCGCCCGCCCGCCGGCCCGGCTGGCGACGGACGACTCGCCGGCACCGGTTCCCGCCGCGGCGGCGGCCGGCTGACCGCCGCATCCCCATCGACCCGACACGACGACGGAGCTACCGACACATCATGGCGTCGACATCCCTTCCGGCCTGGCAGGCCGCGCTCGAAGCCGAGGCGCCCGCGCCGTCGCTGCGCCGCATCGTGATCGCCAGCGTCGCCACGGTGGCGATCGGCTTCGGCGGGTTCTTCGGCTGGGCCTGCACCGCGAAGCTCGACAGCGCCGTGCCGGCGCTGGGCTCGATCGTCGTGCAGAGCAAGCGCAAGACGGTCAGCATCCTCGACGGCGGCATCCTCAAGGAGCTGGCGGTGAAGGAAGGCGACCGCGTGACCACGGGGCAGCTTCTGCTGCGCCTCGACGACACCCAGGCGCAGGCGCAGGTCGGACAGCTCAAGGCGCAGTACTGGACCGCGATAGCGCGTGCCGCGCGGCTGCGTGCCGAGCAGGCCGACCAGCGCGGCCCGCTGACCTTTCCCGCCGACCTCCTCGACGCCGCGGCCGGAGATCCGGCGGTCGCCGCGATCGTCATCAACGAACGGCACGTCTTCGACGACCGCTGGCGCACTTATGACGGCACGCTCGCCGTTCAGCAGAAGAAGATCGCGCAGGCCAACGAGCAGATCAGCGCCTTGCGGTCGCAGAGCAACGCGATGTCGACGCGGCTGCGCCTGACCGAGGACGAACTGCGCGGCGTCAGCGAGCTGCTCTCGAAGGGCTACGCGCCGCGCAACAGGGTGCTGGAGCTGCAACGGCAGGCCGCCGAGCTGCGCGGCAACATCGGCGAGCTTTCCGCCAAGGAGGCGGAGGCGCGGCAGGCGATCGCGCAGACCGAACTGGAGATGATCTCGACCCGCAACACCCGCCGTTCCGACATCTCGAAGGATCTCCAGGAAGCGCAGGCGCAGATCGCCGACCTGTCCGAGCGCCTCAAAGGCGCGCAGGACGTGGCGCAGCACAAGGAGATCACGGCGCCCGAAGGCGGCACCGTCACCGACATCAAGTTCTTCACATCAGGCAGCAGCATCGGCCCGGGGCAGCCGATCCTCGACATCGTGCCGCAGGACGACCGGCTCGTCGTCGAGGCGAACGTGCGGCCGGAGGACATCGAGCACGTCCATGCGGGGCAGCGCGTCAATGTCCGCCTGACCTCGTACAAGCAGCACAGGGTGCCGGTGCTGACCGGGCGCCTGACCTACGTCTCCGCCGACCGGCAGCAGGACCAGAAGGGCGAGCCGTTCTTCCTCGCCCGCGCCGAGCTGGACCCCGGCGTCCTGTCCGGCCTCAAGGGCGTCGAACTCTATCCCGGCATGCCCGCGGAGATGCTGATCGTCGGCGGCGAGCGGCTGGCGATCGACTACTTCATCTCGCCGGTCACGGACGGCTTCCGCCGCGCCTTCGTCGAGGAATAGCCGCGGCGTCGCGAGACGGACGCGCCGCGTTCATCCCTCCCGGCGGAACTGCCGGCGGTCGGCGACCACCGACGTCGCGAGCGTCCGCGTGTCCGTCCGGTCGCCGACCTTCGCGAGACAGGCATGCTCGATGCCGCTGCTCGTGTGGATGATTTCGACCACTTCCCAGACGACGGGCGAGGGCGACCCGTCCGACCGCATCGCGCGATAGCGCTCGCCCGGTTTCACCTGCCGCCGCACGCCGACCATTGTCCGACCGTCCGGCCTGCGGCCGCCTCCATCAGATCTCGGTCACGCCCTGGCTGAGCAGCACGGCGGCTGCCTGCTTCGCAGCGTTGTCCGCGGAGTTGCCGGAACCGGCGGCGGCGCGCGCGAGCTGCGTCTTGGCCTTTTCGATGCCGGAGGCCCGCCGCGCCTCGCTCAGCTTGTGCAGCCGCTCCGCCGCGCGGATGACGCGCTCCCGGCTCACGGTATAGGTTCTCTTTCCGATCGTCAGCGTCGGCATGGCGGTTTCCTGTCGTCGCGCGGGTGGATGACGGAGACAGCGGCGACGGCAGCGACCGCGCCGCCGCATGCGGGCGCGGTCAGCGTACGCCGGCCGCCGCTCCGGTCCCCGACATCAGACGTTCGACCCGGCGCGACAGTTCCTCGGCCGCATCGACCGTGATCCGCGCCTTCATCGGCCCGGCGGGGGTCGTAACCGTGATGATGACGAGTTCCGGGTCTTCCGGCGAGCGCTCGATATCGAGAATGCCGGTGATGGTCGGGATGTACGCCATCTGACAGGAGTCCTTCTCGGGTATCCAACCGAGGCGAACTGTAGCTACCGCGCGGGCGCTGTGAAGCCCCCTTCGCGCTCCGGAGCAGGGCGCCGGGCTTTCGCCGCGCGGCATCCCGTCGAACGCGGGGCATTGTCATATCGCTGGGAGGCGGTTACCGGCCGAGCCACATCCGCATCACGGCGTGCCACGCGACCGGCACGAGTTCGCCGACGTCGGCGACGAACCGTTCGCCGCCCGCATCGACGAACACCGAGCACCGGAAGCGGTAATCGACGCCCTCGACCGTCAGAAGCCCCTGGTGCGTCTCGCTGATGCCGCCGTCCGGGTGCCGGATCGCCCCGGCCAGCTCCGCCCTGCCGGCGACCCTGCCGACGAGGCGAGTGCTCACGACGCCCTGCGTGACCTCCTCAAGCACCTGCTCCAGCCCGATGCCGTAGGCGTGGGTGAGATACTCGTTCACGGCGTCGCTGGCGTCCTGCATCACCCGTCTCGGCTGGCCGGTAGGAAGGCGGCGATAATGCGAACGAAGTGCGAACGAGTCAACCTCCGGACTCGCGATTCGGGCGCCGTTCGCGCGGCGCGTCAGTCACCGCGCCGCAGATCCCGCCCGCATGGCGCCGGCACTTTCCCGCAATCCCGCACGCCGCGTTCCGGCCGGCAGGTTACGGAACCTGCTTGGTCGCCATCGTGGACATCTCGATGCGCATCATGATCCCGCCGGTGGCGGTGCCCTGCACCGACTTGGCCGCCTTGCGCGGGATCGGGATGCCGAGATGACGGGCATAGCCGATGAACACGACCGCCATCTGCGCCGACGACAGCTCGACCGTGGCGGGAATGCCGCCGAGCTTCTCCATCCGCAGCCGGCATCCGCCGTCCGGCGTCGGCTCGACGCCGACGATATGCCCCGGCGGCAGCTTCAGCTGCCCGCCGTCCAGCCAGAAACGCAAGGCCGCGGTGACCGCGTCCTTGGTGAAAGTCAACCGACGCTCCTCATGAACCATTCGGGTACCGTACCGGAATAAGCTTACGCCATCATTACTGGTGCCGGACCGGCCCGTAAGAAGACGACGCCTCGGCTCCGATGCTGCCGGTTGCCGCCTTGTCGCCGTGGCAATCCTCCGTCCCCTGCTCGATGGAACGGCGCGCCCGGCGAAGACGGCCGGCACGCTCTGCGTCCCATGGATAATAGGAAGCGAGAAAAAATAAACAGATCAACTTAAAAAAGATATAATGAAGACTACAGGTTCAAAATATCTGGGAAGGACCCGATTGTAGATTGTCAGGATTTCATAATCGGAGAATTCATTATTACCAGACGGATCTTCTTTTCAGCGATGGCGTTCAGAGCCTCACGGCATTAGAGCGGTTACGCTTGCGCCGCGAGGAACGGTCGCTGGAGACCGGGGCCATGCATGCACGCTGAAAAACTGACGGGTCTTCAGGCCATGCGGGGCGTGGCCGCCCTGCTCGTCGTGCTGCACCATGCGGCCGGAACCTTGGCCCTGCCGAAATACGCGGGCATCGTCATCGTCGGCGGCATCCTGACGCCGCTCGGCCGGGCCGGGGTCGACCTCTTCTTCGTGCTGAGCGGCTTCGTCATCTATTACGTCCATCATGCCGATATCGGCCGCGCGCAGGGTTTCCGCCGGTATATGCTGCGGCGGCTGGTCAGGATCTATCCGACCTATTGGGTCGTGTTGTTCCTGATGCTGGCGCTGTTCCTCGGGCACCCGTCGTTCGGCGGCGACGCGCCCCATTCCCCGCGGGCGATCGTCCAGTCCTTCCTGCTCGTCCCGTTCACGACGCCCGGCGAGTTCACGATCGTCGGCGTCGCCTGGACGCTGTCGCACGAGCTGCTGTTCTATACGCTTTTCGGTCTGGCGATCCTCGATTCCCGATTCGGCACAAGGCTGTTCGTCGGCTGGTTCTGCTGCCTCGCCGCCGCAGCCCTGGTCCTGCCGGCGCCGCTGCCGCCGCCGCTCAATTTCCTCCTGCACGTGAAGAACCTGGAGTTCTTCATCGGGATGGGCGTCGCGAGGCTGGTCCTCGCCGGGGACAGCCGCCGGCCTGCATCCTGGCCGCTGCTGCTCGCCGGGGCGGCGTGCTTCGTCGGAACCGCCGTCGTCGAATTGCAGGGCCACGATTTCCAGACGACCGCGCCGACGCTGTTCTACGGGCTCGGCGCCGGCATGATGATCCTGGCCGCCGCTTCGCTGGAAATTCAGGGCCGGCTTGGCCGGGTGCCGCCGCTGCTGGGCTTCCTCGGAGCGGCGTCCTATTCGATCTACCTGATCCACCATCCGGTCGTCGTCGGACTAGCCAAGGCGGTGCACGCATCGGGTCTCGACGTCTACGCCGGCGCAGGCGCCGCTCTACCGCTGCTCGTCCTGCTCGCGCTGCCGGCCGTCCTCGCCGGCGTCATGCTCTACCTTACGGTCGAGCGCCCGGTGCTGCACACCGCGCGGCGTGTGTTCGCCGCGGCGCCCCGGATTGTGCCGATCCCCGCACCCGCATTCGGCGGCGGAGCCGGCCTCGCCTCGCCGGTACCGCCGACGGCCTCGTCGCCGCCATGAGCGACGGCCGGCGAGAAGCGATATGCCGGAGGTGATCGGACAACTCCCGGAACTTGCGAATGTCGCGCTGATCAGGGGCAGCGAAGCGCCATAA